>NZ_JBHTGY010000001.1:0-338978 GCF_042676305.1 Paenibacillus sp. GCM10027630 | reverse complement strand
GGCTTTTAACACCTAGATTGAGCTTTGCGAGAACACTATTGAGAAATAGGGTGTATGGATTAAAATTTGAGAGATATTGAAAGCGCTTAATTCGACAGCCTGAATATTACAGTTATTTCATATAAAAAGGTCTGGTTACAGCTAACAATGATAAAAAAGATGCACATTTGCAGGAATTCAAGAAAATCCCGAAAAAATGGTCAAAAGGCTGTATTATTGCAGGTTTTGGGTGGGCGATGGATTCGAATAAAGCTGAGTGGGAAGGCGTTATCCGAATAATTAAGGAGCTTTATGCTCTGAAGGTAGGGAGTGCGGCTTGCTAGGAGGAAACGAAGCTGAGGGGACGTGATAACTGCCGTCGCGAAATGTAGGATAGCCGAATATATTGGTAATTATCTTACAAAACCGGAGGTGAGTTTGGGTGCCTGCACTGAAATATACCGCCTTTAGAAAGACACTTACCTCTTGCTGCTGTCATCGTAAGAAGAAATATTCGCATCGCTGCATGAGTCAGAAAAAGCTGTTTCCCAAAAAGAAAACATACAGAAAGCATAAATACATCATTATTAAAAAATGCTGCAAGCCAATCCGTCCGATCATCAAGAGGCTGCGTGTGAACGTACAGCGGACGAGATTTATCGAGCAGGAACGCTTGGGGGTAACAACTGAGAATGAATGGAAACCATCACTTTTGGTCAACTCGTCCTTGTTAAAACTATACACATACTCCATCGTCAATCGAGGAAATCATGCGAGTGAGGTAAAGGTGGAAATCAGCCCTAATGGAAAGGATTTCATGCAGGACTCCAAGATGGTTGTCGCAGCTGGAACAACTCAAGCCATCGTTCCTATGCGATACTTGAAATTTACAAGATTCAGTGTCAAATCACAGCAACTGGATCAACCGACCATGCTCGATATTTATTTTCAGGCGCAAACTCAGGGATAACCGCATAAATGAAAAAACGACCTCTTAGAGGTCGATTAGAAAGAGATAAGATGCGCATTCATCTGATCCAATCCCAACACCATACAAACCTAATCGGGGTTCGAGTCGTTGAGGAAAATCTTGTTTTAATTGAGTAAACAGACGGATGCTTTCCTCCTTCTTTCCTAGAGAGTACGCGAGTTGAGCCCCAAAGAGCCGTTCACCGTATCTGCTTGTTTCAGGAGAGTGACCCTGCAGGATAATCTCGCGTATATGTGCCGGGGATTGGTAGATGGCGGGACGCCAAGCCTTTGGCAGCTCGGATTGCCTGCCTTCAGTAGTAATTCCGTGCAAGTACTGCCAAACTAATTGAAAGCCGGACCATGCTCTCATCATCAGCATGGCATATGCTGCCTGTTCCAAAAGCTGTACATTTGGCGCAGGGGAGAGCGATGGATTTCCGTGAAGCAGCCTATCAGCAAGTGAGGCAAGCTCAGGCTCAGTATCACGAAAGGCATATAGAAGGTTGAGTTGAACCAGTGATTCGCCTCCCGCATTCTGCAGTGCCCACAAGTAAATAAGCAGATGTTTTTCTGGTTTTTTATGGACGAGCTGATGCAGAATCTCCGAAGACTTCTCCGTCCCACCTGTCTGCGCTAACATGATCGCGTAGAAAAAAGCTAATTCTTGCAATTGTAAATCCTCGCTTGTTCCATCCAGATTCAGCCCTTCCAACAATGGAAGCATTCGGCTGCTGTATCCCCATTTCGTTACGAAGCTGCCTAAATAGATAGAAATTGCAAGCTCTTCCAAGCTATGCAGTGCTGCTGTAAGTCTGGATTCCACCTCTGTAAGCGGATAAATGAGCAGAGCCAGATCGAGCCAGCGAGGTTTCGTTTGTTCACGATAAGCTGTAGTATGCAGACATTTCTCAAGATACAGCAAAGCTTGCTGCCAATTCCCAAGCTGCTGATGGGCAAGCCCCAACCAATAATCCGCTCGCTCTGCCTGCTGTTCCTCGGAGAAGGTGGCTGTCTTGGCATATTGGGTAAGTCGGTGAAGGGCTTCCTCAGGACGACCTTCTTCGAGCAGCAATACGGCATGAAGCTCCTGTAAATCAGCATACAGAGGCTCGCGGATAAGTCCTGTTTCCACAGCCTGAAGTGCCTCAGTGTTCCTGCCTGAGCGCCAATAGGAATAAGCTAATTTATAGGCCAGATCAGCGGCATATCCTGCTGTCGGAGGCACCTTCGGAAGAAGCGGGGCGAGGTCTTCAGCAGCCCTCTGGTAGTGCTCCTGTAGAAATGATTCAACACCTATTGCGTATCGGTAAAAAAAAGGATCGCTTTCCTCACGAACCGCGCGTTCCAGCAGCTTAACATTGCGTTCAGCTTTCTTGTTCGCGTGTTCCGCCATACGCACATAGCCGTAGTGGGTTACAATCAACCCTGAACGCCTGATGGCGAGCCTGGGATAAGTTGTGGAAAGCGACACGCCGATATCCTCATGAACTCGCCCTTGGTAAGAAATGTTCGGGAGATTGCGGAACAAACGGCATACAAAATCCGTTTCATAATCATCAGGCATTTCGGAGCGATGATTTCGTATCAGTACATAGTAGCCTGACACCGTCTCATCAGCAAGGAAGCTTTTGAAGAGATCGAAATCTATTGGCAGCAGCTGTTCATCAGCATCAAGCACCAAAATCCAGTCTCCAGTTGCGCGTTTGGTTGCATAATTGCGTGCTTCTGCAAAATGATCGTTCCATTTCATTCTGTACAATTGCGCTCCGAACTGCTCAACTATGTTTGGGGTCTGATCTTGGGATCCGGTGTCTACGACAATGATTTCATCTACATAAGGCTTTGCTGAAATCAAACATTGCCTGATATGCTCTTCTTCGTTACGAACGATCATGCACAAAGATACATTAGGCATTATCAGTTAACCTCCTCCATGAGCAAATCATCGATTAATGTCATCAATCGGGGTCTCACGTCATTCCACAGAGCAGCGTACTCAAGATCGCCATCTTTATTTTGCAGCAGCTGATAGATTCTTACATGAACGCATTTAATAAGCTCGTAACGTCCCTTCAAGCGTTGAAGAGGATCGGGCAGCAGCGTCAGGAGTTGGAGCCAATAGGTTTGAATTTGAGTTTGCAAAGCGAATAAATGCTCATTGGAGGCTAGTATATACAAAAAGTACAATTCGCTCCACAGTGCGGAATACGCCGAAGCAGGAAGATGGAGAGGGATAACATGCTGCTCTTTTTCCTTTAGCAAGTATGCATGCAGGTTCAAAACAAGCTCGCTTGCAGAATCTGAGCTATCAAAGGGTTCGTTAGTATGTTTATCCGTAATTCCTTGCTTCTGTTTCAATCGTTGTGCTCTTTCCTGTTCCAAACGCCGCAGCCATCGTTCTGCAGCCTTGTCATCATTGCGAACAAGAGCCATGTAAAACAGCTTCCTCGCTGTTCGTTTGTGCCTGGCTGCTACACCCGTATAGCCTGGGGCACGATTTCCTGGCAGTAGAAGGTAGCAGCGCAAGAGCAGCAGCTGCCGTTCCTCTCGCTTTTCTACGGGCATAGGTTTGTTTTTCAAAATATCCGTCGCTTGTTCATACAGTCCTAGCTGATAGTAAGAAAGCGCAATACTCCACCAGGTTTTAGGCGATTCCAAATGAAACAGCCGCTCCATCGTATTAGTGATGCCATTGGCGTTATGAAGACGAGCAAGCAGACTTATCAGTCGTAAAAAGGGTGAAAGCAAGCCTGCATTGAACGTAAGTGCATTCGCATACAACTGCACTGCTCCATCGTAATCGCCCAGCTGTTCACGGGTTTTGCCGAGATGAAAGCTGGCACTATAAGTTCCGACACCACTGACGGACGTATATTGAGGCGGTGATTCACCGATTTCCAGTGCTTTATGGAAGGCTTCTTCAGCTTGTTCCCATTGTCGCAGGTGATAATGAATTCTTCCGAGTGTGAAAAATAAGTCGGGATAATTGCTTAGATCACTAGCGGCAACCCGGCATAAATCGGCAGCTTCCTCCCAACGGCCAAGGGCTTGCAGACAGTTCACCTCGCGAAGCACAACAACATGACCGAAGCTCGTTTTTCTCCAGTCTGTTACGGTTCTGGAAAGACAAAACTGTTCTTGCGCTAATGTATAGTCGCCTGCCCGCATATATTCCACACCAAGGTTGTAACGGTGAAAGCTCTCACTATCAGTGTTCTCCAGCTCTTGAAGCAGCAGATCCATGTTGCGCTGTACTTTATTTTTCTTCTGTACAACCTCGGGCAGGTAGCCGCCATGATTTAATTGAATGTTAGAATAAAGCAGCCGGGCTGCCGGATTCGCTGATAGAATAGGTTGAACAATCTGCTCATGGATTCTTCCTTCATAACGATAAGCCTGTTTATTGCGAAATAGACGCAGTGAAGCTGATATGGATGATCCTGCGTGCTGGGCTTCCGTACCTATGAAGTTAACAATTCGCACGAAAAATCCATCCGCATCGGGTGAATTAGCGACTACCTCGCGCAGCAGTGCTCCATGGCCTTCCTCCAGTATTTCATCGGCATCCAACACGAGTATCCACTCGCCAGAGGCGAGATTAATGGATTCATTGCGAGCAGCAGCAAAGTCGTTTTTCCATTCACGAATATGGACTGCAGCTCCGGTTCGTTTGGCTATCTCAACTGTCTGGTCCGTTGATCCAGTATCCATCACTATGAGCTCGTCGGCGGCTGTCCTTGCACTTAGTAGGCATTGGGCGATGCAATCTTCTTCATTCTTGACGATCATACAGAGGGAAATGAGTGGTTTATCCATGGAAATTTGTCCTCTCTGCCCAATTCCAGCGAGTAATAGCTGCGCTTTGCTCCATCCTCTTGATTCCGCTTCCTACCTTCTCCGACTCCTCGCGCAAGAAAACAGAAGAAGGAAAAATATACATGGATTCCTTCAGTAGCACCTCGCTTTGACGTAGGCAGGCGAGTGCCAGGGCAGTGCGCAGAGCAGCGTTATCTGGTGCTTGCGAGAGCAAATATTCGAACATCTCGGATGCTTGCTGATAGGCGCCACGATAATACAGTATTTCTCCTAAACATCGGTAACCGTCCTGATCCATCGTATTATTTTTCAGTGCTTGTAAAAAATGGGTAGCGGAACGCATGACATAACCATTCCGAAACAAGGTGAAGGCGAGCGATAATGGCTCACTAATATAGCCTTGCAGTACTTCCGCATAGCTAAATAGACGAATCGCGACAGCCCGATCCTGTAATGCTACAAGCTCATATTGTTCAAGCGGCGAAATCAGAGCAGATAGGTTATCATCCGCTAACAGTATTTTGTATAAAAGTGCATCGGTCGGATACTTTTTTTTGTATGCCTCATCCTGTTCATGGAACAACAGAGCAGCTTCAGCAATTCTGCCAACCTGGATCAAACAATCAAAGTAGATGCGGGTAATCTGATGATGCGATGCCGTCGTTGTTATTTGTTCGAGAGATTTAAGCGTCTCTGAAAATAAGCCAATACGGTGTAAAAGGCGAATATGCCGTTCTTCTTTATCTGGATCAGGCTCCAACCATTTCAATATAGGTATGATTGCTTCTTCTTGTGAGAAGCCTTGCCGCATAAGCTCATCTGCCCAATAGTATAACGGGTCCATGTGCGGATTCTCTGCATAGGACATCCGGAAGGCAGTAGCGGCTTCCTCTTGACGGTTGCACCTCGCTGCATGTAGACCATGAGCTAACCATAACCTCGCTGGATCAAACATTGGAGGGCCCTGTGTCACGGGGATAGGAAGCTCTGAGAGAGGTGTTCCATTCCTCTTGGGATCATTAGGTTGAGCTGATTCTTCCAAAGTTAGAGCTTTTAGGCTAGCCGCATAGGCTTCTTCAAAACGGTTCGTTTGCTCATACAGGTGTGAGAGGGCAAATAAATCATCTATGTGCAAGTTATTTTTGCTAAGCATGATTTCAGGTTGATCCCAATTATGTGTATCGAAAAAGTATAGCAGTCGGGTAGTTTTCCAGCCATATTCATCAAAGTTAATTTCCCTCGAAACGATGCTGAGGCCAGGTAAGGGAAGGGGGGCAATGAGATCGATGAATACTAAAGGAGAAACAGATGTGGTGATGTCAACAGAATCGTACAGCCGATGGAAACGACAGAACTGATAATCGATGTGATTCCAGTTATGAGTCGGTATATCGATCGTCTCGTTAGAAAATTGTAGCAAAACCTTTTGTGCCCCCGATTGCATAATTTGCTTTTTAACATCATTCCAGGTTGCACCACTTTCGGGATCAAAGGCAATCACAGGATAGGGGCTATCTGGATCGGGAGTTTGCTTCTTACTGTCAACGATGAATGAAAGAACAGCAAGCTCAGACACAGGCAACATCTCCATTTTTTTACTTTTTATATTATTGCTTAATGAGACCCATTCAATTGAATACAAAAAAGAGGATAACGGGTGTCATCCTCTATTTTATGAATTATGTTTATACTTGTGCATCGAGATAAACGTCTACAGTAGCCGTCCCAACTAATGCCATTGCTAGTGATACACGAGTGTATTTAGCAAATCTAATCGGTGTCAGAACGATACCGCCTGTTAACAAGCCGGTTACAGTAGAATCGACAATCCAACGTACACCGTCAGAGCTAATTTCTGATCGTGCATTGACGGTAGCGGCGCCGCTATTGTTATAGATGAGATAGGAGTATACCTTGTAAGGATATAAGCTTTGATTGAGTGATGCTGAAGCTATTGGCGTATAAGTTGTACTGCTTACTGTAACGCCAAGTGCACTGAATTGGTTGAAATTGTTTTGGGATATCGTTGTAATTGTACCGCCAAGAATGGTAGCGGACACGGTGCCACCGAGAATAGTAGCGGAAACAGTGCCAGCGAGCAATGCGTTGAGCGTGCCACCGACAATGGTAGCAGCCTGCACGGCGTTGAGGGTACCGCCGAGAATAGTGGCAGAAACAGTGCCGCCGAGCAAAGCATTCAGTGTGCCGCCAACGATAGTAGCAGCTTGCACGGCGTTGAGGGTACCGCCAAGAATGGTGGCGGAAACAGTGCCAGCGAGCAATGCGTTGAGCGTACCGCCGACAATAGTAGCAGCCTGCACGGCGTTAAGTGTGCCGCCAAGAATGGTAGCCGACACGGTACCACCGAGAATAGTGGCCGAAACAGTACCACCGACAATGGTGACGGCTTCGACAGCGTTGAGAGTACCGCCAAGAATAGTAGCCGAAACAGTACCGCCGACGATGGTGACAGCTTCAACAGCGTTGAGCGTACCACCAAGAATAGTGGCCGAAACAGTACCGCCGACGATGGTGACAGCTTCGACAGCGTTGAGAGTACCGCCAACGATGGTAGCCGCTTGCACAGCATTGAGCGTACCGCCGACAATAGTTGCGGCTTGCACCGCATTCAACGTCCCGCCAACAATAGTGGCGGAAACAGTACCACCGACAATGGTGACGGCTTCGACAGCATTAAGAGTACCGCCGACAATGGTAGCAGCCTGTACCGCATTCAACGTACCGCCAACAATAGTTGCCGCTTGCACGGCATTCAACGTACCACCGACAATGGTAGCCGAAACAGTACCACCAGTAATTGTTGCCCCCATGACAGCTGTTACTGTATTGACATCTCCAATATTAAGTCTGCCTGTGGAGTCGGTATTAAGCGCAAGAGTGTTCGTTCCGTCGCTCCCAAATATCAAGGTTTGCAGCTGATTGGGATCTGTATTATAAACGGCAAAGTTTGGCATATGAAGTCCACTCCTTTCTTTTTTCTTCATCTTACGTTTACGTGTAGACCCTTGCATGGATAGAAACCACTATTGCCGTGGTTTTTCATCGCCCGTTTTTCACTTTTTGGAACCCCGCATAGACTCACTTCTCATCTTTCCATGCATATATTGGAATTACTGTATACGAAAGCGGGTAATTTTATAGAGGTCGTTCAAAAAGTTCCCTTTTATAACGCTGCTTTTTGAAGACTCACAGGAAAAAAGGAACAGATGATTGGGGATGACTTCACTTGGAAGTAAAGAAAAAAATCAAGGAAATGCTCGATGCAGGTCAAGTGGATATTGCCAAGCTGTTAATACGCGAATTTCAAGGACTCCACCCTCGCGATGCTGACATTTACTTATGGAAAGCAGAGATCCATTTGCTCGAAAACAAGCTTGATGAAGCACAGCGTGCTCTGGTTGAAGCCATCGGCTTTGAGTATCAGCGATTCGATCTCTTCTATAAACTCGCCAATGTATATTTCCAAAAGAAGGAATTCGTATTAGCTGTAAGCTTGTATAGACGGTCAATGGAATTGACGGAAGACGAGAATAAGAGAACTGAAATCCAACAGTGTATAGATGATATAAATAAAAAGTTGTTCAGCACGAATGAATCGATTAATAGGGCATCCGAACCGCTAGTCAGCATCGTCGTGCTCGCCTACAATCATTTGGAATACACCAAGCAATGTTTGGAGAGCATCTACCGTTATACAATGCATCTTCCAATTGAACTGATTACCGTTAACAATGGTTCTTCGGATGGGACAGCAGCTTATTTCAACGAATTGCCTAATCACAAGAAGGTAACTCTCGCTGCAAATGTTGGCCCTGTTAACGGCTTTAATGCAGGAATGATGGTGGCGGAAGGAAGGTACACGGCTTGCATTTCCAATGACTTCATTGTTACCACAGGGTGGCTCGATAATTTGCTAATCTGTATGGAATCCGACCCAACGATTGGTTTTGTTTCCCCGGGAGCCGATTCAGTATCGAACAATCAACGGATCATTTGCCCCAATGCAGCTGATCTTGAAGAGATGCAGCGGTTTGCTGAGAGCTATAATATTTCGAATCCAAGCATGTGGGAGGAAAGAGTTCGACTCCTGCCCTGTGTGTTGATGGTAAGAACGGAGCTACTTAAGCAGGTAGGTTATTTTGATCCAAGGTTCATTTATGGGGAATTCGCTGATGACGATATAAGTTTTCGCATTCGCAGGGCTGGATACAAGCTGATATTTGCAAAAGACACCTTCACTCATCATTTCGGCTCTGTCACAGTGGGGGAGGAACAGCGGCAGCATCAGTCTCTTGAAGTAAGCCGCGAAATTTTCCGTGATAAATATGGAATAGATGCCTGGGAGGATACAGGTTTTGATATCCATCTGGTGGATACGGCGATGGAATGCATACAGCAACAAAGGCAGAGTTCTGGGACGGCTCCTCAAGCTGTCCGCATACTTGGCATTAATGCCAAATGCGGCTCCACGCCGCTGCAGCTGCGCAATAAATTGCGGGAAAACGGATTTGAGCAAACGACGATTGTCAATTATACAGATCAAAGCAAATACATGGTGGATTTGCTGTCGGTATCAGAAACAGCTAAGCATGTATTGCTTACTGAATTGAAGGATTTTGAGGATTCAGCCTTATACGATGTGATTCTATTAGAAGGCGGATTAGAGCCCTATCCTCAGCACCAGATTGACAGCATAATCAATGGCATACGTTCCAAGCTGTGCAGAGGGGGCTCATTATTGTTCAAGATGCAGAATGGGGCGCATTACCTTCAAATCGCACGTTGGTTGAGCGACAGAACACCGTTTCTTCAGACGCAGCTGTCTAATACTTTTTTCCATCTTCAACCGCTTCTCTTACTATTGGAAAGCAACAAGCTGCCTGTAAGAAAAATACTGTTTGTTCAAGATCCTGTACAACCTCAACTAACGGATCTCTTCAACAAAATGGAAGAAATACCCAAAATTCATGAAATGTTTAACCATGCACTTTTATCCGTATCCGAGATGGTTATTGTAACGGAAGCAGTATAAGCAGTTTAACGCTAGCTGTCCCCTGTATAAAGGAGGCGATTGTCAGGTGAAAGCGGTGATATTGGCTGGGGGAATTGGCACAAGACTGAGTGAAGAAACAACTATGCGACCTAAGCCGATGGCGGAGATCGGGGGCAATCCGATACTTTGGCATATTATGAAAATATATTCGCATTATGGAATCAACGAATTCATAATTTGTCTCGGATATAAGGGATATGTTATCAAGGAATATTTCGCCAATTATTTTCTCCATAGGTCGGATGTCACGATAGACATCGCAGCTAATCAAATGCAAATCCATAATAACCAGAGCGAACCGTGGAAGGTAACCTTAGTAGATACAGGATCGGAATCGATGACAGGGGGAAGGCTCAGACGTGTCAAAACGTTTGTAGGCCATGAAACATTTTGTTTTACCTATGGTGATGGTGTCAGTGATGTAAATATTAACGAATTGATTCAATTCCATCGGGATCATGGCAAGCTGGCCACTTTAATAGCGGTTAATCCACCGGGCAGGTTCGGAGCGTTGGAATTTACTAACGATTTGGTTACCCGATTCAAGGAAAAACCCCAGGGGGAAGATAGCTGGATTAATGGCGGTTTTTTTGTATTGGAGCCAGATGTGTTTGATCTGATTGAGGGGGATGCGACTATCTGGGAGTTAGAACCGTTGGAGCGACTTGCGGCTAGCAGCCAATTGGCGGGTTTCCGGCATCATGGGTTTTGGCATCCAATGGATACGTTGAGGGATAAGCTGCTGCTGGAAGAATGGTGGTCATCCTCCAAAGCCCCTTGGAAGGTGTGGTAAAGATGTCCTTTTGGCAGGGGAAAAAGGTGTTTATAACCGGACATACAGGGTTCAAGGGAAGCTGGCTGTTGCTGTGGCTGCAAAGTTTGGGCGCTCATGTAACAGGATTTTCCTTATCGCCAGAATCAGATCCCAATTTATTTTCACTGGCAAACGCAGCAGATGGAATCGTATCCGTTAAGGGCGATATACGTAACTCGCGGCGACTGAACGCAGCCATGAAGCGCTGCCGTCCCGACATCGTCTTTCATCTGGCAGCTCAGTCCTTGGTTCGAGCCTCATACCGCTTGCCGGTCGAAACATTCGATGTGAATGTTGTCGGGACAGCAAACGTTCTCGAGGCAGTCCGTTCCAGTGGTGCTACAGTAAGGGCAGTGATCATTGTGACGAGCGACAAATGCTACGAAAACCGCGAATGGATATGGCCTTACCGCGAAACCGACCGGCTGGGCGGATATGATCCCTATAGCGCCAGTAAAGCATGCGCGGAGTTGGTAACGGACGCATTCCGCCGATCGTTTTTCGCAGGGACGCCTACTGCACTCTCCACTGTCCGTTCCGGTAATGTTATTGGGGGCGGAGACTGGGCGCAGGATCGCTTAGTACCGGATCTGATCCGCAGCTTGCTTAGCGGAAAAACTCCGAAGGTACGGGAGCCGTTAGCTGTCAGACCATGGCAGCATGTGCTCGACCCGCTGCAAGGATATTTGCTGCTAGCGGAGAGGATGTATGCCGCAGGAGAACAGCTTGGGCAAGCATGGAATTTCGGACCGGATAACGCTCAGCCGTTAACCGTAGGAGAAATTGCACGCGAATTGCTTGCATGTTGGGATGAGTTGGAGCTCCCAAGCTCGCAGATTGAAGATGCAATAAAGGATGCAGCAGCGCCTTTTAGAGATAATATGGTGGATTTAAACGATTCAAAGCCGCATGAAGCGCAGCGGCTGGTATTGGATTGCTCTAAGGCTAGAACCAGGCTTGGCTGGAGACCCCTGCTTGACACTAAGGAGGCCATTCGCTGGACTGCCGATTGGTATCAGGCTTATGCTCACGGCAAGAGCGTTCGGGTAATGACTCTTAAGCAAATAGAAGCTTATAAGGACTTACAAGCCTGAAATAGAAATTTGTTAAATATCTCTGAATTCCATTCTTGTGTCAAGAGAAGGAGATGAGTTTGCACGATGAGTGCTCCAATAAAGCAGCGACCATGCCGCTTATGCGGGGAACCGTTGATCCATACATTCGTAGATCTCGGAATGTCTCCGTTCTCCAATCATTATTTGAAGCCGGAAGAATCCGAGCTTCCTTGTTCGGTTTATCCACTGCACGCCTATGTATGCGGAGCTTGCTTCCTTGTTCAGCTTGCACAATTTGAGCCGCCGGAGAGCATTTTCGGAGAATATGCTTATTTTAGCTCGTTCTCGGACAGCTGGCTTAAGCATGCGCGGAATTACACGGAAATGATGATCGACAGGTTCGCTCTACAAAGCTTTACTAGCTGTACTGATCCAACAACCGATTCTTCCGACGAAAGTCCCTTAGTTGTTGAAATTGCTTGCAATGACGGTTATTTACTGCAATTTTTCCAGCAATCCGGTATCCGAACGCTAGGCATTGAACCCGCTCGCAACGTAGCCGCCGCAGCATTGGACAAAGGAATTCCTGTAGTTATGGAGTTTTTCGGAATGGAGCTCGCCCACCAACTTGCTTGTGAGCATAAGCAGGCTGATGTCCTGATCGGTAACAACGTTCTCGCTCATGTGCCGGATCTTCATGATTTTGTAGCCGGCTTGAAGACGCTGCTCAAGGATACAGGCGTCCTGACAATGGAATTCCCGCATCTGCTGCAGCTCATGGAACATAATCAGTTTGATACTATTTATCACGAGCATTTCTCCTATTTCTCCTTGCACACAGTGCAGCAGTTGTTTGCCAGATATGGTTTGACCATATTCGATGTGGATGTATTGGATACTCACGGCGGATCCTTGCGCATATATGCAGGGCATGCAGGAGATACGTCTAAAATAATTGGACAGAGCGTCCATACCTTGCTTCAGCAAGAGGTGGCGGCAGGTCTCCGGAAGATCGAAACGTATCTTGCATTTTCTGAAAATGTGGCTCATACCAAGCGGAATATATGGCAATTTCTTATTGAGCACAAAAATGCTGGTCGCAAAATCGCGGCATATGGAGCGCCGGCCAAAGGCAACACATTGCTTAATTATTGCGGTATTGGCAAGGAGATGATGGATTATGTTGTTGACCGGAATCCCTACAAGCAGGGGCTGCTACTGCCTGGTTCGCTCATACCGATATTTCCTCCTGAATATATTCGTGAGACCAAACCGGATATTGTCATTATTATGCCGTGGAATCTTAAACAAGAAATTGCCGGACAGTTATCCTATATTCGAGATTGGGGCGGTCAATGTGCCGTATGGATTCCACAGATTGAGATGTGGTAAAGATGAAATTTACTGAAACCGCCATTGCAGGCGCTTATGTGATTGATATCGAACCTTCAAACGATGAACGCGGATTTTTTGCTCGTTCCTGGTGTGTGGATGAATACGCTCAGTATGGTCTAAATACGAACGTGGTCCAGTGCGGGATATCTTATAATTGGTATAAAGGTACGATCCGGGGGCTGCACTATCAGGAGGCTCCATTCGCTGAAGCGAAAACGATACGCTGTACAAAAGGCGCGGTTTATGATGTCATACTGGACATTAGACCCCAATCAGCAACTTATAAGCAGTGGCTCGGCATTCGGCTAACCGCAGCAAATCGCAGTATGCTGTATGTACCGGAGGGGGTTGCCCATGGTTTTCAAACACTCGAAGACGATACGGAGCTGACTTATTTGCTGTCTCAACGATATGAGCCTGCAAGTGCTCGTGGTGTTAGATGGAATGATCCAGCGTTTTGTATTCAATGGCTGCCTATGGATGCTCTCATCATAAGCGACAGGGATCAGCAGTTCGAGCTATGGACGGAGGGAGCAGAGTAGTGCTGATTATATCTGATAAAGCACATGTATCGGCTTTGGCTGATATTGAAGAATCAGTGAGAGGGACGCGCATATTCATTGATGACGGAGCGATGATAGACTCGTTTGTAAAAATAAAGCCTGCCGGCGGCATGGGGGATGTGCATATCGGCAGTAACAGCTATATTAACTCAGGTACGGTTATTTATAGCGGCAATGGAGTATGGATCGGTAGTGGAGTGCTGATTGCCGCAAACTGCACGCTTGCACCAGTGAATCATGAATATCGTTCACGCAGTCTGCCGATTATAGAGCAGCGATTTATGCCGAGTAAAGGAGGAATCGTTATCGAGGATGATGTATGGATTGGTGCAGGAACGGTTATTCTTGACGGCGCATTTCTGAGGAAAGGCTGTGTCGTGGGAGCACAATCGCTGGTTAAGGGAGAGCTTGAGCCCTACTCGATCAATGTGGGTGTACCTTCAAGAAGGATAGGGTACCGCCAATGAATACTAATTCATCGGGGTTATTTACAGTCATTGGTGCACAAGGCTTTATGGGTCGGCATCTAGTTAGCGCTTTACGCAGCCAAGGGAAGGAATGCTTCGCTCCAGAGAGAGATGACCCAACAGTGTTTCAGCAATCACTCGGACATGTCATTTACTGCGCTGGAGTAACTTCAGATTTCCGGCAAAGGCCTTTTGACACAATGAAAGCGCATGTTTCTTTGGCTGGGGAGTTTCTTGAAAAAGCAGCCTTCGATTCTTTTGTTTATATATCATCGACCCGCATTTATATGGATAATCTTACCTCCAATGAACAGGTGTCCTTATCGATCAATCCCCATCATCGAGATCATTTGTTCCATCTCTCCAAGCTCGCGGGTGAATCACTTTGCTTGAATTCAGGACGGGAGAACGTTAAAATCGCCCGAGTATCGAATGTATGCGGTGATGACTACAATTCTGGTAATTTTCTATATTCGCTCATCCATGACGCGGTAGACAAGAAGCAAATTACTTTGCACACGACCCTTGATACAGCTAAGGATTACATCGGTATCGATGATGTAGTGAGGCTGCTTATTAGCATCGCGCAAGCGGATGGATCGGGGGTATACAATGTGGCGAGTGGCATAAACACGTCGAACCGGAGCATCTCCCAGTGGATTCGAGAGCTTACTGGCTGCCAGGTCTCAGTAGCAGATGCTGCACGGACCGTTTGCTTTCCACTAATAGACGTCACACGAATTCATAATGAATTGGGTTACGAAAATCCAGACTGTGAAGCACTTATTCGGGGATTGATCGCAGAGTGTACTGAAGAGTTAAAACGACAAGGTTTAGGAAAGGCAGGAGGTTAACGTGAACTTGTCGTTGCCGTACAACGAATTTACAGCCTACACCTTGCGGCAGTTGAACTATATGTTCCCTGATCGCCGCGTCCTCAAGCTTAAAGAGCTGCAGCCCGCATTCGAGCAGGCGATTGAACGAACCGCTCACTGCTTTTGGCATGTCACATTAACGGGCTACAGCAAGGAGGGGGAGCCCAATCTGAACCATCTGCACTCGGACCAGTATGCCGTATACCTGTGGTTTCTGTCTAATGCGGTTTGGTATTTAACACAGAATGAAGCGGCTGCCAACAAATTATTTTACTTGAACAAAGCATTGCATGGCTTCAGCTGCATGTACGACACGTTGCTGCCGGATATCTTCTTGCTGCTGCACACTACGGGGACGGTGCTTGGAAAAGCTGCCTATAGCGATTTTTTTGTCGCGGCTCAAGGTTGCACGGTTGGGAGCCATCAAGGGCATTATCCTGTACTAGGGCAGAGAGTTGCTATGCTGCCGGGATCTTCCATCATTGGCGAATGCCGCATTGGCGATCGGGTATCCTTTGGAATTGGTGCCACGCTTTACCGGCAAGATGTACCAGAGAAATCGGTTGTGTATAAGGAAAGCTCAGGTCAACTAAAGATCAGACATTCTTCCTCAGATTGGGCAAGTCGAGTGTTTCATCATGGTTATAAATAGAGCTTATGTTTCAAGCAGTGGCCGGAATGGTTTGAAAATGAAACGTAATATAGTTGTTGGTCCCTGCGTATTTGGCAAATCCAGCATAGACAGCAGCCAAACGAGAAGCAGCAGCGATATAAATACGAGCTTATCCTTTGTGGGCTTGGATTTAAGCTGGGACCATTCCAGCCATATAATAAGCATCACAGCTATTGTGACCATCCAGAAAAATCCCCATCTCATCGCCCCTTCACCTCTTCCATAGGGACTCCTGCCGGTGAGTTGATTAGCCCGGGTCGGAGTATATGAGCTTGAATGTCAACCTTCACGACAACCTTTGGAAATAACTCATTCCAATTATTTTTTTCTTTTTCCCATTGCTTGGGGTATTTTCTGTGGAATTCCTTGGCAAAATCAAAAATATCCACTTTCCATTTATGCTGAACCTCGTTGGTAGCCTGCAGGATGCGTTCTTTGACATCTTTGGCGAATGCCTTGTCCAGCAGTATTAACAGGTCTGGGCTTAACGGATTCAATAGGGTGCTGTTTTGAACAATATCACCTTCTGTATTCACCTTTATAGTCATCATCCATTGGTCTCCAACAATTTCCGGGATCAGTTTAACAGAGGCTTTGACAGGGTTTAAAGACACGAGTCCTTCGGTCTCATCGGTTTTATAGGTAACCGTGTATTCCTGAATTTCATTTCTTACCCACATCACCCCCCGCGTTACTTTAGCTGAAAGCTCCCCTATCATTGCATCTTTATTAAAAATGGCGATTCCCATTATATACGGAATGGTTTGCAGAGGATCAGTTGCCGACTTTTTCGGCGGCAAAATCTTAACGATCGGAAGGGCGGCTGCCTGGGAGTCTCCTCTTAACATTTGGCTCAACTGCTCTAACGTTATCTTGAATCCGGTCTGCAGGTCGGATAGCTTCCGGAGCGCATCCGAAGAAGATCGCTCAACGCTTGGAAACACTTCCAGAGCATCCGCTGCTTTTCCTTTGCTGACAAACATATAAGCTCTTTCTCTGGGTTGAGGATGCCGTACTAGAAAGTCGAATTGCTCGTGAATCCCTTTCTTTGCCAATGTATCGCTTATAATAAATATTTTGCATTGCCCCCAGAACAGCTTACGGGTAGTTTTACGTTGCAGCTTGGATAGTGCGTCTGCAATATTAAACCCTTTTTCAAAACTTATGGTTGTTTTTTTGGCTGTGCCGCCACCGGACCCCCCAGCTCCCATCATTCCACTCCCGCTTTGATTCTGTGGGATGATAAGTTGCGCTGTCGCCTGAATCATGTTGTTCTCCACTTTGTCGAAGGCTAATGCAGTTATAAGCGATAAATCGTTAAGCTCCGTTCGATCCCAGCAGCCTCCAAGCAGTAGGAAAGGCAGGATTAACATCGCTAATTTCATCAACGCTCTCATGGGGTGGAATCTCCTCCAGCAGTCGCTTTTCTTTTGCGTAATACAGCCAATATAAGCAATAGCAGCGGAATGAGGGTTAGCATTGTCGGCAGCTCGAATGGAGCTACGTAGCGGATCAATTCTTCCATTACAGGTAAGCTTGGCAAATCCCACAGGCTCGTGACAGCAATCAGAAGTCCAAGTGGAAAGATGATAGGACGACAGTCTGACAATTCAAAGCATTGGCCAAATGCAAGAGCAGCCATATAGAAAAAAACGCTAAGTTTAATGAAATTACCGACCACCCACATCACCAGCAGCAGCGATTCTAAATTTTCTAGAAAACTAGCAACGCCTATAGAACGGAATGCAACCAAAAGGGGGTAGATTTTATTCGCAACGTCCGGACCAAGTAAAAATAAGATAATCAGGTTGATATAAGTCAAACTCAATACGACGGCACTCAAAGAAATGATCCCCCATTTCCTTCCCTTCTTTGGATCTGTCAGGTTGGGCAGGAAAAAGGAGATCAGAAAATATTCGCTAAACCATGCCTGCGGAGCTGCTGCGCCTTTAATTACAGGGAGTAACCCGCCGCTTAGAATAGGGAAAATGTTTTTGGCGTCCAGATCCGGGAAAAGAAGTAGCAGGATAAAAATCGGCAAAATAAAGATAGGTGCGAGAATCACTGCGCTCCTTGCCACTAGTTCGATCCCGCCGCGAACTGCAAAGGCTGCGAGCAGAAGAATCGAGAGGATGACCAACAACAGTGGAGTTCTAAATAAAAAAGTGCCCGTGACAAAATCTGCGTACTGTCTGGTGATTGTTCCTGCTGTATGTGTCAGAAAAAGAAAGTAGATCATGGAAACGATTTTTCCAGGTATTTTTCCAATCAGCTGTCCGCTATACTGGATGATGGTTTGTTTAGGAAACAGCTCGTGTAACCGGGTTGCTGTATAGATGCTTACAAAACCGGTCGCAGATGCGATGAGGGGCGTCAGCCATATGTCATTTTGGGTGTAATGGGCTGTAATGGCGGGAAGAGAAAGAAAGCCAGTGGCCAAAATGACGGGATACATGAGCAAACCCATTTGGAAGGCTGAAATTTTCCCTTTCTCCAGCATCTACATCTCCCCCTCTATGGATTAAGTCTCCCCATTTTCAGGACCCGGTTTTTGACCGGATGCCTGCCGATACTTGTTGTACTCCCCCGTTAAACGCGGACGTGTATTCATCATCCACCAAGGAGCTCTAATAAGGACGTCTTTGAATTCAGCCAGCTTTGGAGTCGAAACCGCGGATAAATAGGGGATACCGAAAGACCGCAAGCTGCACATATGAAGTACAATAGCGATAACACCTAACATAATCCCAAGAAGCCCAAGTGTACCTGCGAGAAGAATCAATGGAAAGCGAAGCATTCGCAGCGCTATCCCGGCGATATAACGTGGAACCATGAAGGAAGAGATGCCGGTAATGGCAACTACCATAACCATAGGCGCTGAGACAAGACCGGCTTGTACGGATGCTTGACCGATGACGAGCGCTCCGACTATGCTGACGGCGGAGCCTACCTGCTTGGGTAATCGAACGCCTGCTTCCCGGAGTGCTTCAAATATAATTTCCATGATCAAAGCCTCGACCAACGCCGGAAAGGGAACCGATTCCCGTGAACTTGCCATGCTGATTAACAAAGCTCCGGGCACCATCTCTTGATGAAAAGTAAGAATGGCTACATATACGGATGGAAGCAGGATAGAGATTAATAGAAAACAATAACGTAGCCAGCGTGTGACTGTGGAAATCATGAAACGCTGGTAGTAATCCTCCGCGGCTTGTATGAGGGAAAAGAAGGTTGCAGGAGCAATTAATACAAACGGAGTGCCATCTACCAGAATGGCTACCCTTCCTTCGAGCAGGCTGCCGCTGGTCACATCCGGGCGTTCGGTACTCAGCAGCTGAGGAAAAGGAGAGAAAGGGGTATCTTCAATCAGTTCTTCAATATAGCCGCTCTCCAGTATACCGTCGATCCGGATGCGTTGAAGCCGATTTTTCACTTCTTCCACCAGCGTTGGATCCGCAAGACCCTCTATATAAGCGATAACGATATTCGTTTGAGTGTAATCGCCGATTTTCATCGATTCCATCTTAAGGCTTGGGCTCTTGATGATACGACGCAATTGGGAGGTGTTGACACGCAGTGTTTCTGTAAAGCCTTCACGAGGCCCCCTGATCCCCACCTCAGCCGGAGGTTCCTCTATTCCGCGTTTTTCCCATTTGGTTAATCCTAGTGCAAGACCGGATGGCTCATTATCACATAGCAGAATTGGATTCCCGTTAGAAAGATAGTCAATACAAGATGAGAATGTGTTGAATTCATTGGCTTGAGATACCGATATTTTTTGTTCGATAAGCTCTTTGAGATTGGTGTTTGCTCCTGACTCTTCCTTCATTAATGGCGCAATAACATACTCTTCAATGCCTTCGGAGTTAGACATGCCATCGATATATATCAGAATAGCTTTAACCTTTCCACCGATTAAAAAGGAGCGAAAGACTACATCCGAGCTTTTGGTATAAATCGAACGGAGCATCTTTTCATTAGGCTGCAAACTTGAATAAAGTTGTTGCTGCTGCTGGTCATTATTGGCGGGCTTCTTCTGTTCACGACCCTGAGCAGGGTTCATGCTCAGCCATTTATATAGTTTTTTGAACAAATGATGATCCCCCATTGGGCTGAAAACCCTTGATAAAGTTGTTAATTATAGTAAACCAAATGCTACCTTTTCATACAAATTAAAGATGAATATTATTTGATGAATGACTGCTCAATTTTTTACACAGAAAAAACAGCAAACAAAATACCCGCTTGAGCTGATTGGCTCAAAAGCGGGTTTCATTTTCATAGACAAGTAATTTATTAGTATTTACGGGTGTATTCCTCAGGAGTTTTACCAATAATACTTTTAAAATCTTTGATGAAATGCGATTGATCGTAATAACCGAGATCTGTCGACAGCTTTACCAAATTATAATTTTGGTCGAGATCTATTGTTTCAGCAGCATTTTGCAGTCGATACAGCTTGATGACCCACTTTGGGCTTACTCCGACGTATTGTTCAAACAATCGCTGCAGCTTCCTTATATTAATGTTGAACAGCTGACTAACTTGGTCGACTTTAGTAATCTCCCGGTCTTCGACAACCTGATCTATGATTCTATTTATTAAAGTGATGTTTTCATCCTTCGCTGGAAGCTTTTGCCGAATTATATGTTCCATATGCTCAACCATCCTGAAGTCATCTTGTTGGCTAAGAATTGTATGCTCTATAGTTCGAGCCTCCACATCAAATACGCCTTCGACTCCCATAGGATTGCCGTTTAACTGAGAGACTGACTGTTTAATGAATGGATAGAAGCCTCCCGGCTTAAATTTCACACCTAGAACGCGTCCCTTTTCCTGAATGATAACGCTGTATTTGTTTTTCGCAACGCCATATATAGCTGTCATGTCAGGTTCAATGATTAGATTTACACACGGATTAGGAACAATTTCTTGGTTATAGGGATCATGGCCGGTTAAATCCCAGCTTACAACCCAGAAGTGCTTGACGAAAAAACCAACATCCTCTGTGGGAGTGTAACGTGAGAGAGTGAATTTCTTTTCGCCTTCTACCAAATTCAATACACCCATACTAGGCTTCAGAGCATTTGAGTTCATATTTGGTTACTCCTTCTTTTCCTGTGAGCTATACTAATCGTTACTAGCAGCTTGTCGCGTTTTTACAATACTTGAATGGAATGAATAACTATAATTCATATTAGCAACATATAGAAAATCTCGCAAACAATCAATGTTGCTAGTTTCGCTAGAAACAAACTCCAAGGAGGAAATAATATGGAAAATGCAGAACTGAAATATGAATTTTACATTGATGCGACAATAGAAAAGGTATGGGATGCTTTAGTGTCGCCGGAAGGAACACGCAAAACCTTTTTCGGGTGTGTGATCCGATCTACTTTTGAAGAGGGAGCTCCTTACGAATATGTAGGTCCGGGTAATGATGGTGATGAGACGGTTCATGTATATGGCAGCATTCTGAAGTATGAGATCCATAAGGAAATGAGTTGTACGGAGCATCCGGGGCCATCTTATAGGGAGAATCATGCGCAGCTTGAGACTAGAGTAACCTTTACTTTGGAGACGGTTGGAAATTGTACCAAGTTGAAGCTCGTTAATGACCAATGGCCAGCTAACTATCCATCTTACAGCAATGCCTCGCAGAGCTGGCCAATGATACTAAGCAATGTTAAGACCTATGCTGAAACTGGGAAGACGCTGGATTTCGGCTGGTAATGTTTAAAATGAATAAGATCGTTGAGGGGCTTGCTTCGGCAAGCTCCTATTCGTATTGCTGCTATTAAAAACTAATGTGTTAATTCAGTTAACAGGCTATAATCTAAGACAGACGTATAAAGAATTCAATTGGGCAGGGAGTGACTCGGAGTGAAATGGGTAACGAGAGAGAATGCGAATGTTGAACGTGTGGCATGTCCATGGCTAATATTGAAATTTATTGATCCGGAAGCGATTTTTGAATTCGTTCCCAATGATACGGATCCTGCAGCCATTACGGACGGAATTCCTTTTGATATGAAGGGGGTGGAACTGGGGCATCACTCTGGGAGCTGCAGCTTTGAAACTATGCTAATCAAGTATGAGCTAACCAACAATCTGGCATTGGTGATGATGGGATCAATTATCCATGGAGCTGATATTCCCATAGACATTGATATTACCCCGGAGTCAGCAGGCTTGCGTGCCATTGCCTTTGGTTTTCATTACTTAGGGATCGATGACCACGAAAAAATTAATTTGCAAATACCTATGTACGATGCACTATATGCATGGTGTGAACGAAAGACAGGGACTGGCAAACAATAAGGGATTAAAATCGGAGCAATTGTTTTCTACATTGATCAAGCAGCAGCCTGACTTTTCGTCCCGCCTCAGCTTCAAAATAATCTCGAGCTTCAATTATTTGAAATTGACGAATCGTTTTTTGAAATTCTTCCCGTACTCGTTGGAGTTGCTCATCATCGAACTCCCAGGCTTCTTCTTCTTCGAAATAGCCTTGCAGTCGTTTGATCCCCGGAATCAACTCGTTATATTCTTCGGTACGGGCCGAGTTAAACTGCTCGATCATTTCCTGGTCTTTTTCGGTGGAGAAGGTATTGGACAAAAAGGTTGATTCTTGACCTCCGAATTCACGAACCTTCTCAGCTAATGCTCCTATAAACAAGTGGACATCATCGGAATCAGGAAGCAGGCAGACCCCGTCTTGAAGATAAATCGATCCGAATTTTTTGAGCTCTCTCCACAAGTAGGCACGATATTTAGTAGGCTGCGGGGGGACTTTGTAAATAAAAATAATCCACTTCATAGAAGATGCTCCATTCTGTTTTAACCCTAATGATACCATATATCCAAAAAAGCAGCATCCAACCTTTGCGGCAGGTGCTGCTCTTTTTTGAATAGCTGTCAACGCATTTTTTTTCGATACTCCATAACTAGACTAAGCGGAAGTGTTAGTAGGGTAAGTATAGCTAGCAGCCATGCGCCAGCCGCGGAGCTGAAATTATTATAAATGAATATGCTTGTAACCGTGATGGATAGAAGGATGCCTATAGCCAGCCACCAATCATCAATTATAAGACCCAAAATGGTTTGAAGTACTGTTTTCACGGTTCCTCACCCTCCGTTTTTGCAGATTCTGCAGAACACCCACACTTAGAATGGATACGAGCAGTAAGGCGGCCATCAAAACTAATATGGACACATCCTCGTGCCACCATTCGACTCCGACACCTTCACCCACCCAAAAAATACCGAAGCTGCTAAGCATTAATCCAACTACAAATTTCATTGTGTTTTCCGGTATCATTGCGAGAGGTTTCCTAAGCAGTATTCCGGCAATTATGACGACAATTATCCCGATGACACTGCCAAGAACTGCTGAACTAAGTTCGTTAGCGGCTAATCCTAAGGTAAGAACAATAAATATAGCCTCGATTCCTTCTAACAAAACAATATTGAATGTAGTTGTAAAGCCGAACCAGTCCATCCGCTTGGTAGCCGTTCCTTCTTTTTTCTGGCGGGTTAATTCTTCCTCGTACGCTTCATTTTCCAGGTGTAATGCTTTAAGGCCGGAATACCGCAATATGGCTTTGCGAAGCCACCTCATCCCGAACATCATCATTAATATCCCGATGACAAGCTGAAAGGCGCTGACATGCACGTAGTTCATTAATGGGACTCCGAATAGCACGACCAGTGCTGTCAGCAGCAGGATGGCAAGAGCCATGCCGGAAAGTGAGCTTCGCCAGCCTTTCGTTACACCTACAGCCAATACGATTGTAAGGGCTTCCACAAACTCGACTGCTGTACCTAGAAAGCTTGCAGTGATTACATAAAGATTCATTCGAGCCGCTCCTTTCCGAATTTAAAAAGTAACAGTCGTTAGAATATAACAACTGTTACTTTTAATTTATACGAGTTATTCGATTTTGTAAAGTAGAGAATCTGAGAGATAAACTTTAAGGATACTTACGCAGAGGAAGAGGGGATCAGCTTTTGTACAAACATTTTCATTGCCATGGTCATTGGCATTTTTTTGCCATGAATCATCAGGAAGTCCCGTGTGAAGCTTGTTTCTTTAATTGGGACATCGATAATCTCGCCGGCTTCGAGCTCTTTGCGCACGACCAATCGTGATAAAATAGCGATCCCAAGCCCGGCAGCAACGGATTCCTTCACACCTTGGCTGCTGTTAAAAATATAGGATCGCCTGACGGAGAGACCGGCATCATGTATGAATGTATCACTGAACGCGCGGGTCCCTGAGCCGCTTTCTCTTAGAACCCACACTTGATTCTGCAGCATCGATGGCTCTGCTATGCGAAGGGAAGATAATGGATGCCCGGGTGGAGCGACTAATATCATTTCGTCCTTCATATAGGGGATGGCCTCGATATCGAACTGGGTTACATGGCCTTCCACAAGACCGAGGTCCAGTTCATTGGTGCGAACGGCTTGGATAATTTCTTCCGTATTGCCAATGTTCACCTGAATGTCGACCTGAGGATATAAACTTGTAAATTCGGCTAACAGCCGCGGCATAACATATTCTCCTATGGTAAAGCTTGCGCCGATTTTGAGTGAGCCGGTTACGGCATTTTGCAGCAGATGGATTTCTTGCTTCGCATTTTCGTACAGAGATAAAATTTGTTTGGCATTTTTATATAATAGGGTTCCTGCTTCCGTCAATTTTACTTGCTTGGGGGAACGATGCATCAGCTTGGCACCCATCTCCTGCTCCAGATTTCGAATATGCAAGCTAACTCCAGGCTGGGAAAGATTAAGCAGCTCCGCGGCCCGGGAGAAATTGCTTTGCTCGGTTACCGTTACAAATACTTTCAGTGTTTCTACAATCATACTTATTCCTCCGCTTTAATCTTCGGTTTTATTCCTTGTTGAGTCCCGGTTATACAGTATTCACATTGTAGCTTTAAACCTTATTCTGAACAATGAATAATCATTAGTATTTCTGATGATACCAATAGCAGATAAGTATTTCACTTCCTTATTTAGCTGTTCTATAGTGGAGCCATACATTAAAGGAGTGAATTCACTATGGGACAGACACAAGCACAAACCTATCCATTTAACCCAATAAAAAAAGGACTTGGCTTCGCTCAAGGCTTAGGTCTCACGCTGCTCCTTGCAGTTACCGCCAAGTATTTGTCCGGTTTTCCTTATTTAAGTATCATGGGTCAACTGGTCATTGCAATTCTGCTCGGTATTGTGTGGCGTGCGTCGATCGGGGTACCGGTACAATTCATGCCTGGTATTTCCTATTCAAATAAAAATCTTCTGCGGTTTGGCATTATTCTTCTCGGAATGCGGCTTAACCTGGCTGATATAGTTCATGCTGGTCCTAAGGTGCTGGCTGTTGGCGTGATTAACATCGTATTTACGGTTTTTGTAGTTTACGGCATTGCCCGTTTCATAAAAGTAGAGCAGAGGCTCAGTATGCTCACTGCATGTGGGACGGCCATCTGCGGAGCAGCGGCGGTCGTAGCTATTGCGCCGCAGATCAAGGCGAATGATGAAGAAACAGCTATAAGTGCAGCAACTGTGGCGATTCTGGGTACAATTTTTACATTGCTTTATACGCTGCTTTATCCGTTTCTCGGACTTTCGGCTTCTGGATATGGCGTCTTCTCAGGAGCTACTCTGCATGAGATTGCTCATGTAATTGCAGCAGCTGCCCCTGGCGGGAAGGACGCTGTAGATATGGCAGTGATTGTGAAGCTAACCCGTGTAGCCTGTCTTGTTCCAGTAGCCATTCTCATTGGTATGTGGGCCAAACGTTTGGAGAATAAACAATCTGGTGCTGCAAGCCAAACAAGCTGGAGAGCGATTCCGATTCCATGGTTTATTATCGGGTTTCTCGTAATGAGTGGCATCAATACATTAGGAATCATCTCAACAGAGGTAACGAATCACGTCATAACGGCAGCTTATTTACTAATTGCTATGGCAATGGCAGGCTTAGGACTGAATGTGGACCTACTTTCTTTCCGCAGATTGGGGTTGAGACCATTTGTCGCAGGGCTTATAGGATCTGTGCTTTTATCAGGCTTAGGCTATCTGCTTGTTGTTTTATTCGGTCTTGTATAAATATTGTTTACAGTATGGCTCTACCTGGATTATTATGTAATAATATGTAAAAAACAGAGGGTGGTGGCTTTGTTAGTTAAGAAGGCTGTGCTGGGTCTAACCGCTGTTGTTGTGCTGGCTGGAGGAATAGTAGTAGGAAGAGAGCTGTTTATTGTCAATTCCGGGAAAGAGCAGCCGGATTCGGGCGATACTTCCTTCCAAGAGGCAAATCCTGTGCCTGCGAAGCCCCAGTCTACGAAACCGAGCAAGAGCCTGGCAGATCTGGTAAAAGAATATGGCGAGCTGCCTCTGGCTGACGCCCATAATCATGACGCTGGCGGTTACGCCTATATGCGAATGGTGGAAACGTGGAAACGAACGAGCATCGACCGAATTGTTCTGTTCGGTAATGTTTCCGATCCAAGTGCTATAGACACCGATGCAACAGCCTGGAAAGCCTACGAAGAGTATCCTGAACTTGTAATCCCCTTCTTCTCCGGTATTAACCTGAAGGATGCTTCGAGTCTCGAGTTCGTCAAGAAAAATTTGGAAAAGGGCTATTTCGGTATTGGTGAAATTGCAGCCGCTTCTGTTAATTCTCCTGCTCTTAGGAATGTTCCTTGGAAAACGGACCATCCGATGGATGGCTTCTTACCGCAAATATACGAGTTGGCCGCGCAGTACAAGGCTCCTTTGCTTTTACACATTGATCCTCCATCTGGCGGGCCCATATATCAGCTGGAGGAAGCATTAGAAGCTTACCCTCATACGAATTTTATATTCGCACATGCCAATGCCTATAATTCACCTGATAATATACGGCGGCTGCTGCAGAAGCATCCTAATCTATATGCGGATTTTTTTGCGGGTTTTACAGCTTTCAATCCTGAGAGCTCTAACAAGCTGGAGCACTTTATACCTGTGATGAAAGAGTTCCCGGACAGGTTTATGCTTAGTACGGACTCTGGCTATGGCTTGAAGAGCGAGGAGTTAGCGATTGAGGGGATGTACCGTTTGATAGACGAATTGGGAGATAAGGCATTGGCAAGAAAGATAGCCTATGACAATTTGGATGCATTAATCAAATTTCAACCCGCAACAGCTACACAGCTTGAGGCTATACGGAATATGAAACAGGCTGACGGTCAAACCTATGCTGCATCTGGCTTAACGAAGGTTGAGGCAGCAAGGCTTCTTGTTAAAAACGCGTCCCAATAAACTTTTTCCCCTTGACGCTTCTTTATTTTGTGCATACAGTGGACAAGTACACAATTTACCAGTAAAGAAGGAAAGTTCGAATGGAAACTTGGAAGCGCAATCTTTACATCTTATGGTTCGGATGCTTTTTTTGCTCGGCTGGTATTGGAATGATTATTCCTTTCTTGCCGCTGTATGTTCAGGAGCTTGGCATTCATGACGTTAAGCAGGCAGCACTATGGTCAGCCATGATCTTCGGGGTCAATCATCTAATGATTGCACTTGTGTCTCCGTTCTGGGGGAAATTTTCGGACAGGTATGGGCAGAAATTGACGATGGTCCGTTCAGGCTTCGGCCTTGCGATCATCATTGCTGCTATGGGATTGGTTCATACGCCGATCCAATTGCTGCTCCTCAGAGCTTTGTTTGGGACGATGGGAGGATTCAGCACATGTGCTGTCGCATTGATTGCTATTGAAGCCCCTAAACAAGAGGTCGGCAAAGCGTTGGGTATGCTGCAAACAGGACAAGTAGCTGGGCAACTGCTTGGACCTTTGATTGGCGGAATACTTGCGGAGTGGCTCGGAATGCGTAATTCATTTTTTTTCACAGGCTTATTTATTTTGATTGCAACGGTATTGGCGATTGTCGGTGTTAAAGAAGCAAAAGTGTATCCGAAGTTCAAATTCCGATGGTTCCAGAAATCGGCTGAGCCAGTCCGGATTGAAAAGCGTGATGCTCCCAAGAAAAAGCAGCTGGGCGAAGTGATTAAGCAATCTCCTATAATATTGACTTTATTCGTGTCCACTTATTTAATAGCTGCGAGCTTTCAGAGCATCAGTCCGATGATTACTTTGTATGTCAAAAGCATGCATATTGAGAACCACATTGAAATTATGGCAGGTTTGATATTTGCATCAAGCGCATTGGGGACAATCATCGCAGCGCCATTTCTGGGAAAATTGGGGGACAGATTCGGTCATCTTCCTATTCTGCTCTGTTCCGTGATTCTGATTGCCATCTTGTACATTCCTCAAGCAAGTGTTACAAGTCCGTGGAGCTTGATGGGTATCCGCTTTATTTCCGGCTTATGTGTAGGAGGTTTGGTGCCGTCGATTTCATCCTTGCTGCGAAGCTTGACTCCTATGGGACTTCAGGGCAGCGTTTTTGCGTATAATGCAAGCGCTAACTCTCTGGGGAACGTGTCAGGTGCGATGTTCGGAGGTTTGGTTGCGAGCAGCTTTGGTATTTCCATTGTGTTCTATATTATTGCAGGTGTATTTTTTCTTCATTTTGCAATGCTTGCCTTCCAATATAAAAAAATTAACAAAGCGAGTAAAAGAGGGGAGCTCGAAGCGTAACCCTACTTTGGATGCTTGCTCTTGAAATGGCTATGGATACTATGATTAGGGGTGTTATAAGTGAAGCAGAAGTTATCATTATTTATATCCATGCTATTTTTAGTTACGATTTTGACGGTACCCATTAGCGCCCATGCAGAAACAGCTGCCAAGAGCTTTGCGGATGTGACGGAAAAACATTATGCAAGTAAAGAAATATCCAAGCTAGCTCAAATGGGGATCATCGAAGGCGGCTCTGACGGACTTTTTCATCCGGACAGTGAAATTACGCGCGGGGTGACAGCCTTGTGGTTAAGCAAAGCATTGAAGCTAAAGGAGCCAGTGTCATTAAAGGGATTCACCGATATCCCCGAGAACAGTGTCTATTCGTATGCGGTGAATTCGCTCAAGGAAAAAGGGATTGTTGAAGGTGATGAAGGACGCTTTAACCCGGAAGCCCCTCTGACACGTGAACAAATGGCCAGCTTGCTTGTGAGAGCCTTTAAGCTGAAGGAAAACGGAGTCAATGTGTGGTTTAAGGATGAATCATCAATTGGGGAGAGCCATTACAAGGATGTTGTTCGCTTAAAGCAGCATTTAATTACCGATCAGCTGGAATATTTACCGAAGAGCCGAGTAACCCGTGCTCAGCTTGTGTTGTTCTTAAACCGTGCTATCTCACAGGGAGAGACGGGCAAGGATGAAATACCGTTAAGCGACTTCCTGCGTAAATCCAAAACAAGAGGAATTCAATCATCACCGGATGGTAAGATGACCGCTTATGTAGAGGAATTCGAAGGTCACCTGCAAATCTATGTGGATCAAGAAGGCGTAGAGCAGGATTATCGCATTACGAATATGAAGGATCGGGATATTGAGAACTTTTTTTGGTTCAATAATGAGAGAATCGTCTATACCACGAGCGCACATGGTTTGGAGGATAATCACGTGCATTCTGTAAATCCTAACGGTAAAGAGGATAAGGATTTAACGCCTTATGACAATATACGTGCGGATATTATGGAATCCTTGTCTTATCTGCCTGGTCATGAGAATGATATGCTAATCAGTATTAATAATCGGGACCGTACGGTTTTTGATGTTCAGCGTTTGAATGTGAAGACGGGTAAGATGGAACTGGTAGCAGAAAATCCCGGAAACATTACCGAATGGCTAACGGATATATATGGCGAGGCCAGGTTAGCGGTTGCAAAGGATGGCATTAATACGAAAATATTGTATCGCAGCTCCGCTCAAGGTAAATTTGAGTCGATATTGGATGTTAAATTCGGGGACAGCTTCAAACCTATTATGTTCTCTTTCGATGAAACTCAGATTTTTGCACTAAGCGATATTGGAAGAAATACTTTAGCGTTGGTTAAATATAATTTGAACACCAAATCAATAGGTGAAACGGTTTATGAAAATCCGGAAGCTGACGTGACTGATATCGTAATCTCCTACAAAAAACAGGCTATTCTGGCAGTGAAATATGAAACCGACAAAGTGCACTACCATTACCTGGATAAGGAATTCGAACAATTGAATCAAGCTATTGCCAAAAAGCTTCCCGGAGAGCAATTTATTATAACAGGTAATCCGCTTCCGGAATCCAAGGTGAATTTGTTCGTTTACAGTGACAGGTCTCCAGGTGTTTATTATCAATATAACCGTAAGGACGACACGATAAAAAAAGTTAAGGATACGATGCCTTGGATTCAAGTGGATCAACTGGCTGAAATGAAGTCGGTTTCTTATACGGCACGTGACGGTATGACTATAAGGGGATACTTGACCTTGCCCAAAAATGCCGGGGACAAAAACCTTCCTTTTGTTATTCTTCCGCATGGTGGACCGTGGGCTCGCGATTCATGGGGATATGACAAAGAGGTGCAAATTTTGGCTAACCGGGGTTATGGAGTTCTGCAGATGAATTTCCGCGGTTCAACCGGGTTTGGAAAAGCTCTGTTCAACGCAGGCAATAAGCAATGGGGTCAAGCCATGCAGAATGACATTACGGACGGTGTTAATTGGCTCATTAAGCAAGGGACTGCAGATCCTAAGCACATAGCTATTTATGGATCATCCTATGGTGGATATGCCGCTCTTGCCGGGATGACGTTTACACCGGATTTGTATGCCGCGGGGATTGATTTTATGGGCCCCTCCAGCTTGCTTACTTTTCTTGAAACCATGCCTCCTTATTGGGACAAAAAGAAGTTATATATGCAAGTCGGGGATCCAGGGGTGGACAAACAAATGATGGAGGAATATTCCCCACTTTTGCATGTGGACCGTATCAAGTCTCCGGTTATGTTCGCACAAGGTGTCAACGATCCGAGGGTAAAGAAGAAAGAATCCGATCAGATGGTTATGGCGATTCGCCAACGTGGAATCGATGCCCCTTATATGATTAAAGAGGATGAAGGTCACGGCTTCCGCGGCTATGAAAATCAGTTGGACTTTTATACGATTATGCTCAAATTTCTCGACACACATTTGAAGAAGTAAGTATACAGCATTCATTTGCTCTCATAATGATGAGCTGACACCTGGCATCATTGGACTGCCACTCCTAAGGAGACTGTCCCAAAAGGGTGTCAGTGAATGAATCAGACGCCTCCAAAACCACTTGTAAGTGGGGATGGAAGCGTCTTTTTTTTGTAGGGAAATCCCATCAGAGCGGGGGGCGAGCATATAAAAATCCAAATCCGATCAGAGTGGGGGGCGAACATCCAAAAATCCAAAATGACTATTGAGACTGCCACTCCTAAGGAGGCTGTCTCAAAAGGGTGTCAGCGAATGAATCAGACGCCTCCAAAACCACTTGTAAGTGGGGATGGACGCGTCTTTTTTGTAGGGAAATTCCGATCAGAGTGGGGGACGAGCATATAAAAATCCAAATCCGATCAGAGTGGGGGCGAACATCCAAAAATCCAAAATGACTATTAGGATAGCCTCTTTTTGGATATTGCTTAAGTGATGGGGCGAGAACCGATGTTCAAAGGTTGCTTTCAATCTAGAGGAAACCAGGATCTTCGAACGGCTGCCGAAAGGAAGGAAATAGATGGAAATCCTCACGTTAATTCAGCTTGAATATCGCTTGAAATCAATTTAACTGGAAAAACTAACTCTAATATGGGTGATATGGCTGATATCCACCAAAATACGTAGAATTAGCATGAGAAATTCCAGTTAAAGTACTAGAAACGCTATATTCGGAGAAATTAACGTGACATTTTCCCGGTAAATGGATGGAGAGCTCCAGACTGCCATGAAATGCCGTAACCGAACCGCGAACCGCGAACCGCGAACCCCGAACAGAGAACCTAACAAGTAGCACGTGTTGAAAAGCGACCTCATCTCAGTATTTCGCTGAGAACATCTAAGAATAGGCTGGCTCAAAATGACTTTTGGAGCAGTACCTTCTTTGTTTACCTGCTATTGACTTAGACTGAATATAAGTTTAAACTTAATCTAAATACATTGAAGTTCGGAGGGCTTTTTATGAGCAGAAAAGGGCAGCTTACCATACAGCGCAAAGCGATATACGATATTTTGGCTGAGAGCAAAGATCATCCAACGGCCGCTGAGGTTATTGACCGGCTGAAGCAGAAGGAACAGCACTTAGCCTACGCTACCGTGTACAACTCCTTACGTTATTTGACGGAAGAAGGCATGATCCGTGAGCTGAAGCTGGACGGGGATGCCAGCCGATACGATGCCTGTACCGAGGATCACCAGCATATTGTTTGCAAAGTATGCGGCAGAGTAGACGAGGTGTTTACTGAGGTTCCGCAGGAATGGCTGAACACAGTGGCCGCTGAAACGGGCTATACGATTGAGCAGCAGCATGTTTTGGTGAAAGGAGTGTGCCCGGTATGCAAAGAGAAAGAGAAAGGGAACTGAGCTCACCGCTGAATGATTCTATATTATTTCGACCAACTCTACCAGACCCGGCAATTGGGGATTATTGCGAGACTACACATCGTATTGTAATCATTAGTCCATTTCCTTATTCATTGCATGAGCTTGTGCGGGAATTGACGATCAAATGCTACGATGTGCTTGTTTTTCGCTATTGGGACGAAGAAGCGTTGGCTGTCCTTCCTATCGATCTGATGATTGTGGATTTATCCAAAGAAACCAAACATGGAGCTTCAGCAGCTCCGCAGCTTATGAGAAGCCATGGAGTTCCAACGCTGCGGCTTGTAAATAAAGAGAATTTCTCGTCAGATGAAGCGGATAAATCCTCTTTTTCAGAGGCGGTCATGAGCTGGGAGAGCAGTACGATCGAGCAGGTGCTTGAGCGGGTTCATTCCATGCTTGCTCAGGGCAACAGGCAGCCTGGACAGAGGTCCGATCAAGCTCAAGTAAAAGATCTGACTGTTGATTACAAAAGAGTCGCAGTTTATGTAGGCTCTGAACGAATTGATGTTACGAAAACTGAATTTGATTTGTTAAAGGCGCTGCTGGAGGCCGGAGGTTCGGTGCTTAGTCGGCAGGAGCTGATGGATCGTGTATGGGGAGAGCAATATTTTGGCGGCAGCAATACGGTTGATGTTCATGTAAAAAGCTTGAGGCAAAAGCTGAAGGACGACCCCAAAACTCCGAAATATATCGCTACCATTCGAGGCGTTGGTTACCGAATTTCTGATTAAAAAGGGTTTCATGCAATCTTCATGATAACTTCATCAAACCTTCATGATGAATAGCGTCTCAAGATGTTACTATCTCTTTAGAAGATAATTAGATTTAGTTTAAGTTTAAAAAAACACTCTAGGAGGATATAAGCCATGTCAACAACAACCCAAGTCATTGTATATTCCAGCAACACCTGCACATATTGCAAGCAGCTTAAGCAGTACTTAAATGAACAGAGCATTGCCTTTGAAGAAAGAAATATTGACACCAACGACGCATTTATTGATGAGCTTCAAGCAATGGGGGTTAGCTCGCTGCCCGTAACAGTAATCGGTGACACCCGAATTCTTGGCATGAACACCACTCGCATCCAAAAAGCATTGGCTCAATAAGAGCGGAAGGAGACTACACTAATGACTCAACAAGCGCAAACAACAGAAATCGTAAAAATCGGACTGCAGGCTCCATCCTTCAACCTTCCATCCACTCTGAACATGGAAACATTAGAGGAAAATGTTACTTTGGAAAGCTACCGCGGCAAATGGCTGATGCTGTTTTTCTGGCCCTATGATTTTACTTATGTATGCCCTACAGAAATCATCGCTTTCAGTGATCATGCCGACAGCTTCAGAGATCTGGATTGCGAAATAGTAGGTGTTTCGGTAGACAGTGTCTATACACACCGCGCATGGACTCAAACGCCACGTGATCAGCAGGGAATTGGTACTATCAATTATCCATTGGCATCCGATTTCAAAAAGGAAACGGCAAGAGCCTACGGTGTACTGGATGAAGCCTCAGGCGCTGCACATCGCGGTTTGTTTATTATCGATCCTGAAGGCGTAGTTCGCTATCAGGTCGTAACGGATATGAACGTAGGCCGCAGCGTGGAAGAGACGCTACGCATTCTACAAGCTCTTCAAGCGGGCGGACTATGTCCGGTTAACTGGAAGCCCGGTGAGAAGACACTGGGATAAGCAATCCCTCTTTTGCTGGACAAGCATTGAGAGCAAGGCGGAAGCAGAAGTAAACCTATTAAATACGAAAACCCAAGATTCTCGCTTCGTGTAGAAGCAGATTCTTGGGTTTTTGGCATTTAATCATCGTGAACGAGTGTTGATTACCCTTTAATACCTGTGGTGGCGATGCCCTCCACGAAGTATTTTTGGCAGAAGAAGAAAACTAATATACAAGGGATGATAGCGATAACCGACATAGCAAGCACCTGATTCCAGGCCACACTGGTCGAGTTATCGAGCGCCATTCGAAGACCCAACGCAACGGTAAATTTCTTGACACTGGTAATGTAGATCAATGAATTAAAGAAGTCATTCCATGTCCATATAAACTGGAAAATCCCTGCAGATATTAGTGCCGGCTTGGACAGCGGGAGCAGAATGCGGACCAGAATCATAAACGAATTGCAGCCGTCCATCTTCGCAGATTCGTCAAGCTCTCTTGGGAGTCCACGGAAAAATTGAACAAGCATAAATATGAAGAATGCGTGAGTGGCGAGTGCAGCCGGGACGATAAATGGCAAGTAGCTGTTCAGCCAATCAAAGTTTTTGAACATTATATATTTAGGAATTATAACTACTGCATTTGGAAGCATTAAGGTGGAGATCATGAGTGAGAACAATACATTCTTGAATGGAAATGTAAATCTGGCAAAGCCGTAAGCTACTATAGTACTTGATACAACGGTAAAAAACACGGTTGGAATGACCAGCTTGAAGGTGTTCAGGAAGTACAGACCGAATGAATATTGCCCGGAGCCTTTCCAACCCTTGATGTAGCCGTCCCAATTGAAATGACTTGGCAGCAGACTGAGTGATCCGAATATTTCCTCATTCGTTTTGAATGAAGCGGTAAACAGCCATAGCAAGGGATAAATCATAATGAGCCCGAATACACACATAAACACGAATGAAACGGTATTTCTAACTTTTTCTGAACTCAATGCTTATCACCTCCGTCTTCATAATGGGCCCAGTAAGAGGAAGATTTGAAAACGAGTGCTGTAAAAACCAGGATAATTGCAAACAGCACCCAGGAAAGTGAGGACGCATAGCCCATTTTCAAAAACTTGAATCCTTCATCATACAATTTCATCCCGAATAAATAAGTGGATTTGAGCGGTCCCCCATCAGGCAGTATAACAAAGGCACCGGTGAATTCTTGAAAGGCATTAACGATCTGCATAACTAAATTGAACAAAAGAATCGGCGTTAATAAAGGAAGCGTAACGGAAAAGAACATCCGTACTTTGGAGGCTCCTTCGACTCGCCCGACCTCATACAGCTCACCAGGTATTTGTTTTAAGCCGGCTAGGAAAAGAACCATGGAGGAACCGAACTGCCATACGTTCAACATAGAGATGGTGTACAGCGCAATACTGGGATTCCCAAGCCAGTCGATCGCTGGAATATGAATGGTAGCCGTAAGGTTATTAATAATTCCATCCTTCATAAACAGGAATCTCCACAGCACGGCAACGGCGACGCTGCCTCCTAATATGGAGGGTAAGTAATAGACGGTCCGGAAAATATTGACGCTTTTGAGCTTCGCAGTCAGAACTACAGCTACGAATAATGCAAAGGCGAGCTTGGCGGGGACGGCGATAATAGCATAAATTAATGTGACTTTTAAGGATTGATAGAACATATCATCTTTGGTAAACATATCGATATAGTTTTTAAAGCCAATAAATTTTGGCGGATTGATCAGATCGAATGAAGTAAATGAATAATAGAAGGAAGTAAGAAAAGGATACAATTCCAACAACAGAAATCCGAAAAGCCATGGACTGATATAGAGCAAACCGATATATTGATACTTCTTTTTCACTTTCACAGCGGATCGAAGTGTTTCCATTTTATCACCCTTACTTATGCATTGTTGAAGTAGAAGTGCCGCTGAGGCTCAGCGGCACTTGTAACAGTTTCCGGATAACACGGTACAGATTACTTTTTCAATTCTTTTAATTTATCTGTATATCGTTTGATTAGTTCGTCAGCAGCATCGGATGGAGAGGTTTTACCAAAAGCAACCTTTTGAACGATATCCTTGCCGATATCTATGAGCTGTGAGTTTAGGGATATAGCGTTATCTGGAATCGCTTGGCTCTTGGAAGCCAAATCAACGGCTTTTGCCACATTTTTATCCAATTTATTAGCTTCTACAACTGCGTTTTTCGTAGTTTCCAATGCAGGTACAGCTCTTACATCGCCCAGTATTTTGGCTGCTTCGATATCCGTCAATAACCAGTTTACAAACTTAGTTGCAGCATCTTGATTCTCTGATCTTTTATTAACAGAGACAACCATAGAAGGACGGATAACAGCAGCGCCGGTTTTGGAATCCTTATAGGCTGCAGGCAATACCGACTCGATCTCAGTACCTTTTGGCAGCGTGTCCTTGAATTTAATTACTTCACTGCTCCAGCCTTCTATAGCGACAAGCTCTTGATTAATCCATTTTGGGTTTTGATCGGTTTTGCCGGCAAATAATTGGCTTTCACCCAGTGGCTGGAAAACGCCAGCCTTGAACGCTTTCTGAATCCAGTCAAAAGCTTCAGTGGCCTGCTCTTTTGTAAAAGTAAGGGTATTATCATCCTTGACCATAGGTGCATTGGTTTTTTGTCTCAGCATGGATGCGAGCATAATCTGAATGACGCCCAAGTCTGAGTTCATCAGGAACATTTTACTGTCCTTTGCATGAAGCTTCGTTCCTTCCTCCAGCAGGTTGTCCCAAGTCCAAGCCTGATTATAGGGAATGCCCAGCTTTTCTGCCAAAGTTTTGTTGAATACTATGGTGCGTCCGTTGGTTCCCATTGGCAAGCCGACGATTTTGTTATTATAGGTGGAGAAGTTTTTTAAGTAAGTAGCATCAAATTTGCTCAAATCCAAGTTCTTCTGAGTGCCTAAATCAAGTAAAAGCTCGTTTCCGTTAGTTAATTCTGCAAGCCATGGTTGATCCAATTGGAGGATATCGGGTGCTGTACCACCAGCAAGCTGCGTTTTTATTTTCTGTTCGTAGCCATCGAATCCGCTATATTCAGCTTCGATAGTTACGTTAGGATTTTTTTGCTTGTATAGATTGATGACATCAAGAGTAGCTTTGTGACGTGAATCGCTTCCCCACCATGCGAATCTCAGGGTAACTGGTTTGGCAGGATCGGAATTTTTAGCGCTGTCGCCTTGAGCTGGCGTTGAGCCGCTGCTGCATCCGACCATGCTTGCTGACAGTAAAGATATGACAATGGCCGAGCTCCATAGCTTCTTCTGCTTATTCATATGATTCATATTCGTATCCCCTTTTTGTTCGAATTTACAAGTTGTAAGCATTTGCAGGTTTATTATATCAATGAAACTTGGACCATAAAATCCATCTGATTTGATAAAAGGTTTGATTATTTGTCTGAAATAAACCGCTTGTTCAAAGTGTGAAGGGGGTCTAATTTGTCATTTGATTTCATTATTTGTCATTAGGTTGTATGCGATTTCGCGATACTCTATAATAGCAGAAAGCTGACAGCTTCCTGCTATTGCAACAAAATCGACCATAATAACACGAATGTATCTACACGAATAGACTTCGAATAAAATGATTTTGTTATAATATCAGAAAGAAAAGTCTGAAACGAAGTTTCAGCTTTCTGCTATTGCAACAAAATCCACCATAAAAACACGAATGTATCTACATCGAATAGGCTTCGAATAAAATGATTTTGTTATACCGCAAGAGGGAGGGTAACGATGTACAAACTGATAGTAGTTGACGATGAGACTAAAATAAGAAACGGTATATGCAATTACTTTCCATGGAATGAGATAGGATTCGAGATAGTTGCAGAGGCCAAGAATGGGCGGCAAGCTCTAGATTATATTTTAAAGCATGATGTGGATGTAGTTCTTAGCGATATTAAAATGCCGGTCATGACCGGAGTCGAGCTTGCCCAAGAGCTGCACAGCAGAAAAAGTAAAACGAAGATTGTGTTTTTAACCGGCTATAAGGAATTTGATTATGCGCAAAAGGCTTTGGTCTACGGTGTGAAAAGCTATATTATCAAGCCCACCAAATATGAGGAGCTGCTGGAAATTTTCTCAAGGATCAAGGATGAGTTGGATGACGAGCAGTCGAGAGAAGCGCTGCTACAAGGCCAGGCTGTGACGGCTGCGCCTTTGGTAGAAGAAGTGGCGGAGGAAAACACGGAGGAACTGGGTTATCACGAGAAGAAGATTGCCGCGATCAAATCCTACGTTCTGGAGCATTATAAGGATGTGACCCTGGAGGAAGTGGCAGGGTTGTTTCATATGAACTTGTATTATTTGAGTAAGTATTTCAAAAAGTGGTCGGGCCAAAACTTTTCGGACTATGTCATATCCGTAAAGATGGAGAAAGCAGCCGAGATGCTAAAAGATATTACCTATAAAACATACGAAATTGGAAGCTTCATCGGTTATGATAACGCCAAAAATTTTTCCAGGGCATTTAAGCTCTACTACGGCAAAAGCCCCAGGGAATTTCGTGATTCACCACCGGTAAGCGAATGAAAACGAAGTTTTTTATTAAGCATCTTTCCATGTTTTTTCTTCCGCTGCTTATTCCGCTTATTATACTTGGAACGCTCTCTATCCTCATCACCCAGAATTATATTAAGGAGGATATCAATAAAAGCTCGGTTAATTTACTCAAGCAGACGAAGGAAAATATTGAGCTGATTCTAAGTGAAACGGATCCGATGAGCCTTGTGTATGGCAACGATTTTAAGATTATAGAAGCCCTAAGCTCCATTATGAAAAACAATGCATTATCCCATGAGGAGCTGATCTCTTACGGAATTCTGAAAAGCTTCCTGAGTGCCCCCGCCAACGCCAGACCGTATATCGATTCCTTTTACATTTATTTGCCTAACGATACGGGACGGTTCATTTCTTCCAAGGAAGGGCTTTCTGAGCTCAATAACTATTATGATAAAGAATGGTTCGATCGATTTATTAAGCAAGATGAGAATGTAAAGCTTTGGATTGAACCCAGGACGGTTAAACCATTTGCTTTTGAGCAGACCCCGACTAAAATCGTTACGATTTACCAAAGAATTAACTCTATTGATGGAGTGATTGTGCTTAATATTTTACCGGCTTATATTGAAAATATTTTGAAGTCGTTATCTACGTTTCCCGAACAAAGCATTCTTGTAGTGAATGAAAATAATCAAATAATTTTCAGCGACAAGCAGCCGGACTACTTGAAGGATTTAAAGCTGGAGAGTATCAACAAGTCCGAGCAAGCCTTTTATACGGTCAATGCTGCAAACGAGGCTTATATTGTTACACAGCTTAGTTCAGCCAGATATGGTTGGAAATATATTTCCATTGTACCGCAACGGGCATTGTATCAGGTGCCCTTCACTATTATCCAAATAACGGTGCTGCTGCTGCTTATCTCTTTTGTGCTTGGATTTGTGCTTGCCTTTTATTTCACTAAAATCAGGTACAAACAAATATCGAATATTATTCATATCATCGATTCAGCCGAAAACGGAAGTCCGCTTCCAGCGCTTCCCGACCGGGTTAAGGATGAGTATGGGTATATTATTCAGAACATCCTGAAAACTTTTATTGAACAGAGCTTTTTGAAAATACAGCTTTCCGAAAGGCGTTATAAATTACAAGTCGCCCAACTAACGGCTTTGCAAGCTCAAATAAATCCCCACTTCTTATTCAACACTCTGGAGACGCTTAATTGGGAAACCATCGCACTGACTGGCAGGCCGAACCAGGTGACGAAAATTATTGATAATTTATCGGAGATTCTGAGATATTCGCTGACCAATCCAGAGGAATTGGTTTCATTAAACACAGAAATTAAAAACCTTAAAAGCTATATCGAGATCCAGAAATACAGGTATGAGGATAAGTTTGATATTATATGGGACTATGATCCGAAGATCATCGGTTACCGGGTGATGAAGCTGTTATTTCAACCTTTTATAGAGAACAGCATCTACCATGGAATTAAGGAGAAGGAAGAGAACTGCTATATTAAAATAAGAATTAAGGCCGTAGGAACTGAGCTTCATATAGGCATTATTGATAATGGGCTAGGCATGAATAAGGATACTCTACAGATGCTACGGAACGACTTTGACAACGAAAAGGAATATTCAGAGCATATTGGCATGAGGAATACGAATAAGCGGTTAAAGCTGGCATACGGTGAGGATTACGGTGTCGTTATTCGAAGCAAGGAAGGGTATGGGACCGCGGTATATATGAAGATTCCAATGAGTTAGACCTTTAGAAAAACCAAGAATCGGCTTTAGTTCGAAGCGAGATTCTTGGTTTTTGGCATCTCATTTTACTTCCACAACAATGGTTTCAAGCAAACGATTATCGATGTAAGGCAAAGGTTCTTTCAAGGTTAACACTACATCCCCGTACTGCTTTCCATCAAGCTCAACGACATAACGCCATACACCGCCTATGGGAAGCGCGAAATTGGTCCCAAACCGTTCTAAACCTTTATAACCACTGCTCGGCTTAGTAATTTCGAAAGGGGCTACCACTGTGACTTTCAGTCCTGATTTTATATGAATGGCATGGATGGTGAGTGTCTTTCCATACAGTTCTTCGAAAGGAGCCGTAAAATGAAAAATATACCCAGCCAGGCTGCCCGCGGTTAGTTCAGGTTCAGGGTAAACGGCGAACAACAGCTTCCCATGCTCGTAATATTCAGTTCGATCGATTGGAGCTTTGGTCATTTTTTTGAAAAAAGAAGCTGCTTGGGTTTGAGGCCAGTTGTTTAAATGGGATATTCCAAAAAAGAATAGCACGGCCAAAGTCAATGAGATAATGGCTGTTGCTATGGGGAAGCGCCTTGTACGCTTCGAATTCTGTACATTTCTTAAGACCTGATTCGTTAGTTCTTTAGTAAAATGAGATTGCGAAAAAGGAGAGGGAGTCATATGCTTCGCCCAATCCGGTTTATTTGGATCCATAGGTTCACACCTCCTTGCTGTTATTTTCGAGCAGAACGGATACTTTTTTCTTGGCCCGAAATGAACGGGATTTGACAGTACCTTCTGTAATTTGAAGCAGCTCAGCGATTTCTTTGATTGCCAGTCCATAATGATAATCTAGAATTAGGACTTCGCGGAATTTGCGCGGTAATTTCATAACTGCGATCCAGAGCTCTTGGGACTCTAATCGGTCAAATATTACTTTTTCAGCTGAAGGAGAGGCATCTTTGTATGAAAAAAGAGTGTCTATAAGAGTCACTTTTCTAATAAAGGAGCTTTTCAAATAATTCAGCGATTTATTTCTTGTGATGGTCAAAAGCCAGCTTTTCACACTGCATTCGCCGCGGAATGAATAGAGCCGGTTATAGGCTGACAAAAAAACCTCCTGCGAAATATCGTCCGCGGCATCGGCACGTTGGGTCAGGAAATAGGCGAAATTCCATACATCCTCCCCGAAAGTAACCATCAGGTCGCGCAATACCTGGTTTCTGTCGTAGCCGGATGCCAAATAATTTAAGTAATGCGGCTCCAATTTTATCACCTCTATAAAATAAGACCATTCACTTGCGATAAAGTTCCCAATCCAGACAATAATTTTTTCGAGAACATAAACCTCATCAACAGAGATGGTATCAGGACGATCAAAAAATAGGTTTTGGATGAAGGGGCGCTGCGAAGAGCACCTGGAGGGATTGGTACGGAACTAAAAGTTCCGCTATTCCATCAGCAGGCTCTAATTTAAGGAGATAGCGGAAGTGGGAATTCCGTTATGTTGGCCGAATTGGACGTTTATGCAAAAAAACAGAGGGGTAACGGAACTAGCGCTTCCGTTATCCCTCTGTTTTTTGGGCTTTATAGATGATAGAGGAACAATTACTTCCGCATTGCCCCTTCACTTCCGTGGACTTATTACTGGACGCAACAAGGCGTTTTTCTTGTTAAATGAGATGTTAGAGCTGCTCGGGCATCGGTCCTGTGTAGATGGATTGAGGACGGAAAATGCGGTTGATTTCTGCTTGCTCCAGAATGTGCGCAGTCCAGCCGACGATGCGAGCTGCTGTAAAGGCAGGCGTGAACAAGCTGGTTGGCAGCGCAATAGCCCGCATGATGGACGCCGCAAAAAACTCAACATTCGTATAAAGCCTACGGCCTGGTTTATATTCCTCAAGCAGCTTAATAGCGATTTTCTCTGTATGAACCGCTAGATCGAACCACGGGTCATTGCCGGACAATGCCTCCGTCACCTGACGAAGCGCTTCAGCTCGCGGGTCCCTGGTTTTGTATACGCGATGGCCGAAGCCCATGAGCTTCTCGCCGCGCTCAAGCACTTGACGTATCCACGCTTCCGCGTTGTCCTTCGTTCCGATGGCATCGAGCATGGCGATGACCTCGGACGGAGCGCCGCCGTGAAGCGGGCCTTTCATCGCGCCGATTGCGGCGCTGACAGCGGAAGCCATGTCCGATTGCGTCGATAGAACGACGCGTGAGGCGAACGTGGATGCATTCATCCCATGCTCCATGCCCAAGATGAGATAAGCATTCAATGCCTTAACATGAGCGGGGTTAGGCAGCGTTCCTGACAGCATGTATAGAAAGTTGGCCGTATGCCCTAAGCTCGTATCAGGCTCTATACAGGGAAGCCCAGATTGTTTCCTATGCCAGTAAGCAATCAAGGTAGGGAGCATTGCAGTCAAAGTGACAGCCTGCTCAACCTGTGGAGGCCAGCTGGGAGAATCGTCTGACATGGCTGCTACTGCCGTCTGCAAAACATTCATGACGGGCATTGAAGCAGGAAGTGCGTCTAATAAATTTCTGATAAAGTCCGGGAGCACACGATTCATCTGTAGATTCGAAGTGAAAGCTTCCAACTGCTCTTGATTCGGTAGAGAACCGAACCACAATAAATAAGCGGCTTCTTCATACTCCTTACTGATAGCCAGCTCCTTGGCCCAATATCCCCGGTACACCAAATGTCCTTTTTCCCCGTCAACGAGGCTTATATCCGTTTCTGCTGCTACAATTCCATCCAAACCTGTTACCTTTGCCACTGTAGTCACCTCTTAATCTTAGTGATCTAAGCATACTCCAATTTTATGATAAAGTAAATTTATATGTTTTTATATACTATATAAATATTTATTATCTAATTTTAGAGATTCTACCAATCACAAAAGATCAGAACAGCTAGTAATAGGAAGCCTGCTGTCAGGGTGTACAGATCCCTGAGGTGAAAGGGGATTTTATTGTAGGATAAACGCGAGATGCGTTTCACACGATACCCTCTCGCTTCCAAGGCAAAAGCCAAATCTTCGGCATGCTTCATCATCGATAGAATCAATGGAATCATGAATACGTGAGCATCACGTACTCTTATGGAGCCTTGCTTTACATCCGCTTTGCCTCTGGCTCTAGTGATTAGCGAAATTCGTTCTATTTCTGCAAATAGTATGGGAACGAATCTCAAGAGCAAAGAGGCGGAGAAGGTAAAGGCAGCAACCGGGATGCGAAAATACTCCAGAAAAGAAAAAGCCTGTTCGAGCCCGCGCTGCATCTTTGATCCGGTTGTTGTAAGAGCGAATAAAATGCCGAGCACCATGATCAACAGAAATATGGATAATTGCTTAGTAGTTTGAGCTGCTGAAATTATTGAAAAGTCAACTGCGGCAAGCTTTATCGAGTCCGGATAAAAGGTTAGAGTAAGCCCGGAAATAAGGGCTGAAATAAGGATAAAAAACAGGAATGGCTTCACAGGTTTTAGTAAAGCACCGATTGGCGCGCCTGAAAAGTACATACAAATACAGGTGATAATTGCAGCGGCACCAATACCATACCATTGATCTTGAATTAAGATTCCGCTGGATAGTAGTAAATAAAATAGCCATTTGGTGATAGGATGCAGCTGCTGCACGGCTGTTGAAAGGATGGATGTAAATGAAATACTTTTTGCCGACGGTGCTGTCGATTCAGGATTTAGTGATACATTTGCTGCGGGCGTTGAAATAGTATCAGCTGTTGGATCCGTTATCGAAGATTCTCTCGAAACCATGTATGCTGGGTCGGCTGAAGGCAAGCCTGTAGTCGAGCTGTGCTCCAGTGATTCACAAGTTGTGGAGCGCTGACGGATTTGCCGGATGATGGCGTCAGCGGTCTCATCCGGGGTTATTGGCGTTCCGGGTAATGGTATTCCTTGCTCCAGCATAATGTTAGCAATCTCAACTGATGTAGGCAGACCTATCTGCGCTTTAACCAGGATGCCCGGATTGTCGCATAGCTTCTTTGGAGTCACATCAGCGACCAGGGTGCCCTTGTGCATCACGAGCACACGATCCGCAACAGGAAGAAAGGTGTCAAGGTCATGGCTGACGAGGACGATACCACCCTTGTCAACCCTTTTATGGATATCAATAGCATCCAGCAGATGAGGAATGCTTAAAGGATCGATGCCTGCCGTTGGTTCATCCAACAGCAGCCATTCCGGCTTCGTTGCTAGGCTTGTAGCGATAGCTACCTTACGTTTCTGCCCATCAGATAAGGTAAAGAAGGATTCGCTTAGAAGCTCCTCTGGAAGCTTCATTCGATTCATTGCTTCGTTTATTCTTGCGGCAGTCTCCTGCTTAGACAAACGCAGAGGGCGCAGGGAATATAAGAATTCTTTGAGGATGCTCTCGGCAAACAGCTGCCGCTCCGGATATTGGAACAGGACGCTCATCTTGAATTTAATAGCGTTGTTCATCCGTTGGCCGTTCCATAAGGATTTACCGTCATAGGAAATAGTGCCTGCTTGAAGCGTGATCAATCCAGCGATTGCGTTCAAGAAGGTTGACTTTCCGGAGCCGGTTTGGCCGGCTATGAGTGTAACGGTACCTTTTTGCAAGCGGCAGTTGATATTTGTAAGAATAGGCCCGGGTTCAGAACGATTATTTTTATTGCTGCTATTCGGCTTGCCCACAGTTAGTTGCTCAACGTTTATCATAAGTGAACACTCACTATCTTCCCTAGCTCGGCTGGAGTTACCGGCAAAGAGTCAAGCTTAAAGCCTTTATTTACTAAGGACAGAGCTACCTGAACCGTATAGGGAGGGGCGAACCCCAACCGATCACAGAAGCTTTGGTTATGTTCGTCTGTTTGGTAGAAGAAATCCAGAGTGGACCCGTTGTATGCGACTTTACCTTGGTCCAAGGCTACCACTCGTTCAGCCCAAGCGAGCTCATCCATCCATTGAGTAATCCAGATAATGGTTTTCCCTTCACGGTGAAGCTCCTGTGCTACCTGTATTATGTTTTGACGGGACCGAGGATCCAGCATGGAAGTAGCTTCGTCGAACAGGAGGGCAGCGGGATTCATACAGAGGCAGGAGGCAATAGCAAGCAGCTGCTTCTGTCCTCCCGAGAGCTCGGCAACCGGTCTGTCGGCCAGAGCCTCAAGGCCAACTTTTTGGAGCGCTGTCTGAGCTCTCAAATGCATCTCAGGTTCAGCTATACCGTAATTTTCCATCCCGAAGCATACATCCTCATAAACCGTCTCACCAATGACTTGGGTATCGGGATTCTGAAATACAAGCTGAATTGGAGGCTGTTCGGGTATGTTAAAGTTGACTTCACCGGATGTTGCGGGAGTCAGCTTGGCAATCAGCTTAGCCAATGTGCTTTTACCGCTTCCGTTGGTCCCGGCAATGGCGACCCATTCTCCTCGGCGTATAGTCAGGTTAACATCTTGCAATATAGCTGGCGCTTTCTCGGCCGATGCATAGGTAAAAGAAACATGTTCAAGCTTAATTAAATGTTCTCCAAAATTCATTGAATTTTACTCTTTTCTATATGATTGGTTTATGCTAGAATATCAATTGTCAACTAAGGACTCACAAATTAGGTTAACAAATAAAAGGAGATTATGCAATGAAAATGAAATTGAGTTTGCGTGGTATGGTGTTCAGCGCCTTGTTTGCAGCTTTACTAGTCGTATCGAGCTTTTTGAACATCCATTTGGGATTTACGCCTGTTCCTATCAGTATGCAAAATCTGGCTGTAATGCTGGCCGGCGCTGTATTGGGACCGCTGTATGGATTTTTCAGCATGGCATTAGTTGTTGTATTAACCGCTATAGGTATTCCATTGCTGCATGGAAGCGGCGGGCTGGCTTTGATTCTGGGACCGACCGGCGGATTTATTTGGGCTTATCCCTTTGCGGCTTTGCTGATCGGGTGGGCGGCCAAACGTATTAAAGGTCAAGGCCCCTTGGCATTTGTATCTTTATTTATTGTTTTAGAATTGTTTGGTTCTTTGCTGCTGTATGTTTCCGGGGTACCGTGGCTTGCCCATGTTGCAAACTATTCCTTGCAAAAGGCTCTGGCTCAAGGATGTTATCCTTATTTACCGGGCGATGCAGTTAAAGCGGTTGTTGCTGCGTTGATTGTTATCCCGGTGCGTAAAGTGTTCCCGATTGCACGAATTACAGGATTAAACGATACGAAGGCGGCTTAATAGTTGTTGGGTCTGTATGTATAACGAATATAGCATGTGAAACAAGAATTCGAAAGTACATACTCTTTGGCAGCCCAAAGACGTAAAAACCAGTTCACTCCTATGTAAATGGGGGTGAACTTTTTTTCATATATAAAATTTATGAAAAGTATGAAATATCGTCAGAATGCCATTAAATGGCTAGTTTTAAATATTTATATTGACAAAAAGATAAAAATATGATATAATAAAGTATTTTTTGACATTCAATCCCCTTGTAGTTATGATAAGGTTTATAAACATAACTCAACCATTATGGAGGTATAGGATGCAAATCGCCAACGGAGTAGAGATGTTAGAGATTTCAGCAACTGTGATGGGGAAGATGGATGTTATTCATCCAACATTGATCTGGGACGAGGATACGGCTGTTTTGGTGGACACCGGTTTTCCTGGCCAAATGCCATTAATTATAGAGGCGATGGAGAAGGCCGGGGTACCCTTCAAGAAGCTTAACAAAATCATTATGTCCCATCAAGATCTGGATCATATCGGAAGCCTGCCAGCTATTCTGCAAGAGTCATCGCAAAAAATTGAGGTTCTGGCGAATGAAGTGGAGAAGCCTTATATACAGGGCGATAAACGGCAGGTGAAAATAACACCGGAGGCTATTACTCAGGCGTTGCAATCATTACCTCCTAATGTGCCTGAGGAGTGGCGTACTGCCTTTAAAGCCGTGCTGGAAAATCCGCCAAAGGCGAGCGTGGACAGAACAATTGAAGATGGAGAGGAATTGCCATACAACGGGGGGATAATCGTCATTAACACACCTGGTCATACTCCCGGGCATATCTCCCTATATCATAAAAGCAGTAAAACTTTAATCGCAGCGGATGCTTTGGTCATAGTTGATGGGGAGCTGCATGGATCGCTGCCCCAGAATACGTATGATTTGAACTTAGCCGCTTTGTCGATCAAGAAGCTCACCGATTACGATATTGAATCGGTAATTTGCTATCATGGCGGTCTTTACAAAGGAAATGCTAACCGACGTATCGCAGAATTAGCCAATCTGTGAGGGCGAGTGAAGAGTATATGTTCGTGATTACAACGGCTATCTCCCACTTCATGTACAAGTGATCTGGGGGCGCATAGTAAAGAACCTGGCGGTGAGGTTACCTCCAGGTTCTTACTGATGCGATTTACCGGATTAAGCGCCCTGTATATGCTTTCCTTGAGAGTAGCGGTACAGCTGCTCGTAATAGCCATGCAGATCCAACAGATGCTGGTGGCTGCCGGCTTCGACGATTTGTCCCTGCTTCATAACTATGATGCGGTCGGATTGCATGATGGTCGACAGACGGTGGGCGATAACGAGAGTGGTTCTGCCTTCTGATACGACCTGCAATGCAGATTGCACGAGCTGCTCGGTTTGTGAATCCAGGTTAGCGGTCGCTTCATCCAGAACAAGAATTTTGGGCTGGAACACGACGATTCTTGCGAAGGAGATTAGCTGTCGTTCTCCGGCGGACAAGCCGCTCCCGCGTTCCGACAGCATGGTGTTATAGCCGTCCTTCAGCCTGGAAATGAGCACATCTGCGCCGACAAAGGTACAGGCATCGATAACCTGTTCGGTTGTAATGCTTTCATCGAAAAGCCGGACATTATCGATAATAGTGCCGGAGTACAGAAACGGCTCCTGCTGGACAAGACCGATCATACGGTGCAAAGTGCTTTGCGGGATGCTGCGGATATCGGAGCCATCGATCTGGATGCTGCCTTCCCTCACATCATAGAACCGGCAGAGCAGGCTCATCAGCGAGCTTTTTCCTGCACCGGTCGTTCCGACAATTCCAATCATTTCACCGGGTTCAATATGAAGGTCGAGATCAGAGATGACGGTGTTATCATCGGAGTAACCAAACTGAATATGGTTATAATCAATGCGGCCTTTCACAGCTGATAGATCAATTTGTGCAGGTGATTTGTCATCTTTAATTTCTGGCTCGATTGTAAAAAGCTTATACAGCCGATCCATAGATACGGTAGTAGACTGCAGGGTGCTCCATTGCTGGGAGATGTTGTTAATCGGTTGAAAAAACTGCCGGATATAGGTGATAAATGCATACAGCACACCAAATTCAATCGAATGGTTAAACACCGCCATACCGCCGATATACGTCAAGAATGCTACAGACAGATTGCTCAAAACATCGAAGGAGCGGTTGAAAAACACGTTGGTACGCACTTCCCGCAAATTAGCTTTGAAGTAGCTTCGATTGCGATCCATAAATTGATTTTCCTGTTCCTTTTCCTGGTGGAACGCTTGGGTTAAGTTCATGCCGGCCAAATTCTCAGCTACAAATGCAACCAATCGGGACAGCCGTGTGCGGGTGATTTGATACGTCTTACGCATATAGGAGCGAAAGCCTATCGCTATACAGGCAATAATCGGGAGTATTATCATACTGTAGCCCGCCAGTACCGGATCCAGGTGAAACATTAGAATAACGATAAAGATTAAGGTCATACCGTCGCGAATCAGACTTAGGAACACTTGATTGAAAAATTGATTCAATGTTTCTGTATCGCTGGATACGTGGGTGACTAAGCTGCCGCTATGAAACCGGTCGAAGAAAGACATATTCAGCTTCGTAATATGCCCGAACAAATCTTTGCGGATACGCGCGACGATGCTTTGACCGGTGAACTGCAGCAAATTATTTTGCAAATAGGTGAAGCCGAAGCTGGTTATCGCTAATACTAAATAAATGCCGCCTAAGATCAGCAAGAAGCTGAAGTCGTTATTGCCCGTCAGTAGATTGTTATCGATGGCAATCTTCACCAGGTAGGGCTGCAGCAGATCCGCGGCAATGGCGAGCAGCGTACAGAAGAAGATCGCAATAAACTTGGAACGATGAGGTTTGGCATATCCCAGCGTAAAACGAAAGGCAGCCCGCCGATTCTCCTTACTGACATGATAGCCGCTGCTGATTTCTTCCTCTTGCTTAGTCTTGTTACTGTCCTTCGGCATATCGGGTCCCCTCCTCTTGAATAGCATATAGGGAAGCATAGATGCCGTCCTCTGCCAGCAGCTGCTGGTGTGTCCCTTGCTGTACTATCTTGCCTTCATCCAGCACGACAATCATATCTGCATGCTTGATAGCACTAATTCGATGAGCGATGATAATAGTCGTTTTATTTTTGCGGCTTAATCGCAGATTTTCAATAATTTTAGTTTCTGTGACCGCATCTACGGCGCTTACGCTGTCATCCATAATGAGAATAGGTGCATTTTTTATAAATCCCCGAGCCAGACTGCTTCTTTGCCTTTGTCCGCCTGATAAAGTGAAGCCTCTTTCTCCGAGCTTGGTTTCGAACTGATCGGGAAACTCCAGAATATTATCATAAATCTGTGATTGCTTGGCAGCCAATTCAACAGCCTCAAGTGAAGAGTCGCGTTTGTAAAAGGCAATGTTGTCGCGAATCGTTGTACTGAATAGAAAACCGTCCTGTGGTACATAAGCAATTTGATTACGCAAACTTTCTAATGTAGCGTTATGAATGTCCTCATTTCCAAATTGAAGAGTTCCTTGCGGCGGATCATAGATCCTAAGCAGAAGCTTGACGAGTGTCGTTTTCCCGCTGCCGGTTTTTCCGATGATGCCCAAAGTTTTGCCATGCTGAATGGTCAAATTAATGTTGTGCAGCGCATCTTGGGTTGAATTAGGGTATGCAAACGTTAAACCTTTCATATGTACGTCTGTATTTTGCAGATTCAACGCTTTAGCTGTCGGGGACTCGACAATATCCGGCTGTACAGATAACAGATTGTTCAAACGATCGAGAGAGGCGCGGGCACGCTGCATAGCATTGATAACGTTGCCAATTTGCTGCAATGGGTTCACCATCATCCTTAAGTAGAGCGTTAATGAAACAAAATTGCCTAGTGTGATTTCATTATGAATAGTCAGGTATCCGCCAAATACAATAGAAATAATGAGAGATAAGGCACCTAAGAAAGGCAGCAAAGCTTGAAATATCGATGTTATTCTTACTAAACGAAGCTGATTTTCGAGAATTTGGTCGACTGTTTTTCCAAAACGGCTTCTCATAATCGGTTCAACTGCGAATTTCTTCGTCACCCTGACTCCACCGAACTGTTCCTCAGCCGATTCCGTCATTTTTGCTAATGATTCTTGAACCTTGGTAGATCGTTTTCGAATCGATGGGCCGAAGTAGATAACGGCAAAAGGGATGATCAGAAGAGGAAGAACGCAGACTGCAATTAAATAGAGGGGGATATTGCTGATAACCATCATTATGATGACTGAGATAAGTAGAATGACGGAGTTAACGGTTTGGTTTAAGCCCATCGACATAGCTTCACGCACAGCTGTTACATCATTCATTACAAAGCTCAGCAGCCTGCCGACGCCATTCTTCGAATAATAGCTCTCGCTCAATGTTGTGAAGTGATTGAATAACTTTCTTCTTGTGTGAAATTCAAACCTGCGGCCTAATCGCATTACCGTATACTGTCCTACCCCGAACAATATTCCGTACGCAAGTCCGATTGCCAGCAAGATGAGACTGTACTCCTTTATAATGGCTTGAGTAATTCCTGCTGCCTGCAGATGATCGGTGAAATTTCCAAGTACTTTGGGGTAATAAGATTGAATAATGTTGGCTGACGCCATGAACGATATTGCCGTAATGTACATTAACCAATGAGCTTTCATGTAATCTTTGAGCAGTGTTTGAGCTTTCAATGGCATCCACATCCTGTAAATTTAATCGTTTCCAAAAACTAATTATACTTCGCTTGCCTGTTTATTTCACCCGCATTAAGCATGGTGTAGCAGTTGTATTCCCTTTGATATCGTTTGATATCCCCGGTATTGCTGTGTAATAGGTGTTTATCTTCCGAATGCTCACGCTTAAGGCCCATTCTTCAAGGATTCTTAAATTGGACTTTGCGTATCTTCTATATATAGAAGTGATAAATGAGCAGGGCGATTCCGTGTAACTTAACTTTTAATGCTATTATCAGTGTTGGAAGCATTGGAAATTTGTTAGTGATGACTTTGCTGATAGATTCATAGTATACTCATTCTCGTAGCAAGCGAGCAACACAAGCTGAACAAGACGAGTTGCCGAACACAATATCCGACGAAGCAAAATAGACGCCGCATTTGAATGATTGTTGCAGGATGAACAATTAGAATAATGAGGTGCTTTGCTATGGCTGCTACTGAAATTCCACTGTAAGGCAGCGTTGGGAAATTGTTATCGATGACTGGTTGATAGATTCATAGTATACTCACTTAGGTAGCAAGCAAGCCACATGAATTAAAGAAAAGAAAAGCCGCAGCCGCATTTGTTGATTGTCCGTTTGACGAACAATTAGGAGAATGAGGCATTTTGTGTTGTCCATTTTGATCAGAAACAAGCTGAAACAACAAAAAAACTAACTACATGGAGGAATACAACTATATGAAAAAAAGCCTATCTATGATATTGTCCCTTGCCGTGGCATTCTCGATGTTCTCATCCGTTGCACTTGCTGCCAATGCAGCTGACAAAACTTCCAAAGATTTTACCGATCTTAAAGATTTGGATGCAGCGACTAGAGCGCAATTCGACGCCATGATTTCGGCTGGTATCTTTGATGGTGTTGCTGATAACACTTTTGGCTTAACCGATAAAATGAACCGAGCTCAATTTGCTAAAGTAGCGGCGTTGGTGTTCGGCTTAAATGTAGATTCAACATTAAAAACTTCGAGCTTCACCGATGTATTGGCAACAGATCCTGCTAATGGTTACGCATTGCCTTATATTGAAGCTATTGTAAAAGCAGGCATTACAGACGGATTTGCTCCTGGACAATATAATCCTGCTGGCGAAGTGACCAAGGAACAATTGGCGGCCTTCCTGGTACGTGGTCTTGGAATGGATGCACAAGCCAAAACAACAACAGGTAAGGAAGATAAAACAGTTTCGACTTGGGCTAAAGGTTATGTGGCTCTAGCTATTGAGAAAAAATTGCTGGCCGTTGGTGCTGACGGTATGTTTGGCGGAATGACTTCTGCTTCACGTGAGCTGCTTGTAACTTCTTCTTATGCAGCTAAACAGCAGTATGTTAAAGCTCCTGAGAACGGGTTATATGCTATTAATTCTTTCAAAGCTACGAATGCTAATGAGTTCACACTTCAATTAAATGGTGGAGTTAACGATCCGTCTGAATTGAAATTGGATTTGAAAAGAAACGGTTCTGCTGTAACTGGTTATAAAACAACTTGGAGTGACGATAAAACAACAGTCGTATTGACTTTGGATGCTAAGTTTGACGATGAAAAATGGAGCGTTGCACTTGGCGGATTGAAAAACCTGGACGAAAAGAACTCTACAGCCGAAGTTGAAACCAAGAAAGAAACAATGGAAAAAATCGATTTGCTGACTACCAGCGATACTCTGCCGAATAATCCAGGTGAAAAAATCCGTATAAATTTCAAAGCAACAAATCAATACGGCAAACAGTTTTCGATGGCAGCAAGTGATTTTGACATCTATACAAGCAAAGGTACTCAAACGCCTATCGGTGGCGAGCAAGCTTTCTATGTGACTTTGCCAAATGATATGAAACGTGATGACCATGTATCCGTTACTGTTTTACACAAAGACAGCAACAAGCAAGTGAATAAAGTATTCACGATTGGTGACAAGTCTATTATTTCTAAAGTTGAAGCAGGCGATCTGTTGAATGGCTCCGGCAACAAGATTGAAGCCATTGACGCTAACGGATATGCTTACCTGGATGTTAAAGCTTATGACCAGTATGGCTTCCGCATTGAAGATAAAGATGCTCTTAACAGCGGCGTGATAGTATCCATTACAGATAATGACTTGCAAAAAGGTAACGAAGGGGATTCAACAGCAGCATTTGTTGATAATGCAGTTGGCGATGAAGCGGCAGATTTGAAGCTGCGTTCGGTTGCTGATACAGAGAAAGAATTTAAAGTTTCTTTATTCGCTAACGGTTCTTCTCAATCCGTGACTAAGACCATTAAAGTGGCAGCTTACAAATCACCATCCAAGATTGATTTCGGCACTTACAGCTACAGCTTGACTAACGGTGATGCAATTACAGGTGATGAAGCTACAGATAACAAAATGTTCATTCCTATCCTTGTTAAGGATGCGCAAGGCAATCAATTAACAGGTCAAGAAATTTACGACAACCGCAGCAAGCTTACAGTATTTGCGAGTGGTGCTATTACTTTAGCCAGTGAGCCAATCTCGAATTCCGGGTTGCACAAAGGAATGATCGCTATTCAGAGCGTTGATAAAAAAGGGTCTGCAACCATCACTGTTCAGCTTAAAGATGATGCTGCGGTAAGAACAGAAAAAACATTGAACGTTAATGACGAGCGTAAAGCCGATACTCTTAAGTTCTCCACAACGCCAGCAAAATATATGATCGCAGGTGCTGACAATGAATTGAAATTGAAGCTCTATGATCAATATGGCGGCGAAATGAAATATGACAGCAATAATCAGTATGTGGTTAGATATTCTTTGACAGCTAATTCCGGAGATGCTGCAAGCTTGGCAGCAACCAGCTTATCCAGTGTGCAAAGAACGGATGAAACAAACAATACGTCTGCTCGCAAATATGTTCTTAACCCGACAACAGTGGGCACACCGGTTACTCAAGATTTGAAGCTTGCCCATGATGCTGCTGACAAAACGGTAGATTCCGCTATTGATAAGTCCTTCAAGTTTTATGCTGGGGTTAATGCGAAAGCAGCAAGCTATTCCTTCAAGGCAACCTTGTACAAACAAGACAATCAAGGACTAGTTACAATCGGCGATAAAAAGTATGTGGAGGTAAACAATCTTTCAACTACTATGGAAGTGCTCGATCCTGCCAATGTCAATAACAAACTGACTTACGAAGCTTATCTGGACAAATCCAATAATACCGTGCTTGCAGCGGAAGATTATTTGAATGCTGGAACAGGTGCAGGCGGTGCAACAAACGTCTATGAAAACTACAAAGGATTTGCCAAAGAAGTGAAAATTCGTGCTAAAAAAGACGGCTCTGAAGCAGTAAAAGTACCAACTAATGTCGTGTCCATCTCAACAAGTGATTCACAGGTGGTTGATACAGCTACTAAAACAAATTGGATAGCAGGCGGTAAGGCTGGTAAAGCTAAGCTTACAGTTCTGTACTATGACGGCAAAAAAGATATTGCCAGTTCAAGTATTGATGTGGATTCCAAAAATGAAGGTCCAGTTGTAAGTGAGATTGCTCTTAAGAAATCAAGTAAAACAGTTAGCCAATCCGATCTTCAAGGTAACGGTTTGTATGTATGGGATGCTAAGCTAGCTGAAAAAATAACAATAAAAGATCAATATGCAGGCGAGTTTGTAGCTGAAAATGCTCCAGGAACTTTGAATGAAGAAGCAAAAAGCAATGACAGCATGCTTGTCAAAGCTAATGGCACTGGGTATAACAACAACGAAGTGCTGAAAGTTAGCTTCTATATTTCCAACATTGTAGGCTCGAACCCTAGTGCGATCAAAGTTGATCCTGCTACAGGATTGATTAAATACGACGGTTCAACTGGTGATGTAACAGGTTTTAAAGTGAATGTAGTTGCTCCAAGCGGAGTAACAGCTGCCTTCGACGTCAATGTAAAATAATTAGAATTTTGATTCGATGTATGAAAAACCTTAGCCATTTTTGGCTAAGGTTTTTTTTAAGTTTAAGTGCTTTACAGCACTAAAGTAAGGTGCCCTTTGTAATATAAGTTTGCCGAGGGGGGGTACCCTATTTATCCTTCAGGACAAGTTGCCTTTAGGATTGAAATGTATCTCTAATGAAACAGTTTCTATCAGAAAGCTTTTCGAAGGAATGAGCGAGTAACCTGCCTGCCTTACTTAGATTAGAGCTACATTAGAGATTTTAATGCACCCCATGATCAAGGGGGATTTTATAGGGATAGCGGCGAAAGCCCTGAAGGATTTTGTGTGGAACTGAGAGTTCCGTTATTCCATCTTCCGCCGCCAATCTGGGGCGATAGCGGAAGCGGGAATTCCGTTATGTTGGCCGAATTGGAGCATTTATGTACAAAACAGAGAAATAACGGAACTGGCTGTTCCCTTATCACTCTGTTTTCTGGACATTTTAGGAGATAAAGGAACAATTACTTCCGCATTGCCCTTCACTTCCGTGGATGCAGTACTGGAATGTTGTATAAGGTATGGTTTATCATGCCATGTTGCTTATAATAAATTTATCATAGATAATTAACTTAATCCCTTTTTCCATGCGAGGAATGTGTACCCCTTTTTACGCTTCCCGCCTATAGGTTTTTTATTCCTATGAATAGATGTACCGAGGAACAAGGTCAATTCCATTTTGAAAATAATTATTTTAATAATATTGTTAATGCACCAACGGGTGGGAGGACAACCATGAACAAAAAAGAACAGGTCTTAACAGGTTTCAGGGACTTATATAACAAAATGGTTTGGCTTAATAAGGATAAGATGGAAGATAGTCTTAAGGGTTACATGTCTTCTGAAGTACATTGCATCGAATACATTGAAAAAAATGTGGATTCCAACGTGACAAAACTTGCGGAGTCTTTTTATATGACTCGCGGTGCCATAAGTAAAATGACTAAGAAGCTCATAAAAAAAGGCCTTATCGAAAGCTACCAGAAGTCGGATAACAAGAAAGAAGTCTATTTTAGGCTTACTGAGCAAGGGAAAGTAATTTATAAAATCCATGAGGACCTGCACAATGAGTTTCAAGAGCGGGATAAAGCCGTATTTGAGCAGGTAACCGAAGAACAATTTGACAGTATGCTTAGCTTCGTGGAAAAGTATAGCAGGCATTTGGATGCAGAAATAAAGAAACGGGATATAGATATTAAGTCGGAATAAATTTTGAATACTGAAAATGAAACCACAGGCAGCCCAACTCTTTGAGAATGGGCTGTATTTTTGTTGTTTGATTTGTTGACAAGGAAACAAAATTATAATACGATAAATTTGTTTCCGAGGAATCAAAAAAGCAACTTTTGAGAGGAGAAATTTAAATGTCCTTATTTAGATCACACAATGAACAGAACACAGAACAAACCGTAGATAAACATGCTTTATTATTCGGTCTTATTTCTGTGTTTCTTTGCGGAATAGGCTTCAGCATCATAGCACCTGTCGTCCCATTCTTAGTGCAGCCTTATACAAGCAATCCGGGAGAACAAGCTATAGTTGTTACGCTGCTGACATCTGTTTATGCAGTCTGTGTGTTTTTTGCAGCCCCTGCACTTGGAGCTATGAGCGACAGATATGGCCGTCGTCCATTGCTCTTAGTATGCCTTTTGGGTTCTGCAATCGGGTACTTAGTTTTTGGCATAGGAGGAGCTCTATGGGTACTTTTTGTTGGGCGCATAATTGAAGGTATAACAGGCGGGAGCATAAGCACTATCTTCGCATATTTTGCAGACATCATTCCTCCAGAACAGAGAACCAAATACTTTGGATGGTTGAGTGCGGTTGTAGGTGTAGGCACCGTCATTGGTCCAACGCTAGGCGGATTACTTGCCAAGTTTGATTATTCTGCACCCATGTATTTTGGAGCAATAATAACTTTATTGAATGTTGTTTATGGATACTTTTTTATGCCTGAGAGCCTTGACAAGAATAATAGACTGAAAGTGATTACCTTTATAAGACTGAATCCATTTACACAGCTTGCAAACGTACTTTCCATGAAAAACTTAAAATGGCTGCTTGTCTCAGCATTCTTACTTTGGATCCCCAACGGATCTTTACAGGCAGTTTTTTCACAATTCACAGTAGATACTTTCAGTTGGAAGCCTGCACTAATCGGACTTATGTTTTCAATTATGGGCTTCCAAGATATCATTTCACAAGGTTTCATAATGCCAAAGCTGTTGAAAAAACTTAGTGATAAACAGATAGCAATTCTTGGAATGGTTTCGGAGATAATTGGCTACAGTCTTATTGCAGCATCGGCTTTATTCTCATTCTACCCACTTCTTATCGCTGGAATGTTTATATTTGGTTTTGGTGATTCGATCTTTGGGCCTTCATTCAATGGGATGCTCTCCAAGTCTGTCGATTCTAGTGAACAAGGAAGGATTCAAGGAGGCAGCCAGTCTATACAGGCTTTAGCAAGAATGATTGGACCTATCATTGGAGGTCAAATCTATGTATCACTTGGGTCTAGCGCACCCGCTTTTATGGGCATGATCCTTATAGCAGCGGCAATACCAATTTTATATAAGAGAACGCATGTAAATATGTAAATAACAATTCACAGCCGCCGTTTCCTTTTGAGCAGGTTTATTTTTCATGATTTTTATTATATGGTAATGAGATAGGAACATAGCCAGGAGGGGACAGGGTTGGCCAAAATATTAGTTGTCGATGATGACAATCATATTCGTGAATTAATAAAGATGTATTTACTGCAAGAAGGCTTTGAGGTTTTGGAGGCGACGCACGGCAAGGAAGCGTTGGAAGTTATGGAAGCCTCGAAGGCAGATATGGTTGTTCTTGATATCATGATGCCGGAAATGGACGGCTGGGATTTATGCGCTGAGCTGCGCAAATATTATTCTGATTTGCCACTGTTGATGGTGACAGCGAAAGGTGAAACGGGTCAGAAGGTAAAAGGCTTCCAACTGGGTACCGATGATTATCTGGTTAAGCCATTCGATCCTATAGAGTTAGTAGTGCGTGTTAAGGCATTATTGAAACGATACCGGATCGAGGCTTCGCAAATTGTACAATGCGGTTCAGTTCAACTGAACCGGAAGCAATTTGAAGTTATTAGTGGGGATGAGCGCATGACGTTGCCATTGAAGGAGTTTGAGCTGTTGTTCAAGCTGGCAAGCCATCCCGGTCATATCTTTACCCGAAATCAGCTCATCGAGCAAATTTGGGGGATGGATTATGGCGGGGATGACCGAACGGTCGATGTCCATATCAAACGCCTCCGTGAACGGTTTCCGGAAGAAACATCAGGCTTCACGATTATAACCATCCGGGGATTGGGTTATAAGCTTGAGGAGAGACTATGATCAAGACACTATATTTCCGTGTAGTGGTAATTTACTTGACTGCCGTAATTATCGGGCTCTTCACTTCTTTTTTCATCACAATCTATATTTTTGGGGAACAGATTTCCAACGAAGTAGAAGAAGATATCATGACTCAAAGCAAGGAAATAGCCCATGTATACAGTCAGTTGAATGTTCAAGAAGCAGACGTATACTTAACAAGCATCAGCGTATTATTGTCCTATCATATCAGCTTATTTGACGGAAAAGGACAGCTCAATCAGTACGGCAAAATGAACGAAAATAACTTCATACCCATTCAGGAGCAGTTGGTAAATCAGGTGCACAATGGTCAAAAAATATTTAGTGGCCAAATCATTCACTCAGATGACGGCTCGAATCGGAAGAAGCTGCTTGTTGGTATCCCCTTTGAAAAAAATAATGAAAAGTACGCATTGTTTATCCAACCATCTGGTATTAGTAAGTGGGAATCCATTATTAGGCGGATGCTTACGACAACCTTAGCTATCGTTCTTCTTGTGGGAAGTGTAATTTTTTTCATCGCGGCTCGTTATCTGGTCAAGCCTTTGAGAGCGATGACAGCAGCGACAAGACGCATATCGAAAGGTGATTTTAACTTTAATTGGTCGTGGCCAAAGCGCCGTAAGGATGAGCTGGGTGAGCTGGCTCGAAGCTTTGGCGAAATGGCTTCGGAGCTGAAGCAAATAGAGCAAATGCGGCAGGACTTTGTTTCGAATGTCTCGCATGAAATTCAATCACCTTTAACGTCGATTTCAGGTTTTTCCAAGGCATTGCGCAATAAAAGCATTGAGGAGGAGGATCGAAGCCGCTATCTCGAAATTATTCAAACGGAAAGTGAGCGGCTATCCAGGTTAACTGAAAATTTGCTGAAGCTTGCCTCGCTTGAATCCGAGCACCACCCTTTTCATCCTGTAACTTATGATCTGGATGAGCAAATTCGGCAAGTTATAGTAGCTAGCGAACCTCAGTGGTCTGCCAAAAACCTTCAACTTGATCTGGAACTGCCTAGCATTAAAATTTGTTCGGACAAAGATCAGCTGAATCAAGTCTGGACGAATCTGCTTAGTAACAGCATTAAGTTTTCACCTAAGAATGGAACCATCCATATTAAGGCAAGCTTAAAAACGACTAATGAAATCGAAATTACCATTTTGGATGAGGGTATCGGTATTTCCGTGGAGGATCAGGAACGGATTTTTGAACGGTTCTTTAAAGCGGACCGCTCACGCACGATGTCTCAAGGAGGCAGCGGGCTGGGCCTAGCCATAGCTAATAAAATCGTGAGATTGCACCAGGGGTCTATTCAAGTAAAAAGCACCCTGGGCAAAGGAGCTGCGTTCATTGTGACGCTTCCAGGTGTGATGTAATGTTTTAAAATAGAATGAGATTACTTAAATTGCAGAGCCATGGTAAATCCATGGTTCTTTTTAATGTCTTTGCTCTCAGTTCATATTGAGTTCATATTCCCGAATTATAGTTAAAGACAGAGATATTTCTGATTAGCGAAATTTTGAAGTATGGTTTTGCTAGAGCAAAGCTTTAGTCAATGCTTACGAAAAAAAGTTTTGCTTAAGCAAAACTCTGAGGAGGGAATCAAATGAACAAGCTAACGAACTTCTCCATGAAAAATATAGCTGCGGTGTTAATTATTATCGCAATGCTTGTCGGTGGAGGTATTTATTCGGCTTCAACGCTGAAAATGGAAAATATGCCGGACATTTCATTCCCGGTTGTATTAGTGTCTACTACTTATCAGGCATCGCCTAAAGATGTCATGACGGAAGTAACCAAGCCCATAGAGGATAAAATTGCGAATATGGAGGGGATCGATAATTTAACCTCCACTTCCAGTGATAATATGTCTACCGTCATAGTCCAGTTCAAGCAGAACGTGGATGTAGACAAGAAAAAGCAGGATATCGAAGGATTGGTGCAGGATGTAAAGCTGCCGGCCTCATCAGGCAGGCCTAAGGCATCCACTTTCGGTTTCGCATCGATTCCGGCTTATTATTTAGCTGTTTATGCGGATAACGGCATGAGTCAGACTGAGCTGGATAAGCTTTATGAGGATCAAATCAAACCGAGCTTGGAAGGGATAAATGGAATTGACCATATCAATTCTATCGGAGCACGGGAAACCTCGCTTGACATAGAAATGAACGCTGATGCGCTGGCGAGCTTTGGTTTGACACCGGCACAGGTAAGCACGGCACTTAAGAGCACCTTGTCTAATGGAGCCATTGGTACGGTCGATTTTAACGGAAACACCAAGGTGGCCCGGGTAACCAGTGATATCGACAGCCTGTTTAATTTGGAGAATATGCAAATTCCCCTTAGTAACGGAAGTATGGTAACCCTTAATCAGGTTGCTAAAGTACAAGCTATAACAGATTCAGAATTTATTGCTCGCCTGGATAATAAACCGACGCTTGGTATTCATCTATTTAAAACAAGTGATGCCAATGCGGTTGATTTTTCTAACGAAACGGATGCATTGATCAAGAAATGGGAAACAACAATGCCTGACATTACTTTCAAATCGGTATATAACAGCGCGGATCAGGTTAAAGAATCCGTTAATGGCTTGCTGAAGGAAGGAATTATGGGAGCACTGCTTGCTTCCTTAATGATATTGGTATTCCTGCGGAATGTGAGAATGACTTTAATTGTTCTAGTCTCGATCCCGCTATCGATCTTAATTACGCTGCTTGTTATTTCACAGCTGGGAATAACGTTGAACACAATGACGCTGGGCGGTATTTTCATAGCCGTTGGGCGTGTCGTTGATGATAGTATCGTCGTTATTGAGAATATATATGCTTCTTTGCAGAAAGCTCAGGAGCGTAATGAATCAGTAATCAAGCTGGCAACAAAGCAAGTGTCTATGGCGATCACTTCTTCGACGCTTGCCACTGTAGGGGTTTTTGCTCCAATCGGAATGGTCAGCGGCATTGTAGGGGAGCTGTTCCGTCCGTTTGCTATTACCGTTGCCTGCGCATTGATGGCTTCCTTGCTGGTGGCACTAACCGTCATTCCTATGATGGCTAAGCTGTTAGTTCTCCGGAATGGGAAAATACCTCATCATGATGAAACGCAGAAAGGCAAAGTTACCGTTTTTTACGAAAAGGTGTTGAAATGGAGCCTGTCCCATCGCATCAAAACATTGCTTATTTCAGGATTGCTCTTTGTAGTATCGCTGGCAGCCATCATTCCGAACTTGGCCGTAAGCTTCATTCCAGGCAGCACGAGCGAACGTCAAATGTATTTTGAGGTTAAGCTTCCTTATGAAACGTCGATAGAATCAACAGATCAAATTTCCAAGCAATTGGAAGCGATGCTGCAGGAAGCCAAAGATAAAGATGGTCAGCCATTGTTTACTTTCGTAGAAGCCCTTGTTGGCTATAACGGAAAAGATGAGCAGGTTGCTTATGTTTCTGAAATTTTCACTGAGGTGAATGAGAAAGCAAATCCCGATCAGGTGAAAAAGGACTATAAGGAATTCATCTTATATGAACTTCCTAAAGGCTCTGAAGTTACACCTAAAACATTGGCAGGTGGAGGCGGCGGTATTTCATCAACGGACTTCTCCTATTCACTTAAAGGAGATAATCAATTGCTGCTGGAGCAAGCATCGGTTGCTGTGAAGCAGAAGCTTCAAGACTTTCCGGAGCTGAGCGAGGTCGAAGACTCCCTGAGTGATTCGAAGACTCAAGTCCAGATTAATGTTGATCAAAGTAAAGCAAGAACGCTTGGTTTGACGGTTTCACAGGTTAAGGATGCAGCGCGCAGCTGGATTATGAAGGATCAGCTGGGTGATATCCAATTTGACAATCAAACTTATACCACAACGATTCAACTGTCCAAAGAAGATAAAAACTCTATGGATAAAATAGGTCAAATTCCATTGCGAACCTCTTCCAACTCAACGGTTTATTTAAATGAGGTTGCGAAAATAGAAGAGGTAGAAGCTCCTGTAGCTTTGCAAAGAGAAAATAAAGAACAAGTCGTGAAAATTACGGCCAAAATTGATTCGGTCAATAAATCAGCGATAAGCAACAAGGTCTCTGCCGAGTTAGGCAAGCTTGAATTGCCGGATGGCGTATCGCGCGAGGTTAAGGGTGTGAGCGCAGATATTAATGAAAGCTTCACACAGTTATTTGTAGCAATGGCTGCGGCAATCTTTGTCGTATATCTCGTAATGGTTCTTGCCTTTGGTAATGCCGGAGCGCCGTTTGCTATATTATTCTCACTGCCTCTAGCGGCAATTGGCGGATTGCTTGGACTATTTATTAGCGGACAATCACTTGACGTCACTTCAATGATCGGATTTATGATGCTGATCGGGATCGTTGTCACCAACGCTATTGTATTGATTGACCGCGCTCAGCAGCTTCGTGAAGAAGGTTATACAGTGCGGCATGCATTGGTGGAAGCAGGTTTAGTCCGGTTGAGACCGATTATTATGACGGCTGGAGCAACGATTGTAGCCATGCTGCCGTTAGCACTTGGATTTTCCAAAGGAACATTGATTTCCAAAGGTCTCGCAGTAGTTGTAATTGGTGGTTTGACAACCTCCACGATTTTGACATTAATTGTTGTACCTGTTGTTTACGAGCTTATTGAGGTATTGAAGGGCCGTGTTAGTCAAAGATTTAACCGCAAGTCTAAAGCCGAGAAATCAATTGAAGTGTAAAGGAGAGAACATGCGATGAAGAAAAGTAAAGCAAACAATAAATTAATGCACGGCGCTCGGACAGCGGGCCTTCTTATTCTCGTAGCGGTTGTGGCAGCAGGTTGTGGAGCAGCACCAGGAGCGGAGCAATCCGCTGCTGCACAGCTGCAGAATAAACCGATCAAGGTGGCCAAGATCAGCTCGCAGAGCATGGGGTCTCCCAAGGAGCAAGTCGCTGATGTATTGGCTGTTAACCAGGTTGATGTCATGCCTAAGGCAGATGGTCAAGTGGTTGAGGTATTGAAAAGGAAAGGCGACTTGGTACAAAAAGGGGATGTCATTCTTCGCATAGATACTAAGGATATTGCTCTGCAAATGGAAAAAAGCCAATCCTCCCTGAACAGCGCCCAGCAGGCTCTTGCGAAATCGGCAGAGGATTTGAGCAACAGTAAAACCGAGATGAGAAATTCGGTTGCCAAATCACAAAGCCAGCTGGATACTATCGAGAAGGATTATAACAAAATGCATAATGACTATGATGCAGGTCTTGCAACCAAAAAACAGCTTGATCAGGCAGAAACTCAACTGAATAATGCTCGTAGAGATTTGGAGCTGGTGCAGGATAAATTGAATTCATTGGAAAGCACCAATGCTCTTTCCAGTCAGCAATCACAAGTGGATTCAGCCCGAATCGCGGTGCAGGATGCCGGGAATACCCTTGACAATTATGCGGTAAAGTCGACTATTGACGGTGTGCTATCTGATATGACGGCAGAGGTTGGAATGACTATTTCCCGCAGCAGTAAGGTTGGTCAGGTTCAGCAGACGGATAAGCTTAAAATTAAAGCAGAGCTGACTGAATCAGCTGCTAAGCTGGCAAGAAACAAACCGGAGCTGGTATTCTACTCTGCAAATAATCCGTCTCAAAAGCAGAAAGCTAAGGTTACCTATTTGGCGGATATGATGAATGCACAGACGAAGATGTATCCGATAGAACTGGAGGTAACCAATACAGATCCTTCTATCAAGCCGGGCTCCCGTGTGCAGCTTCAGTTAACTAGCGAGCAAGAAGAGATGGCGCTTGCTGTTCCAAGCCTGAGCATAGTAAGAGAAGGCAGTGATACATTCGTGTATATACTGAAGTCCGATACAGTAGAGAAACGTAAAGTTAAGCTGGGTAGGGTTAAGGAAGCCAATCAGGAAATCCTCGAGGGTGTTAAAGCGGATGAGCAGGTTGTTATATCGGGACAGCATCAGTTGAAGGATGGTCAAAAAGTGGAAGTGGCAAAGTGACCTTGTTTGATTAAATAGTTGGGAGGAATTCTATAATGAAAAAGAGTCTATCTATCCTATTATCTGCATCTATAGCGTTCTCCATGCTGTCATCCTTCGCTTACGGTGCTGATAAGTCATCTGCTGATTTTACTGATCTGCAAAATTTGGATGCCGCATCGAAAATCAAATTCGATGCTTTGATTTCAGCGGGCATATTCGATGGAGTTGGAGACAGCACCTTTGGTTTGAAGGATAAAATGAACCGCGCTCAGTTCGCCAAGGCTGCAGCCTTGATCTTCGGATTGCCGGTGGATGCGTCTGTTAAAATCTCGAGCTTCAGCGACGTACTTGCTGACGATCCTGCCAACGGATATGCGTTGCCCTACATTGAAGCACTTAAAAAGGCTAATCTCACTGAAGGCTTCGGAGCAGATTCGTACAATCCTGCCGGAGAAGTGACTAAAGAGCAGCTTGCTGCTTTCTTGATCCGCGGATTGAATAAGGAAGCTGAAGCTAAGGCCATTCAGGGCGTAAATGACGATACAGTTTCTGGCTGGGCAGCAGGTTATGCCGCTCTGGCTATCCAATTAAAGCTTATGGATAATGCCGTTGACGGTACGTTTGGAGGCACTTCAGCAGCAACCCGTGAGCTGCTGGTCACCTCTTCATACGAAGCGAAGCAGCAGTATATTCCGGCAGCTGGAGATAATAAGGGTGGAGATACAGCAGGAGGCGTATCCGGCGAAGGACAGCTATTGGCCGTTGATATGCCCAGCTATTATTTGACAGAGAACACTCAGGCGCAAGTTAAAGGCGTATTGCAGGAAAAAACGGCTAATGGCTGGCAACTGGGAGCATCCATTAAGCTAACCAATACTTCAAGCTCAACGGTTCGTATACCTGATTATGAGCTTCGGGTAAAAGCCTCGGATGGTACGGTTTATACGCTTAAAGCAAGCTCAGACAAACCTGTCTCCATTGCTCCCCAAAGCGTTGTGGAATTGAGCTATATGACGCAAGTTGATAAAAATACAGACTTCCAATTGACCAACCTGCTATGGGTTCATGTCGATGATGAAGTGTATCCTAAGCTGGAGACGGTACTGGCCGATGCTCCGATTGATTCGATAGTGTGGCATGGCGCTGATGCTGCCATCCAAGAGCCTTCCTTAATGGGGAATTGGGGTGCTGCATTCACGATTCCGGGAGAAACTTCCGCTTTACAATATGCAGCAACAAACGTAACCAAACAGTTTACCGGGCAAGCTCCGTCCTATATCATACAGCTAAGAGTGAAAAACACGGGTAAAAATGCAGCAGCCGTGCCTGATTTTACTTTGAGCGGTAAGGCGGAAGGGCGTTCATTTGTTGGGAAAAGAATTGAGCAGACCTCTATTAAGCTGAATGCTGGAGAGCAAAAATATATTAATTATGCCATTACAACAGACTCGGATGCTCAATTGACCGCTTTTTATGTTCTTTCCGCCCATTCATTTTTACAGCAAGGAATGAATGCCCCGATTCAGTTCTATACAGGCAGGATTGGAGTAAAATTTCCTGGTCCTGGACAGACGGGAGCAGGTATGCCGCAATATGAAATTGGCAAGCCTATCGCTATAGATTCATTAAGTAAAACTGTGAATCCGCAAATGGAGGTAGCTCTGCAGGATTTCGGTTGGTTTGAAAATGACGGACAAAGTTATAAAACAGCTGTAGCGAAGATCAAATTCACCAACAAAAGCAGCAGTACGATTCCAGTGCCGGTTTTGGGAGCAGATATCGTATCTAGTAACGGGACTGTCTATGACGGAACAAACATTGCAAGCACGGTAAAAGATGTTCTTCCTGGCATGGGTGCAGTAGGAACGTATACGTTCATCGTTCCTAAATCTGAGGAAGCTAATCAGTTCACCTTCCGTTTAATGGAGCAGCAAGGCCAGCAAGTTCAACAACAAGGGCAAGCGGCGTCTGAACAAGCACAAACCCAGCAATCCTATAAAATGCCGATAGCCCAAGTCAATGTAACGATAAAAACATTGAATCAGGCAGGTAACGTATATTCGTTCTATCCTTACGAGCTGCAAATGGATAGCTTTAATATTACCAACTTTGCAGCGAAAAATGCGGTAACCAATTCCTATGGGTACAGCTATAAGCTAGAGATGGGACTAAACATCAAAACAACGGATGCAGTGTTAGCTGATCCGTCTAATCCGAAACTATTATTCCAGCTGGAAGGTCCGGATGGCAAGCTTTTGGGTTCCAAAACTTATTCTCTTGGGGGAGATAACCGTCTAATGAGCGGTAACCAGTCCGTTATGTTCGATAATGCGGCAGACACACTGGAATCTCCGGTTACGGCCAAAGTTTACGAGATTGTTAGCACGCCAAATGGTGACGCAAGACGTTTATTAGGGACATTAAAAGATTAATAGCCAATCACCATTGAATATTCGAAACGCCTCAGGGGTACTTATCCCTGAGGCGTTTCATTATGATTACAATCCTAGATCTTTAATTCGATTGATTAAGCTCGTTATATCATTAATTGTAGTGATTATTTGTGAGTTTTGGAGTTTATCTAGTGTTAGATGACCATTTTCCACCACTTTATTTATCTCTTGTAATAATACTTTATTTTTGTCAACCAATTGTTGATGAATATCTTTTGCAATCGAAGGGGCATTTATTAGATTAAATTGTTCCAGTTCTTTTTTTAATCCGTTTAATTGCTTTTCCAGTTCCTGTTTAGCTTCTGGATTCAAAGCAGCATCTTTAATCATTTGTGGCGCTTGTTCTGCAAATTTACTTAATTTATTTATGTGTTCCGTGGCTTGATTTACATAATCTAATGAGTTGCTCGCGCCCTCAATTAAAGAACATGCACTTAACATCGTGGAAGAAATAATTAAAAATAGTAACATCCATTTTCTCATATTATTATCACTTCCTTTTCAGTTATTTTCCTACAGAAATAAATTTTTGTTATGGTTTTATTACGTATTTCTAGAAAAAAGGGTTTCAAATAGTACATCTGCTGAGTCCTCTAGGTTTTTTATTCATATACTGATTCCATGTAAAAATATTACAGTTGAAGCTGTATGCAATTATTCAGCAAGCCCATGGGGAGTGACAGTTGTGGATGATCAACACAAAAGCTTTAAGGATATTCATTGGGATCCTACCTGTTATTTGTGGAATGAGCCTGGGGATTGGAATCGAATAAAGAGGATAATTGCTGTAGGTGTTCTTACTGCGAGACATCCTGAACCTTTAACCAAGCATAATAAAGCAGGTGGGAACATTCATGTTTGAGATCCCCTTTCTTAAGCCTAAGCTGGTTGTAAAAGAAGATTATATGGGCTATTTGAAACAGATTGATGATTCAAGATCCTACACTAATTATGGTGCCTTGAATACATGGTTTGAGCAGCGTCTTATTCATGAGCTTTTTGAAGGTCAAGGCAGCGCAGTAACTGTCAATAACGCTACAACAGGACTTATATTGGCTATTACCCAAATAAAGCGCCCTGGTAAATACGCTTTAATGCCCAGCTTTACTTTCGCCGCAACTCCACTTGCTGCCATGTGGTGTGGCTTGGAGCCTTATTTTATAGATGTATGCGAAAAGGATTGGTGCATGAACGAAGAGCTGCTTGAGAAAGAAATCACTCGACTGGGAGATGAAGTTGCAGCGGTCATCCCCTATGCCGCATTCGGAACCAACCTGGATATCAGCTATTATCAAGCCCTGCAAGATCGTGGTATCCCCGTAGTCATCGATGCTGCGGCAAGCGTGGGGTCTAGGCTGACTACCCACTTTGGCCAAGGATTTACAGGCGCAGTTGTTTTTAGCTTCCATGCAACGAAGGGCTTTGGTATTGGTGAGGGCGGGCTTATTTACAGCAGCGATAAAGAGATGATCAACAGAATACGACAAGCATCAAACTTCGGCTTCAGTGAAGAACGGGAATCCAAACAAATGGGTATCAACGGTAAATTGTCGGAATACGCAGCTGCCATCGGACTCGCTACTCTCGACGTGTTCGAACTGAAGAAGCAAAAGCGTGAGCAGGTTTTTGAATGGTACATGGAAGGGCTAGAGCATCTAGGACTGCTGGAGCAAGGATGGCGGCTGCAAGAAGTAAGAGGGAGTGTTGCTTATTCTTTCCTCTCTATGCTATGTCCTGAGCAGCTCACCAACTCCTATTTTGTGCAAAAGCTAGCCGCACAGGGAGTTCAAACCCGTACTTATTTTGCCCCGTCCTGCCATGAACAGACCCTATTCAAGTCTTATAATCGAACATCTCTTCATGTAACAGAACAAATCTGCAGGCGAATCATCAATTTGCCGTTATGGGAAGACATGAACCAGGGCCATGTGCAAAAGATTGTGCGAGGGCTAATATATGAAGGATAACCAGCTTGTCATCTGGGGATGCGGAGGGATGGGCAGGGAGGTTAACTATCTATGTGAGCTGCTTGGATATGAAGTAGCGGGCTTTCTTGATGAGAGGCCGGACATGCGCGGCCAAATAGTTGATGACATACCTGTGCTAGGAGATTTGCCGGATATTATGCATCTGCGGGATCAATTAAAGGTCGTTTGTGCTGGTGTCGGGAGTCCACAATTAAAGAAAAGGCTTGTTCAGAAAACGAGAGATTACGGTTTTTCTTTAGCAGAAACCATGGTGCATCCAGCAGTACAGCTTTCCAGAAAAATACACTTGGGTATCGGGTCCATCCTATGTGCAGGTACCATCTTAACGATCAATGTCCACATTGGTCATTTTGTTATCGTTAACAGCGGTGTAACCTTAGCCCATGATGTCAAAATTTGCGATTACGCTACGATATCTCCCGGAGTTCATATAAGTGGAAATGTCACAGTCGAGGAAGGCGCCTTTATCGGAACAGGATCAGCTCTGCGCGAGAAAATTACGATAGGTCCTTGGTCGATGATAGGCGGAGGAGCATTTGTAAAAGATGATGTGCCTGGGGGAGTCTTATATGCCGGGGTTCCTGCGGTGTTCAAAAAAAATTTGATTTAGTTAGAGGCAGGCATCTAATCGGTGCTTCACAGTAATGGGAATTGAGTATCCATTACTGCAAGACGGCGAGAAGGAATGGCCTTCTCGCTTATTTGCTGTTCAAGGGCATACGGTGATGGCTCTGATAGGAGAAGCTAAACCTAATGACCTGTAATAACCTCAATGCCGAGATGCTGAATACTCTGGATTATTGCTTCGTCCGTTTGATGGTTGGTGATCAAAGTATCCATTTCGTTCAGTTCGGCAAACGAAATAAGAGCCGTCCGGCCGAATTTGGTATGATCGGCAAGCAGAACCTTTCTATGTGATGATTTGATCATTCGCTTCTTCAGCTCCGCTTCTTCCCGATGAAAGATGGACAAGCCTCTCTCCAGATCAACCCCGGAACATCCCAAAAAGGCGATATCCACATTCAGCTCGCTCATCATACTGAGAGCGCTGGGGCCGATGATCGTGTACGTGCTTTTTCTACGATAGCCGCCAAGGATACACAGCTCGATGTCATTGCTGTCAGCCAGAGCCGTAGCGATGTTGGTATCATTCGTAATTACTGTAAGGGATCGATGCTGCATGAGTTTGGCAAGCTCCAAAGTAGTAGAGCCAGCATCCAGCAGCACGACCTGCCCATCCTCTATGAGCTTGTAAGCAGCAGCGGCAATCTGTTCCTTTTCCCCGTATTGTCTCGTTCTTCTCTTGTGAATGGGCAGCATAGATTCCGAATGATCAATGAGCACGGCTCCTCCATGAACCCTTTTCAAAAATCCCTTTTCCTCCAGCTTCTCCAAATCTTCACGAATTGTTTTTTCACTAACCTGCAAAGATTTGCTTATTTCAGAAACTTTTATAGACCCCGTGCTGTTTAAAAACTCTACAATTTTAGTATGTCTGACATCAGATAACATGGTCTCTCAACTCCAAGCGTGATTTCGGCTTATATTTACAATGGTTCGAAAAGGTACAATTATGTTTGAAAAAGTTCGAATCTTATGGTACTGTAGGAGTTAAGTATAACAAATCTTACTTTTAAAAGCGATATGGATTGTAGAAAGTACTAATTGGAACGAAATCAGAACAAATCGGAAGGGGAATGACAAAATGAAGATTGATTTGAGTAATAAAGTAGCATTGGTAACCGGATCCGGGGGAGGCATTGGCCGAGCTATCGCTGTGGAATTGGGCGGCTGTGGTGCCAAAGTTGTGGTTCATTATCTGGGAAATCGTGATGGCGCCGAAGAAACGGCTAATGAAATACGCAAAGCTGGCGGGGAAGCGGTCGTTCTACAAGCGGATTTGACGGATTTGGAGCAAATTGAAAGATTGGTTTCAGAAGCTGAGAAAGCATTCGGCAGCGGCGGTCTTGATATTCTCGTTAACAATGCAGGCAACTTGGTAGAAAGACGCAGCATTGAAAACATGACCTATGAGCTGTACAAAGAAATAATGGACGTCAATGTGTTGTCCACTGTGTTTGTTACAAAAGCAGCAATTCCTGGTATGAAAGCAAGAGGAGCCGGTTCGATTATCAATATGAGCTCACTTGCCGCACACAATGGCGGAGGACCTGGATCCGGCATTTATGCAGCTTCCAAAGGAGCTGTTCTTACATTAACTAAAAGCCTGGCAAAAGAATTGGCGCCGAATGGCATTCGAGTGAATTGTATAGCACCGGGCTTTATTGAGGAAACGAAGTTTCATGCTACCTTTACATCAGAAGAAGGCAAACGTGCATCCATTGCAGGCATTCCGCTTGGACGCAGTGGAGTACCACAGGATATCAGCGGCATTGTAGCTTATTTTGCTTCCTCTTACAGCTCGTTTATTACAGGAGAAACTTTCGAAATCAATGGTGGAAATTTCATGCGCTAAGCGCTGGCTGCATCATGCAATAATTACTATCATCTTGCAAATGAGGATAGCTTTTGTCAAACTGTTATGACAAAAGCTGTTCTTTTTTATGTCCAAGATTATTAAAAGGAGGGACTTGGTGGAATGATAAATAAGGTATTGTGTTAACACAAACACAACATGATTGGTAAAAAACACATTCCTGATCGAACAAAGGAAGGGTAAGATGTGTATATATCCAACACAACGGATAATTTCGATAGAGAATGGGGCAGAAACTAATGAAAAAAGGGATGGTTGTCACATTGGCCTTCGCTTTGACAGCTGGCACAGTTGCGGGTTGCGGTGGAGAAACGAATCAAAAGTCTGGCGGCGCAGCCAAACAAGATGAAGTACAAAAGTTCTCCATGTCAATGACCACAAGCGGATTCAAATATGCTGAGAAAACAGCGGATGTTAACAAGGAAAAATGGGTGAATAAGCTGGAGGAGCTTTCAAAAGTAGATCTTGATCTTCGTATGATCCCTTTGAAAGATTTTGACCAAAAAATGTCGCTCATGTTTGCTTCCAACGACATACCTGATGTAGTCCAGAATGTTGGCGGCGCTACTACCAAGGGGATGTCCGGATCCGTAGAAGCTGGAGTTTTCATGCCTTTGGACGATTTGCTCAAGCAATATGCTCCAAACATAATGAAAGCGGTCCCAAAGGAAGCGTGGCAGGAAACGAGTTTCAACGGGAAAATTTACGGAATTCCATCGTGGCTTTCCAATCCTTCTCGCCGGGCAACCTTCATCAGAACGGATCTGCTTGCCAAAACAGGGCTTCCAGCACCGAAAACTGTTGATGATTTTTTGAAGGTTATGAGAGCACTTAAAGCAAATGGGGTTGAGAACCCTTACCAAATGCGTGAAAACTTCAAGTATGCAGACACTATCCTGGGGGCCTATGATGTGCTTCCTGCTCAGTTTGAAGTAAAGGACGATCAGGTAGTACCTAAATTCTTTGATGTGGAGAATATGACCAAAGCGCTTCAAACCTTCAAAACAATGTTTGATGAAGGCTTGATCCCGAAAGACTTTGCGTCTATCAGCTCATCGGATTATAACAAAAACATTGAAGCGGGCAAGGTAGGTATGTGGTCGGCCAATGCTCAAGGGTTGGCAGGTTATAGAAGCAAATTGAAGAACTTGGTAGCGGATGGGAAGATCGAAATTATTCCATCTCCTCGTGGACCGGAAAATTTCGGCGGACATTTGCTCTACTCCAGCATTAATACTTCTTATTACATTAATAATAAAGTTTCGAAGGAAAAAGCGATCCGGATTATTCAATTTTTCGAATGGATGCTAACACCTGAAGCTGAGAAATATTTCTCATTCGGAATTGAAGGCGAGACTTATACAATGGAGAATGGCAAAGTCAAATTCACGCCTCCGACAGCAACTGAGGCAATTGAAGAGGACCAATTCCGCGGTATGTTCTGGTTTGTACACGATACCGTATACAATAAAGCCAAAGAAGAGATGACAGAAGACGGGCGCGACATGATCAAATATTTTGATACCGTTGTTTCCAAGGAAGGTTTAGGTTCCATCCGTTTCGTACCGGCACTTGAAGCGTACTCGAAATATCCGGATGTTGCACCTCAAGGCGACGATGTAGGACCTAAATTAATCATCGACCATATGGTCAAAATGATCTACGGCAAGGAGCCAATCTCAGACTGGCCGAAAGTAATCGAGGAATACAAAAATAAAGGCGGCAACGATATTCTGAAAGAAGCTACTGAGCGTTACAAGAAAGGCAATGGAGCCATCGTTACTAAAAACATCAGCTAGTTCAAAGATTGGAAAAAGGGTTTGTTCCTGCAAGCGGACAAATCCTTTTTTTGAGCGTATAATTAGAAGGTATTGGCTATGTGAGCACGTTTCTATAATTAAGTGACAAACGTGAAGGGTGGAGGCTTGGGACAACATGAGATTGTTAATTGTAGATGATGAACCGGTAATTCGCAGCGGCTTGATGATGATGGCGCAAAGCTATGAGCCTAAATTCCAACAAATCGAAACCGCTGTAAACGGTGTTGACGCACTGGAGCGAATTATTCAGTTTGAACCCGACCTGCTGCTGACTGATATCCGTATGCCCAAAATGGACGGCTTGGAGCTTTGCCGGAAAGTATATGAAAACTATCCCCATATTCTGATGGTTGTTGTCTCGGGTTATAGTGATTTTGATTATGCACAAAAATGCCTGTCGTATGGCGTTAAGCACTATTTGCTAAAACCCGTTACACCGCCGGATTTACATGATGTATTCAACATCATCAGGAAAACCCAATCCCAGGGTTACATTCCGGTATCCCTCTATGTGGAGTGGGTTGAACGGATAGAGCACAGTATTTGGTCACTTCAAGAAGACGAAATGGCCAAAATTATGGTTGAGTGGAGAGAGCATTGCTCACATTTATCTGCTCCGCAGTTGAAGGATCAGCTGCAGGATGCAGCAGTACTGCTGCAAAAGCAGTTTCAAGAGAAGAACCGCCCTCTGAACATTGATCTGGCTGAAGGCTTCAAGGCTTCCGGCAAAGCGGATCTGTTTAAGGAATTTGAGGAACGGCTGCAAACGGTTTTGACGGATATTATGGCTGTGCGCCGGGGCAACTATAAGGATCCGATGGAGGAAGCCAAGGCTTACATTGACAACAATTTGTCCGTTGATATTTCCTTAAAGGAAGTGGCGGATATGATAGGTATTACGCCGAATTATTTCAGCACGTTGTTCAAAAAAATGAGCAGTGAAACATTCGTCAGTTACCGCATTAATAAAAGAATGGACAAGGCCCGTGAGCTGCTGGCCATTCCCCATAAGCGTACTGTGGATATCGCGGCAGAGGTAGGGTATGACGATTATCCGCATTTTACAAAAACTTTTAAGAAAATCTTTGGCATTTCGCCGTCCGAATATCGCGCTTCGTTGGGGATCAAATGAAAAAGCTTAATTTATACCCGAAGCTGTTTCTTTCCTATTTGATTGTCATTATGATTTCTTTGACCAGCGTTGGTATTTTTTCATACTGGACCTCTTCCAGGGAGCTTGACCAAATTGTGGAGAAGCAGCTGTCGCAGGTGGTTGGCAATGCAGTACACCATACAGACCTGTATATTCGCAATTATGAGCGGTCTATGGTGTCGTTATTGAATAGTAACTACGTCAAACGGTTCATTGATCTCCCCCAGGGAGAAACGGGTTATCCCTATTATGAGCTGCGGAAGCTCATGAAGGAGCTTCTTATTGAGCCTGCATTTGCCCGCAATCCGGAGATTGCTGATATTTTCATGATAAGCGCTGATAATAATGCAATGTATTTTTATAATGATTCGATTGGCGAATCCTTCAACAAGCAGCAAATTCAACAGCAGCTGGAATTTTACAGAGCCAATACGGACAGTCAAGGAAGCTTGAGTGTACTTAACCACAGCATCCTGTCAGGACAACAAAATATGATGGTAACCCTTGTTCGGCAGATTCGAGGACTTTCCTCTACAGAGCCCAAAGGTATTCTTGCAGTCGAATTGCGGGCCGCGGAGCTTTCGGAGCTTTGGAAGGGAATTGATCTGGGAGAGAATGGTTACTTCTTCATAGCAGATGAGAATGGAAAATATGTGTACCATCCGGATAAAAACAAGATAGCCGCAAGCTTGCCCGACCAGATTCAAAGCCAGGTGCTGGAGGCGGGCACTAATGCGTTTGTAGCGGTTATTGACGATAAGCCGCAGATGTTTATGAGCCGCCGCTCTAATTACGGGAATTGGAGGCTGGTCGTTTCCATGTCGGTGGAGGAGCTGCGCAAACCGAGCGATACCATCCGGACAACGACGATTGTCATCGGCTGTTTAACATTAGGAATCGCTCTCTGGCTAGCCTATCGTTTCGGGAGATCTATCACAGGGCCCATACGCATCTTGAAGGGCGCTATGCGACAGACGGAGCAAGGGAAATGGATCACCATTCCACTGCCGGAGCATCGCGATGAGATAACAGAGCTGATGAGCCGCTACAATCTGATGGTGACCCGGCTTTCTGAGCTGGTCGATAAGGTGTACCAAGCCGAGCTGAGTGATCAGAAGAGTCAGATGGAGCGCCAAAAGGCAGAGCTGCAATCTTTGCAGCTGCAGATCAACCCTCACTTTTTATACAATACGCTGGAAACGATTGTTTGTTATGCGGTGATTAGAGACTCGAAGGAAATTTATGAAATCGTCAAAGCGCTTGCCTATATGCTGCGATATTCTGTACAAACCAATTTGGAAGAAATAACAGTAGCGAACGAATTGAAGCATGTTATGTTCTATCTTGTAGTGCTCAAGCATCGTATCGGTCGGGAGTTTGATGTGGATGTTGCCATTCATCCCGATTATTTGCTTCATAGTATGGTTCGGCTGACGCTGCAGCCGTTGATTGAAAATGCATTTCAGCACGCCTTTGCCGACGGGGTGGAGGATTATCATTATATTCGAATTGATGCTGGCGAGGATAAGGATACATTCTGGATTAGCGTTGAGGACAACGGAGTTGGAATTCATGAAGCGAAGCTCGAAGAACTGCGTGAGAAGCTAGGCACTAACCAGCTTGCTGATAAGGAGAGCGGCTCATCCCAAGGGATTGGCGGCATTGGTATTGTCAATGTTCACCGAAGAATTCAGATGGTGTTCGGTGAGCAGTACGGCTTGCAGATTGAGAGTCAAGTGGATAGAGGAACGAAACTGATCATGATCATGCCTGCTTCAGATCAAGGTAAAGAAGGTTGAAGGTGGTAGTCGGTTGAAGGATAGGCTGCTGCTGCGAAGCAAATTTCAATAAAGCGAAACTCAGAATATGCTTACGAAGAAAGATTCGCTAAAGCGAAACTCTTAGGAGGAATTCCGATGCATGAACAAGAGGATTTAATGGATAATGCGGGACATAGTGGACAAGAAAGCGTGCCCGCACTAACAGTAAGCGCAGATCAAGATGCCCGAATGGCTTGGTGGCGTGAAGCCAAAGTAGGGCTGTTTATACATTGGGGCTTATATTCGCTTCAGGGGGGCTTTTGGAAAGGGCAGGAGGTACAGGCCTCCTATGCGGAGCATTTGATGCTCCGGGCCCAAATTCCGGTACGGGAGTATGAAGAAATTGCTGCGGAATTTCGGGCAGAACGCTTTGAAGCGCGGCAGTGGGCTCGAATGGCGAAGCAGGCGGGGCTCCAATACTTGATATATACAGCAAAGCATCATGATGGCTTCGCCATGTACGATTCGGATGTATCGGATTATAACATGGTTCAGCGGACGCCATTCGGACGCGATCCGCTTCGTGAGCTGGCAGATGCATGCCGTGAGGAAGGAGTGAAGCTGTGTATTTATTACTCCCATTCAATGGATTGGCATCATCCTGATTCACAGGGAAACATATGGGATTACCCTGCAAATATAGGTGCGTATGATGATGTGGCATCATGGATCGATGATGAAGATAAACGCAGCCGATATGAGAATTATTTAAGCAGCTTCGCGCTCCCCCAGGTAAAGGAGCTGTTAGAGAAATACGGACCTATTGGTTTGATGTGGTTTGACTGCGGTCATAAGCTTACAGCTGAACAGGGGACAGCCTTCGTGGAACAAGTTCGCAGAGTACAACCGAATTGTTTGGTAAATCGCCGCGTGTGGATGGAGCCATACGGGGATTACGGCAATTCATCCGATAATCAGCCACATGTAAGGGTTCCGCGTGAGGACTGGGAATCCATCGCCACTTTCAACGATTCCTGGGGCTATAAAGCTACCGATCATAACTGGAAGACATCGGTTGAGGTGCTGCAGCAAATGATTGATGTACTTAGCCAGAACGGCAATTTTGTTATTAATGTTGGACCGACCGGGGATGGAGCCTTTGATCCCAAATCCGTGGAATTGCTGGAACAAATCGGGGCATGGATGCAAATCAACAGTGATGCCGTATACGGTACTCGTAAGAGTCCGATAGGTAAACCTCCTTGGGGAAGAAGCACGATAAAAGGCAATACTTTATACCTTCATATCTTCGAATGGCCTCAGTCCGGGAAGCTGGTTGTACCAGGCCTACGGAATGTTGTTCTGAAAGCTTATGCGCTAGCAGATACGGAACGTAGAGCATTGCCTGTTCATCGTCAGAGCGAAGAGGACATTGTTATCGATGTTCCGCAGGAGCTGATGGCTTCGACCATTCCGGTGTTTGCCGTTGAGTTTGCGGGCGCTTGCGACGCGAGTCCGGTTTCTCTATTGTACACACAGGACTATCCGAATAGATTCGATGCGTTCGATGCTCATATCGCGGGCTCAACCATACGTTATGACACAGGGAAAAAGGATCATGACAATCTTGTTAATTGGAAAAGCTTGGACGATGAGGCTTCATGGAAATTCCGCAGCAGTGGAATAGGTCATTGGAAGGTAGCTTTAGAATATGGAGCGGATGAGCAGACAGCTGGAGGCAGCTGCGAGCTTTCTGTTTATTCCGGCAGTACAGGTGAGAGGGTAGCCCATATTCTGGGGCAGATTCGCTCTACAGGCGGCTGGTATGACTTTGACATTGTTAATATCGGCAGCTTTAGTATTCCTCATGCAGGAGAGTATGTACTGAAGCTCGGCGCCGCTTCTCTCGATGGCGATATGCTAATGTGTTTGAAAAGAATCGTCCTGGAACCGATTTGAAGTCTGGACATGCCGTAAAAATGGGCTGGTCCAAAAGTGTATCAGCGAAGAAGTGCAGTCCTAAAGCAATGTACAAAGACGCTTCCAAAACCACTAGGTAAGTGGGGATGGGGGCGTTTTTTAACATACAAGAGAGTTTGGTCGCCTTACAGCACTAAAGTGAGATGTCCTTTCTAATATAAGTTTGCCAAGGGTACTCTATTTATTTCGCAAGATGAGCCCTGGAGGATTTTGAACGGAACGGAGAGTTCCACTATTCCATCAGCCGTCTCCAATCTGGGATGATAGCGGAAGTGGGATTTCCGTTATGTTGGCCGAATTGGAGCATGTATGCACAAAATCAGAGTGATAACGGAACTGGCTGTTCCCTTATCACTCTGATTTTTGGACTTTTCAGGCGATAAAGGAACCATTACTTCCGCATAGCCCTTCACTTCCGTGGGTGCAGTACTGGCATGTGTGGCCGTAATCACACATCCATCCCTCCAGATGCACAAAAGTAACTCGTACACAAAGCCGGTTTTTTCATTCATTTCTGTGGCGCTATTGTTGAAAAACACATGTGCAATTGAAGTTTCTCCATGGTTTCACCTAGGGGCTCATAGTATGATGAGACCATCAAACATTTATGTGGAAAGAAAGGAAAGACAATTATGGCATCAAAAACGGACACTTCAGGACAAGCTGTATACACCTTTACTTCGAAGAAGGCAAAAAGAGCGTTTGTCATTAAACACTGGCCTTTATATTTGATTTCTATTCCAGGGCTTTTTTATTTTGTCATTTTTAAATATATCCCTTTGCTGGGTTCGTCGATTGCTTTTCAAAACTATAATATTTTTAAAGGGGTCACAGGCAGTCCGTGGGTAGGTTTTGAGCATTTTAAACGGATGTTCGCCTATGAAGAATTCCTCGTCATTCTAAAAAATACATTGCTGATCGGGATGTATGATCTGGTGTTTGCATTTCCGATACCGATTCTGCTAGCGCTTCTGTTAAATGAAATTCGTTTCAATGGCTATAAAAGAGCTTTACAGACCATCATTTACATGCCGCATTTCCTTTCATGGGTTATTGTCGGCGGGATTATCATCGGTTTGCTTTCTCCGACTACAGGGATCATTAACCACATACTGGGCTTTTTTAATATTGAACCTATTTATTTTCTCGGGGAAAACAGCTATATTCGTTCGATTCTGATTAGCTCAGGCATTTGGAAGGATAGCGGATGGGGAACAATCATTTATTTGGCTGCTATAGCAGGTATTAATCCGGATCTTTATGAGGCGGCGGAAATCGATGGAGCAGGCAAGTTTCGTCAGGTGGTATCCATTACACTGCCCACAATTCTTCCTACAATCACAATCTTGTTCCTGCTGCACATTGGAAGCTTTTTGGATTTCGGGTTTGAACGGGTTTATGTATTTTTAAATTCGCTGAACAGTGAGAATGGTCAAATCCTGGATACTTACGTGTATCGTGCCGGTCTTCTGGATCGTCAGTATAGCTATACAACAGCAATCGGGCTTTTTAAATCGGTCATTGGTTTATTGCTAATAATGTTTGGTAATGCACTAAGTAAAAAAGCAACCGGAAACGGTCTATACTAACTTAATTTCAGTCAAAAGGAGGCAAGAAACGTGATTTTAACTAAAGGACAGCGCGCGTTCCAGCTATTTAATATGGTTTTTCTGCTTGTTATCGGACTCACTATGATTCTTCCAATCATAAATGTAATTGCACAATCTTTCAGTAATGCAGTTTCGATTAACAGCGGATCAGTTGGGCTTTGGCCTATAGGTTTTACACTTGAAAATTATCATATGATTCTAAAGGATCCCTCCATTTGGATCTCTTTTCGAAACAGTGTCATCATTACCGTGTTCGGTACATTGATTAATTTGATCGCAACGGCAAGCTTGGCCTATCCATTGTCCCGTGCCGAATATATTTATAGAAAACCTGCGCTTTTACTAGTGCTGTTCACTATGATTTTCCATGCGCCGCTTATTCCGAATTATTTGCTCCTGAAAAATCTTCATATGCTCGATACTTTATGGGTACTAATAATTCCAGGCGCCATTAGTGCCTATAACTTGTTCGTTATGCGGTCTTTCTTCATGAATTTGCCGACGGAGATGTTTGACTCAGCCAAAATGGACGGCTGTGGCGAGTTCCGTATGATCTGGAGTGTTGTTCTCCCGTTATCCAAGCCGGTTATGGCGACGATGGGGATCATGTACGCAGTTGGTAACTGGAATATGTATTCTCAAGCGATTTACTACATCAGCAGCAGAAATTTGATTCCTCTTCAGGTACGGCTGCGTGAAATAGTAATCACGGACAACTTGGGTTCAGCTGACGTATCATCCGAATTGCTGCTGTCCGTTTCACCTGAGGGACTCAAGATGGCAGTAATCGTTGTGGCTACCATCCCGATTATGCTGGTGTATCCGTTCCTCCAGAAGCATTTCATTAAAGGGATGATGGTCGGATCTATCAAATCATAATTCTAAATAAATGAATCAGTGCAACAGCAGGTTGACCATAGTAGTAATGATCTGATTTCTTCCTAATGGCGTCCAACTGGTTTGCAGCCAATTTGGAGTGAAATAAGTTTTATTATCAGTTAATGCATGTATGGTTTTCCATGAAGGGGTTAGCTGAAGCTTGGATAATACAGCTTCAACATCCGGATGACCGATGTACTTGCTAATAAAGAGATGCTCGGACTCCATGTTTGGAAATTGCTCCGGTAGTATTTCATCCCTCATTTTATTAGGTGGAACGGCGCTGCCTGGATGAAGTCCAAGCTCTGAGTATAGCAGTTCATTTAATGGATGATTGACGGCACCTTGAATTCTTATCCCCTGGGGTATTATCTGCAGGAATGTTACACGTTCATTTCCCATAGCTTTACTTAATTGATTTCGAGCCTCCCAAGTTCTTTCATCTAATTGATGGAACGTTTGGAAGGCTTCTTTTTCTCGTCCAACGAGTTCGGCAATTTTCATATGTATAGTACGCCAGTCCAGGTGATGATCCAGAATGACTGTAGGGGCGATTTGCTTCAATGACTCATAGAGTGGTTGATGAAAATAATCGCCGATAATCAAATCAGGCTTTACAAGCCGCAATTGTTCAAGCTGCGAGGTTAACCTGCGATTATATTCGGCATCATCCATCCAAGGATATCTGTAGCAATCCACCCCAACTGCCGCAGGCATGCCGATAGAAGCAAGGTTGTCATGAAAGCAAGTACGGGAGGCTGCAGCTACCTTCAACCTTTCTCTTTTAATAAAGAGGGAGGGGGAAATCCCGACAGACTCTTTAAATATTCGGCTAAAATAGTATTCGCTGCCGTATCCGATTGTGACAGCGACATCTTTAATAGAGCAATCCGGCGTTAACCGGCTTTTGGCTTGATTGATGCGAATCATGTTTAAATAATCAGTTGGATTGCTTCCGGTTTGCCGTTTGAAACTGCGGCAGAAGGCATTCGGTGTGAGCTTGGCAATTTCGGCCAGCGTCTCCCGTGTTATTTTCTCATGAAAGTGTTGGTGCATATAAGTGATGCAGGAATCAATTCCATTGCTCTGAGCCCCGTCTGAAGGTTCTTGCCGGATAGCTCTTGCAATGAGATCGATGAGCGATTGCAGCTGCAAATCCGGATCCGTAAGATTCGATACGGTTCGGTCTTTTACTGAAATGTAAAGCTCGTCTATTCTTTGAAGCAGCTGCTTGGCATCCTGAATATATAAACGACCGGCAGGCAGGCTGTGAAGCAACCCGATTGCGCTCTGAAGTTTCCAGCGATTCTTTCGCTTAACTGCCGCTACGGTTTCAATAATAATGACGTAATATTCGAGCTCCTTGCCGAGCGAAGCCGCCTCCAGGGTCATCCCCGGAGCGAAGTAGAAGAGTTGGAGAGGCTCCACTGAATAAGTGGCATCATTAACGGTCAAAGTCCCTTTCCCTTTCGCAATGAAACAAAGCATGGGTACAGGAACTGTTCTACGCTGAATGGTGAAGGTATTCAAGCGCTTGAACTTGCGAATGGATGATAGTAAATATAGCGTTCGTTGCATGTGGGCAAACGTTTGAACGGGCAATGCATTCAGCTCCTCTCCATGGGAATCGTAATAAGGGCGCTCTTTTTTAAGGTAGAATTGTACAACAAAACGGATACTTCAGGTCATGGACGATAGTTAACCCATGCTTTAAACTGTTAGATGATAACAAGAATCATTATCATTATAAAAGGGAGAGAAAGATACATGAATCGAAAACGCAAGACAAGTACGGTATTAGGGTTACTGTTATTTATAATGGCCCTGGTATTATCTGCATGCGGGAGTGCCGCCACTAATCCACAGCCAGCCTCTGGCAATCAAGGAAGCGCTGGGACCGCTCCGGCATCCGCGCAGAAGCCTGCTGAGACAGCCAAGCAGCCGGAAGCAAGCGCGCCCTATACAGTTAAACATATTATGGGGGAAACTACGGTCAAAGGGAATCCGAAAAGAGTCGTTATATTGGTCAATGATGCAGTTGAAGCTTCCTTGGCATTAGGAATCAAGCCCGTTGGCATGGTCAAAGCTTGGGGAACTCAACCTTATTATGACCATTTGAAGGATAAATTGGAAGGGGTACAAATTGTCGGGGACGAGAATCAACCGAACCTGGAAGCTATTGCAGCCTTGAAACCGGATTTGATTATTGGTAATAAGCTTCGCCAGGAGAAAATTTACCAACAGCTTACTAGTATAGCACCTACCATTTTCTCAGAGCGTACTAATTCGGACTCATTGATCAACTTCAAAACATATGCCGAAGCACTTAACAAAAAAGAAGAAGGCGATAAGCAGCTGGCAGCCTTTGAGAGCAAGGTAAAAGACCTTCAAGCAAAGCTGGGAGACAAAATCAATACCAAGGTATCTTTGTTGCGCTTTTATTTGGATGATAAGGTTCGTCTCTACTATCAAGATACGTTTGCCGGAGGCATCCTTAAGCAAATCGGTCTGAAGCGGCCTGCTGCTCAGGATAAGCCTACATTCGCTGATATTATCGGCAAGGAACGGATTCCAGATGCGGATGGGGATATTATGTTCTACTTTACTTTGGAAGATGATAAAGGATTAACAACCAAAACAGAAAAGACGTGGCAGGAAGAAACGCTTTGGAAGAACCTGGACGTTGTTAAAAAAGGCAAAGCCATCAAAGTAAATGACGGAGTATGGAATTCGTCCGGTGGCATCCTGTCGGCCAATTTATTGGTAGATGAGTTAGCGAAACATTTACTGAAATAGGCTTATAGAAATAGCTCAAGCTCTGCAAACCCGCATCCTGCTCGGGAATTCCGGATGCGGGTTTGAATTTCGTTTATTAAGAAGGGTTTAAAAGATGATACTTCATAGCAATTTAGCCAAATTAACGGGATTTATTGCCTGCTTATGCTTAACCGTATTGTTGTTCCTTGCGAGCAATGTAAATGGATATACGAATACGACATGGTCAACTTTCCACGATGCCTACATGGCATTTAACGGCAGCAACGAACATGTTATTATTCGTGATATTCGATTGCCACGAGCAATTGTCGGGGCACTTGTTGGAGGAGCTCTGGCCATTGCGGGTGCATTGATGCAGGCTTTGACGAGAAATCCGCTGGCTTCTCCCGGTATATTGGGAGTTAATGCAGGAGCCGGATTTTTTATCGTAGCCGGTTTTTCAGTGTTTTCGTTGACCTCACAGAGCGAATTTATTTGGATGTCCTTACTGGGAGCAGCAGTAGCGGCCGTCTCTGTATATATGGTCAGCTCCGTTGGCTTCGAAGGATTGACACCTCTTAAGCTGAATTTGGCTGGAGCAACCATGTCAGCGCTGTTTACTTCATTCACTACGGCTATCCTCGTAACCAATGAGGGTGTACTGGACAATATTTTCCTGTGGCTGGCAGGTTCGGTAGACGGGCGCAAGCTGGATGTAATTTTGCCGGTGCTTCCCTTTATATCACTAGGCTTCATATGCGCTCTATTTCTTGGTCAAGCGATGAACGTTATTTCAGTTGGCGAGGATGTGGCTAAAGGTCTTGGCCAGAATACTTTCAGAGTCAAGCTTTTCACCCTTCTGATTGTTGTGCTTCTTGCTGGCAGCTCGGTAGCTCTGGCAGGTCCAATCGGCTTTATTGGTTTGGTTATCCCTCATATCGTTCGCAGTCTGGTAGGGATTGATTATCGGTGGGTGATCCCCTATTGTGCTTTACTGGGAGCATGTCTTTTGCTCGCAGCCGATATTTCAGCTCGATTCGTTGCCTTTCCTAAGGAAGTCCCAGTAGGGATCATGACAGCAATCATCGGAGCTCCCTTCTTTATTTATTTGGCCCGAAAGGAGCTGAAGAAGCAATGAACCGTTATGCCGCTATACGGGCGCGACGCCTGCGTTTCTCTGTGATTGTTGATAAGAAAGGGATATGGATTCTTTTATCCGTCCTGCTGTTTTTGGCTGCACTAATGGTAACAAGCATAGGTATCGGAACCCTCTATATTTCGCCGATAAGAACTTTGCAAATTTTGTTCGGAGGGCCCAATGGTGAAGCTATGGAAACTACTATCATCTGGAACTTTAGGCTGCCAAGGATCATTCTGGCTAGTTTGGCTGGTATGGCTTTGGCACTGGCTGGAACGATTTTGCAGGCGGTTGTCCGTAATCCTCTGGCATCCCCGGATATTATCGGTATTACAAGTGGTGCCGCGATGATGGCTGTATTATTTCTGGCCATTTTCAATGAAACTATGAGCATATTCTGGATGCCGTTGTTTTCTTTCGCCGGAGCTGTAATTGTCTCGATATTCATTTATTTAGTCGCATGGAAGAAAGGCGTTTCTTCCATGCGAATGATTTTGGTAGGACTTGGCGTATCTGCGCTTCTGGAGGCTCTAAAAACTTTATTTATGATTTTCAGCCCTATCGCGGTTCTTAGCCAGGCTAAAATCTGGATAACGGGAACCGTTTACGGCGCCAACTGGAATACGGTTAAGTTTTTCTCTCCCTGGTTTTTGTTGTTTCTGCCGATCTTGTTCATCCTCGTACGGAGGATGAACATCCAGGTGCTTGGCAATGAACTGCCCGTATTGTTAGGCGGACGTATCCAACTCCAGCGATTTGCGCTTATATTTACGGCGGCAGGACTTGCCGGATCTGCAGTTGCTTTTGTTGGCGGGATCGGCTTTGTCGGCTTGATGGCTCCGCATATTTCCCGCAGGCTGGTAGGCGGCTCCCATGGAGTCCTCCTGGTCTGCTCGGCTGCCGTCGGAGCCATCCTTCTCGTTACAGCAGATCTCGTTGGCCGTACATTATTTGCGCCGAAGGATATTCCGGCAGGGGTCTTTACGGCTGTTCTAGGAGCGCCGTTCTTTTTATACATGTTGATCAAGGTGAAGAAAAAGCAAGTGTAGTATAGAGCTCAGCATGGCAGCGAGACAGAAAGGAGAGGTAAGCATGACGGATTATACTTTATCCGCGCAGCAGCTGACGTTATGCTATGGGGATACAACCATCATCAACCAGCTGAATTTGCAAATTCCGCAGGGTCAAATAAGCATTCTGATCGGGAGCAACGGATGCGGGAAATCCACATTACTGCGCTCATTTGCAAGGCTCCTTCAGCCTGCTCAGGGCGCCATTCTTTTGAATGGACGCAATATTTCGCGATTGTCCACCAAGGATGTTGCGAAGCAAATGGCTGTACTTCCGCAGGGCCCTGTACTTCCGGAGGGATTAACCGTGCTGCAGCTTGTGCGATTGGGGCGTTATCCCTATCAAAGCTTATTTCAGCAATGGTCTGAAGAGGACGAAGCTCAAGTGAAAAGGGCGCTGCAAGTGACACATCTGGAGCACTTATTGGATCGGGACGTAGACTCGCTCTCAGGAGGGCAGCGCCAACGGGCATGGATCGCCATGACGTTGGCACAGGACACGGAGGTGCTGCTGTTGGATGAGCCGACAACCTATCTGGATATGGCGCATCAGGTGGAAATATTGGACCTGCTTTATGATTTGAATCAGAATGAACAGCGTACTATTGTGATGGTTCTGCATGATTTGAATTTGGCCTGCCGATATGCACACCATATTATCGCAGTCCATAACAAAGGGATTCATTCTCAGGGATTACCGGAGACTATCGTAACCAAGGAGATGATTCGTGAGGTATACGGTATGGAATGTGAGATCGGAACGGATATGCTTTTCGGTACGCCGGTATGTATCCCGCATGGAAAAGGGCGGAAGATAATACCTGAGGCTGGAAGTCCAAGCAATCGTGAATTACATAAGGCGGTTTTATAAAAAGTGCGCTTTAGCAGCATCATACGAACGAGTCTGTCCTTTAAGTCCATGACTTATTGGATAGCCTCGTTTTTTTAGTGTAACAGCGTAAATGATGACAAGTCACCATAATTTATTCAATTCAGCTCTGCTCATTTTTTAGTTAATATGAAAAAGAGGATAAATGAAAACTAAAAAGAGTCCGACGGAGAGGATGAGAGCCTATGTCTTGGCAAAGGGAACAATTCATGAATGAGGTAGCCGGATTAGCTGTATTGGATACCCACACACATCTGGTGGGTGACCGATTGTGTGCTAAGGACTTTTGGGAGATAGCCCATTACTTTTGGTTTTTTCGGGAGCTTCAGGCTGCGGGCTATCCAGCGGATGCGATGGATTTGCCGGAGGAAGAAAGGATCATTCAGTTTCTTGCCGCTTATCGGGCGACTAGAAACACTTTGATGAATTGGGTCGTTACCCATGTATTCAAAACACTTTATGATATCGAGCTGTCGGATGAAGCTGCAGTACGCCGGGCTGATGCTGCTGTACGTGAATCAAGCCAGCGTGAGGGCTGGGCTCAGCAGGTTGCAGACAAGCTGCAAATCCGCGGATTTGTCGTCAATATTCCAGAGCATGCGGAATTTCAGGGAATGGATCGTAACGCGCTGCTCATTCCTCGTATTGACGGAAGATTGGGCGGATGGGTCAATGACATTCAGCAAGCCGAAGATCCTTCTTCTGCCTTTGAAGAAGTTGCCGGAGTAATTGGCAAGCTGCTGGAAGATTATCGGCAGCTGGGCTGCACAGGTATAATGACTACCCTACCTGAGTATGAGGCCAGAGCTAATGAAACGTATCCGTTAACAAGCGGCATGACCAAAGATCAGATCATGATGAAGTTGCTGCATAAGATTTGTGAAGAGCTTGAAGGTAAGGGAATGTTTCTGCAATTATTCCTTGGCGTAGAACGTTCCTGGTGCGGGACAGCGGTTCCAGTTAATGATCCTGCGCGCATTCTCAAGCTAACCGGACTTTTTGAAAGGTACAGCTGCAAGTTTGAGTTAGTTGTGGCTTCGGAAATGAACAACCTCGATGTCGTTCAGGCTGCATGGAACTTCCCCAATGTTCATCTGGGAGGATTGTGGTGGTTTAATTTCCGCGCGAGCACTTATCGTGACTGCATGCAATACCGTTCAGAAGCGCTGCCTGGCATTAAATGCTCGCTAATTGCCTCGGATGCGAGATGTATCGAATGGAGCTACGGGAAAATATTACTCGTTAAGCGGCTAATGGGTGAATATTTGTATGGGCAGATCGAAGCCGGCTGGTTGGATCGGGATACTGCACTCCAGCTTGCAGAAGCATGGCTGTATACAAGCGCGGCACAAAGGTATGGTTTTGCAACATAAAAAAACACAATCCGTCTGCAACTATTTCCATGGATTCATGAGTTTCTCCAACGTATGATTATATAAGGAAGATGAAGCTGGAAAGTGAGGAAATATATGGGGAATAAAACAGAGGCAACAAAGCAAACCGCATACGGGTTAACAGCCCGTATGCCCAAGAAGCCGATAGTGCTGCCGAAAAACTGGGTGCTTTATTTGATTTCAATTCCGGGTATATTTTACTTTATTATTTTCAGATATATTCCGTTAATGGGCTCGGTCATCGCTTTTCAGAATTATAACATTTTTAAGGGAATATCTGGCAGTCCTTGGGCCGGTCTTGAGCATTTTAGACGAATGTTCGCTTACGATGAATTTCTGACTATACTGAGAAATACGATTTTGATTGGCTTTTATGATTTGGTGTTCGCATTTCCTGTACCTATTATATTGGCTTTGCTCTTAAATGAGCTCCGAATCGTTATATTCAAACGCGTGGTGCAGACGGTTGTGTATATGCCGCATTTCCTGTCGTGGGTAATTGTAGGCGGGATACTAGTAGGCTTGCTTTCACCGACAACCGGATTCGTCAATCATGTAATAGGGACGTTCGGAATCGAACCGATCTATTTCCTGGGAGATAATGAATATATACGAAGTATTCTTGTAGGAGCTGGAGTCTGGAAGGATAGCGGCTGGGGGACCATTATATATTTGGCTGCCATAGCCGGAATAAATCCGGATTTGTATGAGGCTGCGGTTATTGATGGGGCAGGGCGTCTGAGACAGACTATTTCGATTACAATACCGAGCATAATGTCGACCATTACAATTCTGTTTCTGCTGCATATCGGAAATTTTTTGGATTTCGGTTTTGAAAGGGTTTTCATATTTTTGAATCCTTTGAACAGCGAGAATGGAGAAATTATTGATACCTATGTGTTTCGTGCGGGTTTAGTGGACCGGCAATACAGCTATACAACAGCTATCGGGCTGTTCAAGTCATTGGTCGGGTTTATGCTTATCGCCATAGGAAATACGTTGAGTAAGAAAGTGAACGGTGAAGGTCTATATTAAGAATGCTTGGGAGGTGAGCATATTGATCATTAGCAGAGCGGAACGAAGCTTTCAAAAGTTTAACATTATATTTATGATCTTGATTGGCCTGAGCATGATGCTTCCGATCGTGCATGTTATAGCGCAATCGCTCAGCAGCAATGCAGCCATTAACAGCGGAAAAGTGTCCTTTTGGCCGGTTGACCCTACTATCGGTAACTATAAGGTTATTTTGGCGGATAGTTCGATGTGGTATGCGTTTCGCAATAGTGTCATTATTGCTGGCTTCGGTACGCTTATTAACTTGACGGCAACGGCGTCGCTTGCTTATCCTTTATCCAGACCGGATTATAATGGGCGAAAAATCATCCTCATTCTTATTTTGGTTACACTTATTTTTCACGCGCCCCTCATTCCCAATTATTTATTAATCAAACAGCTTGGGCTGCTAAATTCATTATGGGCATTGATGCTGCCCACGGCGATCAGTGCTTTTAATTTATTTGTTATGCGCTCCTTCTTTATGAATTTGCCAAGTGAGCTGCTCGATTCGGGGAAAATAGACGGCTGCGGCGAGCTGCGGCTCATATGGAATATCATCCTGCCATTATCCAAGCCGGCGATGGCTACGATGGGAATTATTTATGCGGTTTCCAACTGGAACGCCTACTCAGCTGCGATTTATTACATTAGCAACCGGACCCTTCTTCCTTTGCAGGTAAGGTTGAGGGAGATTGTATTTACGGATAATTACGGACAATCCGATATCAGCTCCGAGCTCATTGCCCAGCTATCTCCCGAAGGAATCAAAATGGCTGTTATTGTTGTAGCTACATTGCCGATAATGCTGGTCTATCCTTTTTTACAAAAGCACTTCATTCAAGGTTTACTCGTTGGTTCTGTGAAATCATAAAATATAACATATCAACATAAAATTCCCAATTTGATGCTATTCTTGCTTACGTTAAGATTAGCAGTAATAGCGGTTTGTCATTTAGTCAACAAACGGATGACAGCGCATACATTTTGCTGAAAGAAGGGGTATCCATGAGGAATAAAAAAGCAATCTGCGGTTCTTTGGTTGCAGTATTAGCAGTTAGCAGTCTCGCTGCCTGTTCTGGCGGTAATCAAGCACCTGCTGCTGAAGCGCCTGCGGCGGCTGCTAATAAAGGGCCTACGAAATTTTCGATCACCTTTCCAACGACAGTAAATACAGGCTACCATACCCGAATTCCGGATCTCAATAACGATAAATGGGTGAAGAAGCTAGGGGAGCTGTCCAATACGGTTCTGGATGTGAAGGTTATCGAAGAAACCAAAATGAGTGTCATGTTCGCCGGTAATGATATACCAGATGTAGTAGGTAATATCGGTACGCCTTCGAATAAGGCGATGTCGGGTTCCGTTGAAGCCGGAGTGTTCATTCCACTCGATGACCTTCTGAAGCAGTATGGGCCTAATCTGATGAAAAAAATTCCAAAAACCGCGTGGGAGGCAGTATCGTATAAAGGGAAAATTTATGGCATCCCCGACTATTTGAACAATCCTTCACGGCGTGGGACTTTTGTCCGAACGGATTTGTTGGAGAAGACTGGCTTGGCGGCGCCTAAAACCGTAGATGAATTTTTGAATGTTCTAAGGGCATTTAAAAAGCTGGGCGTGGAGAATCCGTATCAAATGCGGGAGAATTTCAAATATGCGGATACGATTCTTGGGGCTTTCGACGTCCTGCCTTACAAGGATCAATTCGAACTGCAAAATGGACAGGTAGTCCCGAAATTTTTTGACTCGGAGAATATGCAGAAGGCGCTTCAAGTTTACAAGACAATGTACGATGAGGGTCTGATTGCCAAAGACTTTGCGACCATCTCCTCAACCGACTATACAAAGAACATCAGCGGAGGCAAAGCGGGTATATGGTCTGCCAATGCCGCAGGGCTTGTAGGCTTCCGGGTTAATAACCAGCAGGTGCTGCCTTCAGCCAAAGTAGATATCATCCCATCGCCTAAAGGTCCTGAGGGCAAAGGGGGCTACTTCTTTTATACACCTGTTGTCCGTTCCTTCTATATCAATAAAAATGTTAAGCCCGATACGGCTATCGGCATTGTGAAGTATTTCGACTGGATGGCAACGGATGAAGCGGCTAAATTTTTCACCTTCGGAATCGAGGGGGATACGTATACAATGGAGAACGGCAAGGTGAACTACAAATTTCCTAAGACGAAGGAAGAAAACGAGGAGGAAGGCTTCCGTAGCACTTTGTGGGGAGCTCAGGACTCCACCTACAACAAGGTTAGATTAGAGATGGATGATAATGGAAGGGATACGTTGAAGGCGTTTGACGAAGTATTGGCCAAAGAAGGGCTGCCAGGTATAGGGTTCAATCCAGAGCTAAGCAGCTTTGCTAAATTCCCTGATCTGGCCACTCCACAGCAGGATGTTGGACCCAAATTAATCATTGATCATATGGTCAAAATGATTTATGGCAAGGAGCCGATCTCCGACTGGCCTAAAGTCATTGAGGAGTACAAGAGCAAGGGCGGCAACGAAATCATTAAGGAAGCAACGGACCGTTTTAATAAAAAGGACGGAGCTTACGATCTTTCTGGAAAATAATCATAAAAAAACACAACTCCCGAATACCTATTTCTATTGTAGAAAATTGCCCAAGGCAGTATGATCAAGCCAAGAGCGATGATGTACATGGAATGGTTGAAGGGGGTTGTATTTTTATGCAAATACTCATTGTAGACGATGAACCGATTATTAGTTTAGGGCTTATTAAAATGGTGCAAACCTATACACCCGCCTTCAAAGGAATCCGGACAGCGATGAATGGACATGAAGCCTTAAAGCTGATCGCCGAGCTGTCGCCTGACATTGTACTAACGGATATCCGAATGCCCAAAATGGACGGATTAAGCTTGTGCCAGTCGATACATGAGCAATATGAACATATCCAAACCGTTGTTATATCAGGCTATAATGATTTTGAATATGCACAGAAATGTATGGATTACGGTGTGAAGCATTACTTGTTGAAACCGGTTACAAAATCAGATATTCATGAGGTGCTTGATAAATTAACGCGCAAAATAGTGCGGGGGTACGTGTCCGTATCCTTATATGCGGAGTGGGTTGACCGGATGGAGCAAAGTATTTGGTCGCTGCAAATGGATGAGCTGGAGCGGTTGACCGGTCAATGGAGGACAACCGTCTTGTCGTCTGGTATGACGTTAGCACAAACCAATGAGCTGCTGCAGGACTGCTTAGTTTTGTTAATAAAACGTTTTCAGACGCGGCGTTTCTCACCGTATCTTGCCAAGACGGATGTGGCAGCAAGCAGTGTGAAGGAAGCTTTAGACATTTTTGAATTCCAGCTCAAGCAGCTGGCGACTGATCTGCTTGCGATACGGAACGGCAATTTCAAAGATCCGATGGAGGAAGCCAGAGCTTATATCGATAGCCGCTTATCCCAGGAAATCTCACTCGATCAGGTGGCCATGATGGTCGGCTTGACACCAACCTATTTCAGCGCGCTTTTTAAAAAGACGACTCAAGTGACCTTCGTACACTACCGGATCCATAAGCGAATGGAAAAGGCAAAGGAGCTGTTGGCAATCCCGCATATTCGTATTGTCGATGTCGCTTTGGAGGTAGGCTACGAAGATTACCCGCATTTCACCAAAACGTTCAAAAAAATTGTAGGTGTCTCGCCTTCCGAATATCGGTACGGCATAGGTATCCGATAAATGAAAAAGAGAAGCTTATACCGCAAACTGTATATTTACTTTTTTATCGTCATCGTTGTTTCATTGGCGAGTGTCGGCATATTTTCCTACCGTACTTCTACTCAGGAATTAGACATTCTGGTACAAAACCAAATGAATCAAATCGTTACCAATGCTGTTAATCATACCGATCTGTATCTTAAAGCTTATTCACGCTCCATTGTTTCGTTGTTAACCATTCGCGAGCTGAAGCAATTCATTGATCGTCCGCGCAATCTGCATGAGTACGAGTTTTACGAATACCGTAAGCAAATCAAGGAAATAGGTGTGGATTCGCTGTTTATCCGCAACCCCGAGATTGCCGCTATCTATGTGATCAGCTTTAACGGGAACGCTGTGTATTATTATAATGAGGTGCCGGATCAGCCGTCCTTTACAGCCGCGCAAACACAGGAACAATTGGATTATTTCAGGGAAAACACAAAGGAAAACGGACAATTAGGAATTTTAAATCATAGTATTATGAGCAATCAATCGAACCAAATGTTGACTTTGGTAAGGCAAACCAGGGGGCTCTCCGATCCATCGCCGCAAGGAGTGCTGGCCATAGAAATCCGTTCTGCAGATCTGTCTTCATTATGGAAAGGAATTGAGCTTGGCCCGAACGGCTACTTTTTCATCATGGATGACAAAGGGCGTACCGTTTACCATCCACAATCGGATCAAGTAGGAACCATCACGAACAATGATTTAAGACAGAAGATCATTGAGGCGGGCTCTTCGATGTTCACAGATGATAGCAGCGGTGAGCAGCGGGTCTATATGTCAAGGAAATCTGATTATTCAGGTTGGAGCCTGGTTGTATCGATGCCACTAGACGAACAGCGCAAGCCGGTCGAGAACATCAGGTCGACAACCATTATTGTCGGTTTATTCACGTTATTGTTTGCTCTGGGATTAGCTTATCAATTCGGGCGTTCTATTACTGGTCCGATCAAAATTTTGAAGCAAGGGATGCGGGAGACGGAGAAGGGGAATTGGGCGATCATTCCGCTGCCCAAGCATATTGATGAGATTGTTGAGCTGATGATGCGCTATAATTTAATGGTCAATCGGCTGTCGGAGCTGGTAGAAAAGGCATACCAAGCGGATTTGAAAAATCAGGAAATCCAGTTGGAGAGGCAGCGAGCGGAGTTCCAGTCCTTGCAGCTGCAAATTAATCCGCATTTTTTGTATAACACATTGGAGGTTATTGTTTGCTATGCATCTATTCGCGAATCCGAGGAAATTACTGAAATAGTAAAGGCGCTTGCCTACATGCTGAGGTATTCGGTTCAAACAAATTTGGAAGAAATTACTGTAGCTAACGAGCTAAAACATGTTATGTACTTTCTGATTGTGCTGCGTCATCGGATCAACCGGGAGTTCGAAATTGATGTTGCGGTTAGTCCGAAGCTTTTATTGCAAAAGATGGTTCGACTTACGCTGCAGCCTTTAGTGGAAAATGCATTCCAGCACGCGTTTCCTGATGGGCTGGAGGATTACCATACGATTAAGATTGATGGAGGCATGGATGAGAAGGTTTTCTGGATTAGCGTGGAGGACAATGGGATCGGTATCGCACAAGATAAGCTTATCCGTTTGCAGGAGCAAGTCAACTCGAATAGGTTAGCTGACGGAGAGATTGATGAGAAAGGAAGAAAAGGCGGGATCGGTATCCTTAACGTACACCGCCGGATTCAGATGGTGTTCGGAGATGAGTATGGATTGCGAATCGAAAGTGAGCTGGAGCGGGGGACGAAAATAATATTGGAGATGCCTCATACACCAGCGGCAGGGCCCATAGGGACAGGTAGTTCCATAAAACTGGAAATGAAATAGTAAACTGTGCTTGAGTAAGCCATTTATGCTTATAGAAATCACGTCCTTTAATTTGTACTTTATTAGTGAAAACCTCGACGTACAGCCCTTCGCTTGCTCCTGAATCGATAGCCTTGTAGCTGCCGCGGCGGCTATCCTTGGTCCATGGCTGTCGAACGGAAGACGTACTTACCATTGTAAAATGATCTTGGATCATTGTTTTTGACAGCTGCAGAGTCATATGGGTATGGCTAGAAAACAAAATGACTTGGGGATAGGCGGATAAAATGCTTCTAAGCTCCTGATCCTGCACAACCGCCTGGTTATCAACGCAGCATTCGGAGCCGGCAACCGTCTCGCTAAGCGGTTGGTGCAGAAAAACGAAAATAGGCTTATCAATTTCCGCAGAAGCCAGTCGTGCATGCTCTAATGTTTGACGAAGCCAGCTGAGCTGTGCAGGAGATAAATAAGCGGCTTCCGACTTATTAGGGTTTGATTGCAAGTATTTTTCAGAGCCGAGAAACAGAAAGTGATGGCCATGAACTACTTTTTCGTAATAAACGCTGCTTTCCCCTGTGAATTGCAGAAACCTGTTAATGGAGGCATGCTCGGTTTCACCGTTTGGAAAAGTTTCGGCACTCCATCTGCCCGAAGCGTTAACCCATGCTTTATAAAATTCATGGTTTCCTATAGAAGAATAGAGAGCAGGCGGATGAGCAAGCTGCTTAAGCATATCGCTCAGCTGTCTGTAGTCTTCTGGCATTCCGTTGGTCAAGTCTCCGTTCATAATAAGCGCAGCTGCTTCAGGGGAGAACGTTTGGATATCGCTTAGAGCTGTTTTCAGCATAAGGTGGGATTGCTTATCCCAAGACTGAATATGAATATCACTGAGCACGACGAAACTAAACAGCGGCTGCTCACTAGCCATTGATGAGGCTGGGAGCAAGGTTGGAGCGAGCAGGGACAATATTATTAATGTGAGGAAGATCGCTGTTTTTTTCATAGTAACCTCCATAATTTCGACTTTTTTAGCATATCCCGGAAATGTATAAAAGCCTGAAGGGAAAATCATCCAGTTACTGAACCAAACCTAGGCCGATTATGACAATGCAGGGGGTTATTCAAATTGTTTTGCAGCCCTAAAAGAAAAATCGATAGCAAGTATTGCATAGAAAGGATCATTAACCGCAATAAATATCGTTCTTGTATTACAGGGCTGTGCTAAAATTAAAGAGTGATGAAGGCGCTTACGATAGAAGGAGTACAGTGTGATTCATCAGAATGGAAAATATGAACTTTTTACGACGGTAATCCAGATGTTTGAAAAACAGCCATGGAAGGGAAGGGAATATATATGAGGGTTATCCATACGGATCAAATTCGCGATACCATTGCAGTGATGTGCTGGGAGGCCTGTTATTATTTGCCCCAAGATATATTAGACGGGTTTAAAAGAGCAAGTGAGACAGAGGAATCGCCATTAGGCAAAAGCATCCTTGATCAATTGATTGAGAACGCTCAATTAGCGGCTACGGAAGACCGTCCTTATTGTCATGATACTGGGCTAACTGTGGTTTATGCAGATGTAGGTCAAGATGTTCACATTCAAGGCGGGGATTTTACAAGTGCTATCCATGAAGGTATTAGAAAGGGCTATAAGGAAGGGTATTTGCGGAATTCAATCGTATCCGACCCCTTGCTTCGTAAAAACACGAATGATAATACACCGGGAGTAATCCATACCCGCATTGTTCCTGGAGATCAGATCAAGCTGACCGTTTTGCCAAAAGGCGGAGGCAGTGAAAACATGAGCGCTATGAAATTTTTGCTTCCGGGAGACGGTGTTGCAGGTGTGAAGAAATTTGTTCTGGACACCATTATCGCTGCGGGAGGAAGAGCTTGTCCGCCGCTTGTAGTTGGAGTAGGTATTGGCGGAAGCTTTGACAAGGTGACCGAGATTGCCAAAGAAGCTGTGCTGCGGGAAGTCGGCTCCTTCCATCATGAGGAACATATTGCCCAGCTTGAGAAGGAATTGTTGGAGGATATTAATAAAACCGGTATCGGACCGCAGGGCTTGGGAGGCTCCAATACAGCGATTTGGGTTGCTGTCGAGACATACGGCTGCCATATTACGGCGCTTCCTGTAGCTGTCAACATTCAATGCCATGCAGCACGCAAAAATTCAAAGGTCATTTAAATAACCTGTTCAGGCAGTGAAAGGAAAGGAAGGTTTCTTGCGATGGCAAAAGTATATTTGGAAACGCCCCTCACAAAGGAGAAGGCTCTGAATCTTAAAGCCGGTGACGAGGTATTTCTCAACGGTACCATCTACGTTGCCCGGGATGCTGCACATAAACGAATGATTGAATTGTTGAAAAATAAAGAGGAACTGCCTGTTGATTTAAAGGATCAAATCATTTTTTATGCCGGTCCAACTCCGCCGAAGCCAGGCCAAATTATCGGTTCCATTGCACCTACAACGGCATCCCGTATGGACCCTTATACACCAGCTATGTATGAATACGGTGTGAAGGGGAAGATTGGGAAAGGACCTAGAAGCCAGGAAGTAAAAGATGCTTGCGTCAAGTACGAAGCCGTTTGTTTGTCGGCAATTGGCGGTTTATCGGCATTACTGGCAAACAAGGTGAAATCGGCCGAGGTTGTTGCCTATGAGGATTTGGGACCGGAAGCCATTCGAAAGCTTACGGTTGAAGATTTTCCTGTTCTGGTAGTTTATGACGCTCATGGCGGTGATCTCTATGTACAAGAGATTGCGAAATATAGAAAATTATAATAATACGTTTAACTGGAGGAGTCGGTATCAAGCTGACTAAGGACGGGTCCTTAGTCATTTCAGTAGAGGTTAAACAGGTATAATAAATGATGATTTAGAAAACACTTAACATAAAACAACTGTGTTAAGGAGGAATGCCTCATGTTTGAGAAAATCAAATCTTTACTTAAGGATTATTTCATAGTGGAACATCCAGGTGATGATTATGGATATTATCCAAATGAATATGGAAGCTATCCTTTTTATAAGCTTTCCGGAACAAGCGACGATTTATTGGACGATGAGATGGATAAGGAAGGGTTCAAGTAATGTTAACCGTCGATGTCCCCCATTAGCGGGGATTTTTTTAATTCGTTTTATCCTCCACGTATTTGTCGATAGTATTTAGAACCTCACTTAATTTATGGTGGCTAATATTAATTTCTTGGTTAGTCGCTTGATATCTTTTGTCGTCCTGACTCACAATGAATCCTCTGTAATTTTCATAAATAGTTCTCATGATCTTTAATCTCCTGTTCTATACCAGTATAGTGGGTTGATAATGCTATATCTGCCATTCAGATTTTGATCTGGTTGTATTTGGATATTTTACATCAATCTACCTAATAAATATACGATGGAAAAGAAGAGGTTTTGTCGTATTTTGTATGGATGAGCATATACTTTGTGACAAGTTTTTTGTAATATCAAACTATATAAGTTTTCAGCGGAGCTGAACAAGTCTGATATTGCAAGAAAAGCTACAATTTAGACACGAATGTATCTTCATCGAATGGGCTTCGAATAGAAGCTTTTCTTTATGATTAGTTGGGAAGGACTTCATAAATGCTGCAAATAAGAGTACCTGACAATCTGTAATTGTCGGGTACTCTTATTGGTTAGTATACCTTGGTGAGCTGACTATTATTTGTTTTGTTTCAGTAACAGGTTGCTTCTGCCTTGCCTTACAGCTGCTCGACCTTGTTAATGGCTTCGATGAGCATCTCTGCAGTCACAGGAAACGGCATATTGCCCATCGTACCGTCCGGCGATAAAGATACGCGTGCGATCTCACGCAGCTGTTCATCATTCAACGTCTCCGTGATGCCAAGCTCACGCAGCTTGGAGGGAAGGCCGATCTGCTTGTAGAAGCCAAGCAGATCATTGATCTCCTCAGCGGGGCGATTCTCCAGCACCAGCTGTGTAATGATGCCATAGGCTACTTTCTCGCCATGGTATGCATGATGGGACTCCGGCAGCGTAGTCAAGCCGTTATGTACGGCATGCGCTGCTGCGGAACGGCAGTTATCCTCGCCGAGGCCGCCAACCAAGCCGCTGAATAAAATAACAGCGTCAATTACTTTCTGCAGAGCTTCCGAGGATCGCCCCTCTTTAGCGTCACGGATCGCTTCATCGCTATGAGCAAGAAGGATGTCAAAGCATAGTTTGGAGGCTTGGACGCCGCCAATGGTCGGAAGGTTCTGCGTCTTGCCGGTTGAACAAGCTGAGGATTCATACCATTTGGCGATAGTATCACCAATACCGGCAATCAGATAGCGTACTGGAGCTGCAGCAATCACATCGGTATCAATTAATACGAGCAAAGTGTTACGGTAGAACACCGGGAAATCTACATACACACCTTCATCCGTATACATGACGGACAGATTTGTAACAGGAGCGCATTGAGCGGCCAGAGTAGGGATCGCAACAAACGGCTTATTCAAGTCGTTGGACAGCTTTTTGGCTGTATCGATCACTTTGCCTGCACCTACACCTACAATTAAATCGATCTCCGGTTTGACCATTGCCTGCAAACGCGATACTTCATTATAAGAGCATTCCCCTCGGTAAGGGGCTACTTCATATTCTATTCCTGCTGAAGCCAAGCTTTCAGTGAACTGAGGTTGGACGCTTTCCCAAGATTTGGAGCCGGTTACAATAAAGATTCGCTTGCCGAACTTGGCGATCCATTCTCCGGCAGTTTTCATAAGACCGGGTTCTTGAATGTATGCGTTGGGCGTTCCCGCCACGTAATGTACTTTTGACATGGTTTTTCCCCCTTGTACTGGCATCGAATTACATAGAATACCTTATTATATTCCAATCTCACAGGTTTCTCCAAGGTAATATATTGTGAACGGCCGGATAGCCTTTGAAAACGCAGCGTGTTTCCTTTATTATGAAAGCAGGCTGAAAACCGCATATCGTCAATTCGCATAGAAGGGTGGTTTTATTGATGACCATTGAAAATGAAAAAAGAATGCAGGAAGCGATTCAATTAGCTGTAGATAATGTACTTACAGGTAAGGGAGGGCCTTTTGGTGCAATTGTTGTAAAGGACGGTCAAATCATAGGCAGAGGAAGCAATCTTGTGACATCGCTTAACGATCCAACCGCCCATGCTGAGGTTCAGGCAATTCGAGAGGCTTGCAAGCATTTGAATCATTTTCAGCTAACAGGATGTGAGATTTATACGAGCTGTGAGCCGTGTCCGATGTGCATCGGGGCTATCTATTGGTCAAGACCGGATGCGGTCTATTATGCTTGCAGTAAGGAAGATGCTGCCGCAATTGGTTTTGACGACCAGTTTATTTACGAGCAAATTGCTTTGCCTGTTGAAGAGCGTTCCATACTTATGAAGCAATTAAAGCCGCATGATTATAAGAAGCCTTTTGAACAATGGGCTGTTTCGGATATAAGGAAGGAGTATTGAAGGAAGGAGAATTGAATGGGGGATTACAACCAGACTTGAATTTTTCAACATACATGGGGAGCTGCAGAGGATGAAGCCGCGTTTTTATTTTATCATAGCAATAGTTTTACTAGTGTTCGCGCTTATTAATTATTACATCGGATGGCATGGACAATTATGGGTTCAATATGTATTTCATTTCAGTCCTGGTCCGCTTTATTGGATTTGCTTTTGGCTCGTTGTTTTTTCCTATGTAGTAGGGAGGCTTGGCTCAAAATTTCTGCCGCATGGTCTATCCAGCTTTCTTAGATTGATAGGTGCCTATTGGCTCGCGATAATGCTGTTTAGCTTTGTAATGCTGCCTTTTATTGATGTTGCTGCCTGGATAATGGCATTGTTATCCGTTGAAAAGACCGTATATATACCGGTCCTTGGACTAGCTGCAGCATTAATTTTATTAGTGCTCATGATTCGGGGCTCCTGGAATGCGCGCAATCCGATTATTCGCCGATATGAGATAACAATCCCCAAAAGTGCAGGCGATAGGACAGAGTTAAAAATTGCAGTAGCATCCGACCTTCATCTGGGAACCATCGTTGGCAACAAGCAGCTTCAGCTCTTGGTAGAAAAAATGAATTCATTGAAACCAGACTTGATTTTACTTCCTGGTGATATTATCGATGATGATATTAAGCCGTTTATCCGCCAAGATATGGGAAGCATCATGAAAAAGCTGGAGTCTCGTCTAGGTATTTATGCGGTGCTTGGCAATCATGAGTATATTGGAGGCCATATCAAGGAATTCGTCAATCAGATGAGTGCCATTGGCATCGAGGTGCTGTTGGATCGTCCAGTGCTGATTGATAATAGCTTCTATGTTATCGGACGGAAGGACAAAGCTGTTGAACGGTTTGGTTCGGATGGAAGAATGGATTTGGAAACATTGTTAACAGGAGTGGACAAATCATTGCCGCTTATACTCATGGATCATCAGCCGTATGGGTTGGATAAGGCTGCCGCGGCAGGAGTGGATGTTATGCTCTCAGGCCATACCCATCGGGGACAAATGAGTCCAAACCATTACATTACAAGACGAATATTCGAGTTGGATTGGGGTTATTTAAAAAAAGGCGCTCTGCATGCCATCGTTTCATCAGGTTACGGTACATGGGGCCCGCCGATCCGTATTGGGAGCAGGTCGGAGCTGATCGAGCTGGTTGTTCACTTTAAAGGGTAATCATTTGTTTTTTTTGTGTGGAATGAATGAGTGCTATTGGATATTCCATTATATGGTATGCTGTTTTTGCGGAGAAATAGTGGATGTGAAGGGTGGGGAACAGGTTGGGATTGTTCGATGGTTTAATGGGGAACGCTTCAGAAATAAAATTAGATGATATTCAAAAAGAGATGGCGCATGTTCTGGCCAAGTCTGAGCGGATCGAAAAAGCGTATAAGCTCATTCGCGATTTGTTTATATTTACAGATAAGCGCCTGATTTTGGTCGACAAACAAGGCTTAAGCGGCAAGAAGATGGAGTTTCACTCTTATCCTTACAAGAGCATTACACATTTTAGTATCGAAACGGCAGGCACATTCGATTTGGATGCCGAGTTGAAAATTTGGATAAGCGGTAATCCGATGCCTGTCAGCAAAAAGTTTAATAAAAGCTTAAATATTTATGAGCTGCAAAGCGTCCTCGCTGATTATGTGCTCAAATAATTGGTTTAATATTGCTGTACAGAATGAAGAGAGCTGTTCCAAAAAGGTAAAACGGAATGATTCAGTCCCCCAAAAATAGTAAACAAACATCCCAAACCGCAATGAAAGTGGAATGGGATGTTTTGTTTTTTTGCGTTTATGAATTGGTTTAAAATGGGGCATCAAAATTCCGAAAATGACTTTTGAAACATGCTTTTTTTTACATTACCAATAATCGAAAACCGAAATCAGCGTTAACGAAGTCATTCTATTGCGGCTCCGTACGTAGCTCAGCGCTTGATGAGAGTTTACGAACAGCAATAGGGGCACACAAGACATGAGTCGAAGCGACTGTCTGCCATAAAACCTGAGTCGAAGCTATTGCCTATTAGAAAGCCTGAGATGAGGCCAGTGCCTGCCACATACCTGAGACGAAGCCAGTGCTTGCCACAAAACCTGCATATCAACAGCTTTTTGGCTGTTCTATCCGCAGTCTTCTTGAATTCATGCAAAAGTGCATCTTTTTTTCTTACATGGACGAAACCCGAGCCCAGTGTGTGAAAATTGATGCACTATTGCAGTTATTTCCTTTTAACAAATAAATTTGGGTAGAAATAACTGCATGTTTGCAGGAATATGTACAGGCCGATAACGGCAGGAAGGTCTGGCATTGATTTTGAGGTTGAAAACCTTATAAGAAAGCAGATTTTATTACAACAATAAAGTACGAAGAATTATGCTTAGCTTCAAATCAACCTCGACAAGTTCTCTAAAAAAACGCAGCGGCGCTTGCCGGCTTGATTTCGATGCAGTCGGTTGCTTTTTATAAATATCGTGCCTGAATGACGCTGCGATGATGAAGCTCATGTCCGGCAATGATGTAACCCAATGCTCTTGCAGTAATTTTGCTATTATTGGATGTTCCCCAATATCCCCATGCCTCAGGTGTAATACGTTCGAGTAAAAATAAAGTGGACTTCCTCACGATGCTGAATTCATCCAGAATACTGTGCATGGGATAAGCCTCGTAGTTAGCCGCTTTTGCATAGGCATCTTCGTCAAAACCGGCAATGGGAGTAGCATCTCCACGAGAGACGCGAAGCAAACGGTAGCTCATTATACGTTCTGTATCCGCCATATGTCCTACTACTTCACGCAAGCTCCATTTGCCTGGAGCATAACGGTAGCTTGCTTTCATTTCGGATGTGGATTGCAGAAGCTCCAACGTATCGGTAAGTTGATTTCTTAATTGGGCTAAAAGATCGTCTGAAGGAACAAGCTGGATGTATCTTTCGTAATAGGGATCATGCTCAGCGGGATCAGGACGTTGAATCATTGTGAGTTCTCCACCTTTCATTAGATTTTCATTCATTATAGCAAAATTATTGCAGATGAATTGAGAAAAATTGTTGATTCCAGCGGTTCATTGCTATAAACTTTAGAAATCAACTTTCCGGTAAAAAAAGATATGTTTAGAGGAGTGCTATCGATGGAAACCAGATTTGCCAAGGAATCAAGATGCTACAAAACAGCGAGGGTATTCCCTACGGATGTCAATAATCACAACACCTTGTTCGGCGGAAAACTAATGGCATATATTGATGATATTGCCTCGATTGCTGCCTCCAAGCATTGCCGTGCCAGCGTCGTGACGGCTTCAACCGACTCCGTTGACTTTTTGCTGCCAATCCAGACGACAGATTCCGTATGCTTGGAGTCCTATGTTACTTGGACTGGCAGAAGCTCGATGGAGGTATTTGTAAAGGTTATCACCGAAGATTTGCAGAATGGCGAAAGAGCAATAGCTGCTACTGCTTTTTTAACCTTCGTCGCATTGGATGAACATAAGAAAACGGTACAAGTGCCACAAGTTGTGCCCGAAACGGAAGAGGAACAAAGGCTTCACGAGACCGCATTATACAGGGCCGAAGTGAGAAGACATCGCAGAGAAGAAAGTAAAAAGTTCGCTGATTATTTGATTACGAAGTTTCCTTGGGAGTAAGCATTTTTCTGGATGATAGAGGAATTTCATAATAGAGGGCATGAACCTATTTACATTTCACGGAGGTGGAATTTGTGGGTGTCTCTGATCTTAATCCTATTTTAATTTCAATTCCCGAGAGCTTCGAAACGGATCGTCTAATTATTCGAGCGCCATTATGGGAGGACGGGGCAGCAGTAAACGAAGCGGTCAAGGAAAGCTTGGAACAATTACGCCCCTGGATGCCGTGGGCTCAAAGCCTCCCAACGATAGAAGAATCAGAGGCAGGCGTTCGTCGCTCCCGACTACTTTTTTTGGAACGTTCGGATCTTCGCTTATACCTAATACTGAAGGAAACGGGACAGCTGATTGGCAGCAGTGGCTTGCATCGAATAAATTGGGAAGCTAGAAAGTTTGAAATCGGCTACTGGGTGCGTACGTCTTTTAGCGGACGGGGTTACATCACTGAGGCTGTTGAAGGCATTACTGACTACGCTATCCAACACCTGGACGCCAACCGCATAGAAATCAGATGCGACTCTCGTAATAACCGAAGCAGCCAAGTTGCACGACGTCTAGGTTTTACTCTAGAGGGGATTCTTCGCAGTGAAAAATGTGGAGTTGACGGTGCTTTGAGAGATACGATGATATTTTCCAAGGTTCGTGGTACTGAATTTTGATGATTACGGTTAATGAGGGCGTTCTAATTGGCAGCAGTCCAATCGAAAAAGGTTCATTGATGTTCATTTTCCATTGAAGCCGCTCCTACATATATCTCCTAACTGTGAAATAAATTCAATGGGATAGATTATCAACAGCCATTGGGCCTTTATACTTGAGGGAAACCATTCCCATTCGTTTGGATTCATACTCAATAAAGAGATTGTCCCAAGTTATTTTGCAAGATCCCATCCACCACTTTATTCTGAATATGGAATCGCAAAAGAACCTTCAATCCCGCTTCATAGTGGGAGTTTGTAGGTTCTTTTGCTTATTATATGGATTATATGGGATTCACTCACTAGGGTTTACCTTTTTAGACAGCCCCTTTTTCTGATGATTTTCGGACTACGAACGTGGACGCACTCGGTTAGTAGGCATAGCAATAAGCGGGTCATCCGGCCAATAATGCTTAGGATATCTTCCTTTGAGGTCCTTTTTGATCTCGAAATAGGCATTTCGCCAGAAGCTGGCCAAATCCTGAGTTACCTGCACCGGACGCTGGGCGGGGGATAACAGATGCAGGGTGAGCGGAACCTTCCTGCCGGCGATCCGTGGTGTTTCCTGTAGGCCAAACATTTCCTGCAGCCTCACGTTAAGCGATGGCGAAGCGGGGGCGCTGTAATCGACAGGGATGCGGGAGCCGCTGGGCACGGTAATATGCGTTGGAGCGTTGGAATCAAGCTCGCGGCGCTGATCCCAAGTGAGCATGGATTCCAATATCTTGATTATATTCAGACGCTGGAGCTCTCCACGGCTCTTAAGTCCATAAGCATGAGGTCCGAGCCAATCCTTAAGCGAGGACAGCAGCGCGTGGTCGGAAACATCCGGCCAACTGGAGTCATGGAGATGCATGAAGCTCAGGCGCTCCCGGTATTGTTGGGAGGCCTTCGACCAAGGCAGCAGCTCCAGCCCTTCCTCTGCAATGCCGCTGAGCAGCGCGGCAAGTGTATCTTCTGCATGGGGAGCGGAGAGAGGAGCTTCCTTCAAGATTAGAGAGCCGAGACGTGACCGGCTGCGTCCACGAACCGCCTGGGCAGATCTGTCCCAGACTATCAAAGCCTCCACTTCAATCTGATCCTTAAAATGGAGCTCCAGATCATCAAGGTCGATAGGTGCAGCCGAATAAATCCGACTCTCGGGCCCGAGGTCATCGAGCTCGGCCGCTACCAAATAGGGAGCATTGCTGAGCGGCTGTTGCTGTGTGAAGACGGCGCCGCGACCGTTGCTTAGAAGGAAACGTCCCGTGGCTCTTCGCTGTGCAATGCGGTCTGGATAGGCAAATGCTAGCAGCAGTCCGCACATATTCACATCATAAGTTTGATTAGATGGAATGCTCAGCGCTCGCTTCCATTGCTGAGCTTCAGCGCGGATACGCTTGCAGGCTGCCGTATCTACGGAATATCCGAGATAAGAGCCTGCCTTCGACGAGGATTCGCCAGCTGCGGCTTGAGTGCTCCTGAGCGCCTCCAAGCGGAGCCGCAGATCACAATCAAAGGCTGTGTCGCCGCGCAATATATCGCGCTCGTTCAACAGCGCGGCAAGCTCGCACGCGAGACCGCCCAAGCCGAGTGGAACGGCTTGGAGGATCATATGCGCGAGCCGCGGGTGAAGCCCCAGGTCGGCCATCTGCCGACCCTGGGCACTAAGCGTGCCGTCTGCGGCCAAGGCGCCTAGCCGGCTTAGCAGCTCACGCGCCTGCGCATAAGCGGCCGCTGGCGGTGGGTCGAGCCACAGCAGCTCGTCCGGTGCTGCGCCCCATGCGGCGAGCTCGAGCGCCAGCGGCGCGAGATCCGCCTCCAGCATTTCCGGCGTGCTGCGCACGGCGAGCCGCCTGTCGTCCTGCTCCATCCACAGGCGGTAGCATACGCCGGACTCAAGCCGCCCGGCGCGTCCACGCCGCTGATCCGCTGATGCGCGAGAGACCGCAACGGTCTCCAGGCGTGTCATGCCGGTCCGCGGCGAGAAGCGGGGCACACGCATCAGCCCGCAGTCGATGACGATCCGCACGCCTTCGACGGTAAGGCTCGACTCGGCGATTGTTGTCGCAAGCACGACTTTTCGCGTGCCGTGAGGGCTTGGCGCGATCGCCAAATCCTGCGCCTCCTGCGGCAGGCTGCTGTGCAGCGGAGCGATCCGCACGTGAGGACCCAGCTGCAGTGATCGCAGCTGGGCTTCGGTCCGCCGGATTTCTCCCGCTCCCGGCAGGAATACGAGCAGATCGCCAGACTGCGCTTCCAGCGCACTGACGATGCAGCGCACCGTGGCCGCCTCGATACGGCCTTCCAATTGCCGATCGAGATATACCGTCTCGACCGGAAACATACGGCCCTCGCTGCGGATAACTGGCGCATCGTTCAACAGAGCCGCCACTGGCTCCGCGTCCAGTGTAGCCGACATGACCAGAATGCGCAGATCATCGCGCAGAACGGCCTGTGCTTGCAAGCAAAGCGCCAAGCCCAGATCGGCATGCAGGCTGCGCTCATGATATTCATCGAAGATGACGATACCCACACCCTCCAAGGAGGGGTCGCTCTGCAGAAGACGAGTCAGCACGCCTTCGGTGATGACTTCAATTCTAGTATTCGGTCCAACCTTGCTGTCGAGCCTGACCCTGTATCCGATGGTTTGGCCGACCTGCTCGCCCAAGGCGGAGGCCATGAAACGCGCTGCTGCTCTGGCTGCCAGACGGCGCGGCTCCAGCATCAGAATACGCTGACCTGCAAACATTGGACTCTCCAGCAGTGCAAGTGGAACGCGGGTTGTTTTACCCGCTCCTGGAGGGGCCACTAGTACGGCGTTGGATGATGAACCTAGTGCCTCTATTATTTCCGGCAGAACCGGCTCAATTGGTAATCTAATCATCGATTCACTCCACCTAGCTTAAGCACCAATACACTCATTGGTCTGTTTATGATTCTCTGATTGTACCATCTATGAGCGTGTAAATAAAAAAAAGCCTCTCTTAGTAGAGAGACAAGGCAAGCGAATCTGTTTCATTATAAGAATGGAGGATGGCTTCACACCCAACGATTTCAATGCTTATTAATGAATCAAGGCATTTTTTGATGGCACGTTTGCCTTTTACCAATTTAGAATCTAGCGCAGAAATCAATAGATTAAATTTCTTTTTATTTTTCTCGTCGGAGTATACAGGCACGCTTTTATTTTGGATCGTAATAAACAATTTCATTCCAGTCACCCGCCTAATATTTGGATATGTAAATAGTTTATATTACGATTATTAAAATAACCTTAAAATAGTTTGACAATTTTATTAATTTCACAAAAATTTTTGTGAAAATTACTATATTTTTTCCAATTTCAATGAAATAAGGCTACTTATAAAGCACTCTTGCCAAAATATCCTGATTGTAGTTGCCGAACCTACTTCCATAAATAGTTAAACCATGCAAATTTTTGGCTTTGGAGGGAACGGAGAGCTTAAGCTTAATATCGCTTTTATAGTCGAGTCCAATGCTAGCAAGCGTAGTATCCGAAATTTTATGGCCGTCAATGAACGAGCCTTCCTGATTAATCCGGATCATTTTCAGCACACCGTATTGATTCAAATTAGGCAGCCACCAATCAGGGTTGAACGTTCCTTTTTCACCGCCAAAATCCCCAGGGCTTGTCCAAAACCCCAGTTCTATATCATTCACATGAAAATAAATATCCGACGGCCAATTATTGCAATATCCTGGCGCTTCCGAGCCAAGCTCCATTATAAACTGAAGCTCTTCGAATTGTTGATTGGGCTTCAAATAATTCGGAATTCTGTATTCAAAATAACCTTTGGTCAGCCAGATGATTTCGGCGTTAATATGCTCGGGATCGGCAAAATAACGCGGATCGTCGAACTCCCCGATAATTCTGTCCTTAGTGGCTAGCCCGCAGGTTGGATGTACCTCATAAGCGCTGTAATGTCCGAGCTTGATCTCGACCTCATACAAATTTTTATTTTCCTTGTTCCTTAAATCTACCATCAGCTTATCTTCATTCAGATAGCATATTTTTTGAATGCCATGCTTGCCAACGGCGGTATTAATTTCAATCAGTCCGCTTTCTTCAAGCTTCTTAATATGCATCGTAACTGCGCCGTTGGTCAGATTTAACTTGCCGGCGATGTCATTGAGATTTAAGGAATCATGAGTAGCGAGCAATTCAATGATTTGGATGCGGATGTCCGAGCTTAGTGCCTTGAAAATGGATAAGCCCGATTTCAGTTCTTTTATATAGATCATAGGGTTGTCCTCATTTGCATAAACTATTTTATAAAATTATAAAATAAAATGGCTTAAAAAGAAAGAGCAAGCTTTTGCCTTTAATAGTTGTCTTGAAAGTATAAGGTTCGAGGTGTTGTTCCACGTATGTAGGGAAATAGGATGAATAAGCTCGTTGTTGCTGCTTGCAAACGTAAACATTTTGTATTGACATAGACGGATCCCATCTCATAAAATGAAATACATAAGTGTGAAATGATTTATATAAACATAAAATAAATATCGAGAAGAGGTAGAACTAATGGCTGAAATGAAAAAAGCGAAGATGATTTTGGAGAAGGATTTTAAAATCGCTGAGGTGGATAAACGGATCTTCGGTTCTTTTATCGAGCATCTGGGACGTGCCGTTTATGGGGGGATTTATGAGCCGGGGCATCCGGAGGCTGACGAAAAGGGGTTTCGCAAAGACGTAATTGATTTGATTAATGAGATTGGGGTGCCTATTATCCGCTATCCGGGTGGGAACTTTGTGTCGGGCTATAACTGGGAGGATGGGGTAGGTCCTGTGGATGAAAGACCGGCAAGACTGGAGCTGGCTTGGAAAACGGTTGAGCCCAATTATGTAGGAACGAATGAATTTATGGAATGGGCCAAGCTCGTTAACTCCGAGGTTAATATGGCCGTCAATCTAGGGACTCGCGGTATCGATGCTGCAAGAAACTTGGTGGAATACTGCAACCATCCTTCAGGATCGTACTGGAGCGACCTGCGTGTTGCGCATGGCTATAAGGAACCGCATAAAATAAAAACATGGTGCCTGGGCAACGAGATGGATGGACCTTGGCAGATAGGTCATAAAACAGCTGAAGAATACGGCAGAATTGCATTGGAATCAGCGAAAGCTATGAAGTGGGTCGATCCGACTATAGAATTGGTAGCATGCGGAAGCTCCAACCGGGCGATGAAAACATATGCCGAGTGGGAAGCTACAGTTCTTGACCATACCTATGATCATGTTGAATATTTATCCTTGCATACCTATTACGGAAACCGCGACAATGACCTGCCGAATTTTCTTGGGCGCTCACTTGATATGGATTACTTCATTAAAGAAATTATTGCGACCTGCGATTATATTAAGGCGAAGAAGAGAAGCAAGAAAACGATGTACCTGTCCTTCGATGAATGGAATGTTTGGTTTCACTCTAATGCTGCCGACCGTAAAATAGAGCCTTGGTCCATCGCTCCACCGCAATTGGAAGATGTGTACACTTTCGAGGATGCACTGCTGGTTGGCTGCCTGTTGATCACCTTATTGCGCAACTCGGATCGTGTTAAGATCGCTTGCATGGCGCAGCTAGTTAACGTTATTGCTCCTATTATGACCGATAATGGAGGAGATGCTTGGCGGCAAACGATTTTCTATCCGTACATGCATGCTTCAGTATATGGAAGAGGAGTTGCCCTTAATCCGATCATTTCATCGCCTAAATATGATAGCAAGGACTTTACGGATGTGCCTTATCTGGAGTCGACTGCAGTGTACAACGAAGAAACGGAAGAGCTTACCGTATTCGCCGTAAATAAAGATACCGAAGCATCTCTGCTTCTGGATGTGGATATTCGCGGATTCGCCGGTTATCAGGTTGTCGAGCACATCGTCTTTGAGCATGACGACATCAAAGCTGCCAATACGGCTGCTCATCCGCATTCTGTAGTACCTCATAATAAAGGTAACGCTGAAGCGAAGGACGGCTATATCCAAGCAAATCTGCCGAAGCTTTCCTGGAATGTAATCCGCTTAAGAGCGCGTCCATAGTTCTCATTTTTTTTAAAAAAGGGATGCCCTTTACAAAGCCGCTTAATCTGGGCTCATGTAAAGGGCATTTCTGTATGAGCGTGTTCTATTGGCGTAAGTGGTTGAGATATAGCCATTTTATATAGGTATCTGAGGAGCTAACAGCAATATAATCCATATCAAGCAAAAAAGTGCTAGCGGTGAGAGGTCGATTTTCAAAAAAATCCGATTGTTTGAAAGCAGAATGGTTGTTATGTTGAATAAAGGCGGGAAAGTAAACATGATTTCCAAGAACAAAGCCGGAAGCTGAAGGTGAGGGTTTAAATAATGGAACATTTAAAAAGCGTTTTTTGGGAGCCCCAAGATGAGTTTACTCCGATTCCTTTCTGGTTTTGGAACGATGAATTGAATAAGAATGAGCTGATTAGACAGATTCACGATTTTAAGTCCAAAGAGGTTATGGGCTTTGTCCTCCATCCGAGGATGGGACTTCCAAGAAGCCAGCCTTATTTATCGGAGTCTTTCATGGAGTTGGTTGAGACGGCAGTGTTGGAAGCAGAGGCTCAAGGTATGACGGTAATTTTGTATGATGAAGGGATGTATCCGTCTGGTGCCGCCAATGGCCTGGTCGTTAAAGCTAACCCTGAATATGCGAGCCGTGGTCTGCAAATGATTGAGTACCCTTGCAGTGGACTGACAAACATCTCCTTCAAGCTGTCGCCAGGGGATAAAGTAGTTTCAGTGCAAGCTGTCCGCAAACGCTCCGAGAAGGAGATTGATCTTGAGCACTGCCAGATCATTGATGCTTATGATAGCGAAGGAGTTACCTTCGAGCAGCCCGATGACGGGGAATGGTCTGTGCTCGTTTTTATAGACACCTTCTCTAAGGGGACAATACGGGGGATTCACGAGGGACAAGATGACAGAGAGGCTGACGCACCGCTTGCTGCAGATCTGTTAAACGGTGACGCGGTACAAACCTTCATTACACTTACGCATGAGACCTATTACCGGAAGCTTAAGAGACATTTTGGCAAAACGGTTATCGCGATGTTTACAGATGAGCCTGATTTACTCGGACGTAATCATATCAAAGGATTGAAGCCATGGACAACTGGGTTTATTGATGATTATAAGGCAGGAGGCAATGAGGAAAAGGAGCTTGGAGCCCTCTGGTTTGAAGCCGGAACACGAACAACCGCGATTCGCAGAAACTATGAAACATCCGTACATCACCGATTAGCAGCAAGCTACTATAGGCCGCTGTATGAATGGTGCGAGGAACATGGAATTGCGCTAACCGGACATCCGGCAGCAAGTGATGATATCGGAGCTCAAGCGTGGTTTCATATACCGGGGCAGGATGTAGTGTGGCGATATATTGCACCTGAGGCTGGGAAAGCAGTAGATGGCGTGCACAGTACTATGGGCAAATGCGCTTCGGATGCTGCTCGTCATAGAGGACGGCGGCGCGTTATTAATGAATGCTTCGGGGTTTGCGGCAAAGAGAGCGGTTGGTCGCTCAGGGCCGACGAGATGAAATGGTATTTGGATTGGCTGTTTGTCAGGGGAACGAATATGATCTCTCCCCATGCTTTTTATTATTCCATCCGTGATTCTCGGCGGGATGAGCGTCCTCCGGATGTTGGTCCTAACAACATCTGGTGGTCGGAATACGAGCAGTTTGCCCGCTATATTAAGCGGATGAGCTGGCTGATGACGGATAGTGTCAATCAAACGGAGCTGGCTGTGCTGGTGGGTCCAACCTCGCTGCCCTGGAAATCGGTTAAACCGCTTTTCGAACAGCAGATTGAATTTAATTATCTCGAAACAGAGCTGCTGTCCTCGTGTACTTTTACCGATAACGGACGAATTAGTATTGGGAAGCAGCTGTATAAAGCTGTATTAATAGAAGACAGTGGCATTCTCGGAGCCAAAGAGGCTGATTTACTGAGCAGCTTTGTTGAACGCGGCGGCATCGTTATAGAAGCGGCAGCAAAGGATGAAGACGAACATATGTCTATAGCCGGAGCGAAGGGAAATGGACGGAAGCATTACCGTCTGGACGAAACGGAGAAGCTGCCTGCTCTATTGAATGGAATGATCACGAGAGAAATGGTGATTACTCCTGCATGCTGCTCGGTTCGAATCAGCCATGTTGTGAAGGATGGAATACACTTCTATGTGCTGGTTAACGAGGGTGAAGAGGCTTTTCAAGGAGTTGTGCATACACCCCTATCAGGAAAAGCAGAGCTTTGGTACCCTTGGTCGGGAGCTATTCGAGCGGCAGCTTCTTTTAGAAACAATGCAGGAGAGGGTATCGGGATAGAACTGACGCTGGAGCGTCGAGAATGCTTGTGGCTCGTTATTGATACCTCTTTGCAAGGTGAGGAGAGAGCTGGATTGGAACAAGAAGTTGTGGAGCTCCTTGATTTATCCGCCGGGTGGCAAGCTGAAGGAGATTTCGGTAGTCAGCAATTGACGCAGCTTGGCTCATGGACGGAGTGGGAGGGGCTAGGGCTGCACCATATGTCAGGTACTGTGTTATATGAGAAACGATTTAAGCTTTCCGAAGCGGCAGCAGATGATTTCGAATCGATTGAATTGAATCTTGGAGATGCTCATGAGCTTGTACGGGTATCGCTTAACGGTCAAGAAGCTGGTGTGAGAATGTGGAAGCCTTATGTTTTTAAGGTTAATGAGGCGCTTGCATCAGGAGTTGTGGAGCATGTACTTCAAATTGAGGTTACTAACAGCTTGGCAAACCGTTATGACGGTATGACCCATCCATCCGGTTTGTTGGGTCCTGTGAAACTTTCAGGGCTTCGAAGCAAGATGATTGGAAAGGATACCGTCAAGTAGGTTTGCTATATTAAACCCTCAATTTCCATCGCTGAAAGGTATACTTCTTGACCATTTTACGGTATAAATTGGATGTAGGCCTTAGCATGTACCTGCTGGGGCCGCCAATTCGGAAATTGGGGGACAATTGCTATGAGAGTGGATGCGCATCAGCATTTTTGGAAATTGGAGAGAGGCGACTATGGCTGGATTTCGCCTGATATGAAGGCTATATACAAAGATTTTGGTCCGGCGGATTTAGCTGATCATTTGAATAAGAACGGGTTGGATAAATCGATTGTAGTCCAAGCTGCGCCGACCTTGCAGGATACAGAATTTATGCTTGAATTGGCAGAACATAACGAATCGATAGCTGGTGTTGTAGGTTGGCTGGACCTCCATAGTCCGAATTACCGCGAGCAGTACCAGTTGTTTAAGCAGCATCCTTCGTTTGCCGGTATTCGCGTCATGATACAAGCAATGGAAGACGCAGACGAGGTTCTGCAGCCTTCTATTGTAGAAGCTCTAAGGTACTTTGCCGAGGAGGGATTTCCGGTTGACCTTCTGATGCTTTCGCATCAACTGCCGTCTGTGCTGAAGCTGCTGAAGGCGGTGCCGAATCTGCATGGTGTTATCGATCATATAGCGAAGCCGCAAATCATGGAAGGACAATGGGAGCCGTGGGCAACCCAAATGGAAGAGATTGCTGCGTACCCTAACATCTACTGCAAGCTGTCGGGAATGGTGACGGAAGCGGATCATCAGCATTGGAAGCCGGAACAAATCACACCATACATCCAACACATTGTGCGTATTTTCGGAACTGACCGCGTTATGTTCGGAAGCGACTGGCCGGTATGTCTATTAGCGGCAAGCTACGATCAGGTGGTGGAGGTGCTGGAGCAAGGGCTGCCTGAAGTGATAAGCGAGCAGGATAAGGAAGCATTGTTCGGCGGGAATGCACTGCGGTTTTACCGTCTGGAGCATCTGAGTTAAGGAGAATTGGAGGTTTCAAGAGTTTGTGGGGCTGTCCCAAATGGGTATCAGTGAATGAATCAGTCCCAAACTATGTATAAAGACGCTTCCAAAACCACCATGTAAGTGGAAATGGAAGCGTCTTTTTTGTAGGGAAATTCCCCTCAGAGTGGGGGGGTGAAAATCCAAAAATGAGTCCGGCCGCTTTTTGGATGTTGCTTAAGTGATGGGGCGAGAAGCGATGTTCAAAGGCTGCTTTCAATCTAGAGGAGACTATGATTTGTCGGGGCCGCTGCGGAAGGAAAAGAAATAGATGGAAATCCTCACGCTAATCCAGCGTGGATATCGCCTGAAATCAATCTAACTGGAAAAACTAACTCTAATAGAGGGGATATGGTCGATATCAGCCAAAATACGTAGAATTAGCATGAGGAATTCCAGCTATAAGACTTGGAACGCTGTTTTCGGAGTAACTAACTTGACATTTTCCTGATAATTGCATGGAGTGCGCCAGACTGTCATGTAACCGAACCCCGAGCCACGAACCACGAACCACGAACCACGAACCCGATACCCGCGATGAGTACGCGCTGGAAAGCGACCTCATCTTATCATCACTAAGAATACACAAGAATGTGCAAAAAAGCCTTCAACTATTAAAGTGGAATTAAGGGCTCTTTTGCAACCATCTATTCAGGATAAAATGGTGGAGGGGTTGTCTCAAAATGACTTTTGGGACAGCCCGTTTTTGTAATAATGCAGGCATCCATGAAATTAGGACAAGGACCCAAGACATAGCCTCAAGTCAGGTCCTTGTCATTGAGCTTCGTTCTGCTGGCGGCTGACTTAAGATGTCGCGGTGGTTACGGACGCCAGCCAATCCTGCAGCGTTGCTACAAGCTCAGGATGCTTGCGGCTTCTCGCCAAGAAGCCTGCCCCATGCTGCGGCATTGGATCTTGATCCGTAGGCTGATAGCGCAGATCGACACTCCAGCGCACCTCATTGGAGTTATTTGGCGTAGACATGTGAATACACCGGTCGTTAAACAAAATAGCGGAACCGGCTTTCACTGGCAGCGCAACAGTTGCTGTTGGCCCCAGCTGACTTTCCTGCAGTGCCGTATAACCGGTTCCTGTCGTAGTCTCCCGGTGCCATTCGAGCACTCGCTGCTTATGTGTCCTTGGCTTAATGTGCAAGCATCCGTTCTCGTGTGTGGAATCTACTAATGGAATCCAAACCGTGATGACAGGATTCGCATTGGCATCAGGCCAATAGGATTTATCTTGATGCCATGGTACTGCGCCTGCGGCTACTCCTGGTACTTTGGGGCGAACGTTGTATACAGGATTAGAGAAGATTTCACCACCGATTAAGGATTCTACCGCATCCAGAAGCTTGGAATTGCTCATCAGCTCAAAATAACCCGGAATACGGTCTCTCCAGCTGCGTCCATATTTCAAGAAATGCTCCTCAGTCAGTCCATTAAAAAGCTCAGCCAAACGATATTTAAAGGGGCGCTCCTCCAGCTTATCCTTGATTAATCCAGCCTCGTACAGGTTATCGGCAATTTGCGCCACTTTGCTACTCATCGCCTGCTTGGGACCTTCCAGCTCCTCCGCTGATAAATATTGGTCCAATACAAGATATCCTTCCTCATTATAAAATGCCATTTGTTCCGGTGTTAAGCTTCCTTGAGATCGTGTCATCCTTTGAATCACTCCTTAATAATAATGGTAATCGTTCATGATTTCATTATAAGAGGATTGGATGAGGAAGTATTTTGACAGTTGACCAATCATTTGTCATTTTTTCCGGTCATTGTGGCCGAGTCTGAAAGCTGTGGGGGAGATGCCATAGTAACTGGTAAAACGTTTGGAAAAATAATGGATTGAAGAAAATCCTAACAAGTCCGATATATCAGAAACGGAACGTGAGCTTTCCAACAGCTCGGCAGCGGCTTGCTTCATGATCACTTTTTGAATAAAGCTTTTGGGAGACATCCCGCTCATTTTCTTGAACGATTCATGAAGCTGCGTTTTTCGTATGCCCGATTGGTGCAGAATGTCCGTATAATTAATAGTAGGATTTTGCTCAATCAAGTCCATTAAACGTTGAATACGCGGATCGAATGCATCCTGGCTCAGACAGTCTGAACAGAGCTTAAGCAACCACCCATGCAGCAGGCTTCGTGTAATTTGTTGTTTATAGGGATTAGCTGCTTGATTGTGGGAGGATACGATACAGGCGAACATTTCTTGCATAACAGGATACTGCTGGAGCTGCATGACACTAGGGATAACGTCAAGCTCACTGCATGAATGAACAGGGGTCAACAAGGAAGAGTCGAAGTCAGCAGGGTTCCAAGCCAAATGTTTATTTGTTGCCAGCGCCGGATCCTGCCAGAGCTCGCAATAAATATTGTAAGAACGAAACGGATGGACGGGATCGGGATAAAAAGAATGTACCTGCTCCGGACGAATAAAAAATAAGGAGCCTTTATTAACTGAATACAGCTTGCCGTCTACCCGTACTTTACCACGTCCCCCGTCAAATAAATGAAAGGCGTAGCAATAGCCAATACGATTCTCCGAGAAGTGTTCGCCACTAAAAAACTTGTAGTGATGAGCAACTCTAATGGAAGGCGTTATGTCCGACAGCTTGTTCAAACTATCACATCTCCTAACGGGAGCTCCCTATTCTATTGATATTTGTTTGCGGGCCATTTGAAATGAGGCTAGTTTACTACAATCAAGGTCAATTTTAAATGATTTATGTAGAAAAGTCCCAATAAAACATTCAGCAAACATTCAGCTAGCGCTCAACTGGTATTAATGTCCTTTTAAGGAAAAGAGTCTATACTTCTAATTGTAGGTAAAATCCATATAAAGGTGGACATGACAATGAAACCATTCGAAAAGAAAATTTTAACAGGTGCTATTGCAGCTAGTTTATTATTGGGTGGAGCCGGATTGCTGAGCCAAGCGAATGCAGAGAATGCAACGACTGGCAGCACGGATAGCAAGATCGGAACGAAAGCAGCGGCAAAGGGTGAGCGTGGAGTTCATCAAGTACCGGGCTTCCGCGGAGGCAATATTTTAGATGAAACGGCAACGTTGTTGAGCTTAGATAAAAATGCGGTCTTCGATGCTCTGAAGGAAGGTAAATCTTTGCTGCAGCTTGCTGAAGCCAACGGCTTGACTAAGGAAGTTTACTTGCAAAAGCTGACTGATGCCGAAAAAACAGCGATAGCAGCGGCAGTTACTGCAGGCAAAATTACACAAGCACAAGCCGATAAAGAAACGGCTGCTTTGGCAGAACGTTTGCAAAAGGACATAGAACGCGCAGGCTTCGGCAAACCGGGAGAGGGACCAAAAGGAGGATTTCCTGGAGGACCAGGAAGACCGGGCGGTCCGGGTAAAGATGGTGGTTTCCACGGAAGCAATATTTTGAAGGAAACCGCAACCTTGCTGGGAGTTGAGCAAAGTGTCGTTAATGATGCATTGAAAGCCGGCAAAACTTTATCTCAATTCGCTCAGGAAAAAGGGGTAAGCGAGGCTGATTATCTGCAAAAGCTGACGGATGCTCAAAATAAAGCGATTGCTGATGCGGTTACCGCAGGCAAGCTTACACAAGAGCAAGCAGACAAAGTGAAAACAGGGATGGCAGATCGTTTGAAAAAAGAGGTTACTAGCACGAAACCTATGGGCGATGGTAAAGCAGGCTTTGGCGGCAAACCAGGCTTCGGAATGGGCGGTTTCGGCAATGCAGAAGCATTAGCCAAATCTCTAGGCCTCACAGAGCAAGAGCTGCAAACCGGCTTGAAAGCCGGCAAATCCTTAGTGGAAATCGCTCAGGAGAAGGGCATTAGCGAGGATCAATTGATTACTAAAATTAAGGATGGCTTGACTGAACATATTAAGCAATTTGTTGAACAGAAGAGACAGCCGCGTAACGAAACAACTAAATAAATAATAGGGGAAGCCGGTTGCTATTAGCAGCCGGCTTTTTTTGACGTTATAAGGAAATGTTTTTACTGCAGAAATAGGGATTCATCAGTCCTTAAGCTCTCTGTATATTGAAAAGGATTACAATGTTTCAATCGGTAATTTTTCATTAGTGACAATTCGTTAGCGGCAACATAAAAGTACCTTCAAATCAGAGGGTGCTTTTTATTTGTGTGCCTGAAGACCTGGAGCTTACGTTGCTTGCACAATCTAAGGGAGGCAAACGGCTGTGAGTGTGTGATGTATTTTTGTGAAAAAGCATCTGCATTTAGTTAACTTTTCATTAAAAAAACGAATTTTTAGAGAAAAAGTAGAATAATGACGAAAATGTTTAGTATTTGTTTAGAGGTAAACTTTAAAATAGGAAACATAATGGTTGTAAAGAACTAATATCAGTTGTGAGAGGGGTTAATGATGGTTCTTAAGGACTATAAGCTTGTAGAAATTTAGAAGGAGGTTGTATGGATGTTTAAAGGCAAGTTCATCAACAAGTGGATCGCAATAGCTCTTACGCTCAGTCTGCTTTTTTCGCTGCAGCCTAATTGGTTTGCGGGTGAGGCGAAGGCGGCAACGGTAGGTGAGGATAAGGAAGTACGCTTCGGTGCCGGTACAAGACTTGGAAATTTGTCGTATGATGCAGACAATTCGTTTTTAAATTTTAATATCGGGACGGCTGGGTTTACGAAAATAAGCTCTTCCGGAACTATCGATTGGGCTGATGGTGGCGTATATCCTAATGGTGACGACGGAGCCGGAGTCGATCTTACAATCAGAGTCCAAGACAATCCAACCCTGCTAGCCCTAGCCCAGAGTGGACATGCGGAAGCAGTTGTAGGTTGGAATAGGCTACTTTACAACGAATTTGATTGTGTTCTCTTTTGGTGTAAGACACGAGTTACATCAGCAACTATAGAGATTGATGGTGTGAAATTATCTGATAGCTCGCATCAAGGGACCACATCCGCGAAAAGCATGAAACGTATAATAACACCTACATCTGTTATTAAGGTAGGAGCTAGTGTTGAAGGAGAAGGTGCTGGAGCAGTTGGACTTTACATCAAGTTTCAGGATAAAACCCGTCCGAAGCTGACTGGCTACACGTTTACGGGTAACGGGGCCGAGAGAGACAATACGAAAATCAATCAAAAAGAACTGTATGTGAAACAAAATGAGAACATTACCTTTGCCTATGATTTCAGCGAGCCGGTCAAACCAACGACATTGGTTGCAGGCAATGCTGATTATTTTCTGCGTCATCCGTTGTTTGTCAATCCAGACGGGACTGGCTTGCCTGCAACTGGCGAGCAGCAATATTTGAAGAATGAAACCTATACGACAGCAAATTTAAAAACGATTCATTCAAGCATTGTTTACCGCTATACAGGATCAAAGTATCACCATAGCGGGAATCTTCCCCTTGAGCCGAAAATGACAGGAACTACCTCTGGTGTAGCTCCTATCGATATGACCTTGGAGGAGAAATTGAGATCAGCGGATTTAACGGATGAGGCTGGTAATGCAGCTGTCATTGAATTCATCAACAAAGCAAGCGACTCTAGCAATAGTTATTTGAGAACTAAAACCGTAAATCCTTTTGACTACAACCAGCAGGGGTATCGTGTCATTATAGATGCAGTTGCCCCTAAGTATACGAAGGTCGGCAACGGGATACAGCCGGAAATCGTCACTGGGGTGACGTTGAACAAGGATGATACCATTGATTTCACGCTCCAAATGACCGAAGAGGCTGTTATTAAGGTAGGCTGGGATGTAAAGAAAACGTTTATTTATCTCAATAATGGCGAGAAAGCCTACTATGTAACTGGAGAAGGGACGGCCAATTGGACGTTCAGAACCAAGATACCTACAGGGCTGATGGTAGAGACTCCGCTTTTGAAGGTCATTGCTCTATCGCATGATGACAAGCCAGGTTTAACCGATACTAACGTCATTCAGGATTATGCGGGCAATATGCTGATTCAACCGGCTAATTACACAGGCATTCATGTGGATGGCGACCAATCTAATGTCAACTCCAAGATAGATTGGGCCAAGCTTTCCATAGACAATACGAAACCGGAAATTTCCTTTCACTATGAAAATGGTGGTGCTAGTGATCAGATTTTCTTGAAGAACGGTAAGGTTACTATAGACGCCAACGACCCGCCTTTACTTATCCCTTCATTAGATCCTAATGTCAGCGAACGCGGTAAAGAAAAGCCGAGCAATGGCATCTATCGTCCTTCCAATATGACGGGACCCGCTTCTCCATCTGTAGGTCTAGTCTATTACTTCTGGAGTCAAAGTGCGGCAGATCCTTTTGCTTCCAAAAGCGGTGATAATTTTGCAGCGGTAAAAAGGTACGCGATAGCGGGGAAACAGCCACGAGAAGATTTGTATCCGGGTGATGAATTTGCAAAATTTGATTTTAGTGTTGTGAATAACAAAACCAACATGATTGCTCCTCCGGCTGAGGCTTTAACGGAAGATAAGAGCGGATTGTGGTATTTGCACAGTTGGACAGCCGATATGACCTGGGATTCGGCAAGAGAGCTGATGCAATATGATAAAAAGAAGAACTATGTTCAGAGCCACCCGGAACAGTATGAGGCCTGGAAAGCCGAGGCTGCAGGCTCAGAAGCTGACAAAGTGTTTTATGCGGACAATAAAGCACTAGCGGAAGTCGGGCAATATGGCAAGTTAGATGTTTGGCCGCTTACTGATTACAAGAAAGAAGATTCAAACTGGTCCTATAATGTGGCAACGATCAAGCTGGACAATAAAGCGCCAACGATTACCATAGGTCCGGCTGTTAATGACAACACGGTCGACGTTAAGGTGCAGGTAACCATCTCAGACGATCAAAGCGGAGTTAAGAGAAGCTTTTATCAATGGATTAAGGAAGGTCAGGAACCGACCGAGCAATGGAATTCCATAGCGTCGGCAGCAGGACAGGTACTTTCTACCTTGAATGAGGTAATTGAAGATGGAAAGTACTCGTTATATATCAAATCCGAGGACTTAGCAGGCAATGAACGGGTTACCAAATCCGCTAATGCTGTAACCATCAACTCTAATGTTCGTATCCCTGTAAGTTTTTCACCTGAAGCTAATCCAAACTATGTTAAAAGTCATGATATTGAATTCCACATCAGCGGTCTCGGATCCTCACAGAGTGTTACAGGAGCAAGCTACGGAAATTCCGTTTCTAATTCGACCTATGGGTCGCAGTCAAATTCCGTTAGTTCAGTAACGTACTCCACTTATTCCAGCCTCATGGCTGGTGTGCCGACTGTAAGTTATGCTTTCAGCAAGGACGTTTCACGGCCTACAAAGGATACAGACTATACTCTGTTTACAACGTTTACGGAATCGAATGGACAGCGGACCTACCTTGTTCCGGCAAACAAGGGTATAGAAGGGGAGCAGAATATTCATATCAGAGTGAAGGAAGCAGACAACCGGGAGAATTACTTCTACAAGTCATATAAATTCGATAATACTCCACCCAAGGTTAGCTTCAGCACGAATGGAGTTGCTTATCCACTCTCTTCTCATAAGGTAATCGTAACCGTTGAAGATGCCGTCAGCAAAAACGTGACTCTTAAGAAATACAAGTGGGTTAAGAATGGAGAAGCACCTCCGTCAGAGGACCCAGACAAATGGACGGATTTGCCCGCTACAGGTGAAACCGAAATTACTAATTCAACTTTGGCAGTCGGAGAAACTAAAGATTTCCAATTATATGTTTGGGCTAGAGACATTGCTGGAAACAGCATAATAACAGGCACATCCGGGTTCTTCAAGGTTTCCAAGAACGGAGGAGTGGAGGTGCCACCAGCTGAAGGGAAGTCTGATTTGATCTATGTGTATGGAGACAATGAAGATGGATATACCGCTATCGTGAAGCTGAGTCTCGACACATTGGATAAGAGTGGCTACGAATATTCCGTATCTCCGGATGGTGGCCAAAGATGGTTGAAATGGCGTCCTTATACGAACTTTGTCTCAATTAAGGTACCTACGAATAAGGTAACGGATCTCCATATTAAGGTGAAGTATAAAACACCTGGTGGAGCAATTGGAAACGAAATAGATTTAACGAGCGGTTCGGTTCAAGCCGCTGAGCCTATATATGCCTTGGCAACTCAAAGCACTTTAACACCGGTAAATCCGACCAAAGGGGTAGATATTGACATCGCGGCTCCACTCGGGATTAAAGTAGTGGCCTCGGCTGTGAATCCATCCGTTCCGGTTCGTACAGGCAATAAATTCAACGTTAAGACTAATGGCTACTATTCCTTTGACCTTACAGATACATCTGACGCCAGCAGAAAAGATACGCTATATGTTGTAGTCAGCAATGTGGATGGGGAAGCGCCTGTTGGCAGCATTACCAAATTAATCACAGCCAAGACTAACGGCAACGTTTCGGTAAAGCTCGATGCTTCAGAGCCTATCCTGATTACGAATAATGATGGTAAAGCTGTTCACACCTTCACAGAAAACGGGTCGTTTGAGTTTGAGTTTATGGATGAAGCGGGCAATACGGCCAAAGCACCAGTCACAGTTGACAATATTTACAAGGAAGGACCGCAGGTCAAGGTTGTACGCTCCTATGCATATGGAGAAAATGGAAGCCAGACTTTTAAAACGATCAAGGATGGAAACGGGAATGTCCTTCTAGCCTCAGGTGTGACACTTGAAGTGCAGAACGTAAATTCTAGTTCCCCAGCCTTTAGAGTGCCGGATGGAAAAAGAGTAGTTTCGTTGCAGCAAAATGGTGTAGCCTCCTTTACGGTGTACGATGATTACGGCAATATGACGACGATCAAAGAAGAAGTAAACAATATCGTCTCAGCCGTTCCGAAAGTGGATCAAATCATCTATACGTTCGTGGACGATGCGGGTAACGAACTGCCGGCAGACAAGCTGGTGAATATCAACGGTCAGCCTTATGCGAAGGGCAATGTGAAAGTGACACTGAGCGGACATATGGATGCACCGAATAAATTGTTTATGGGTGTTGTTCCAGATTTGGACAATTATTCGAATCAGATAAGTGGTCAGGATGGGAAGTTTACTGTGTCCAAAATTTATTCGGCACAAGGCTCAACGCTTATCGGGTTAGTGGACGCATTAGGGAATGTCAATAAAGTTCCTGTCACTATCAAGGGACTTGATAACAAAGCACCTGAACTCCAGCTGAAAATGGCTACCGTGGCTGTTGCACAAAACAAATCCAACTTTGATTTCCGGGTAGATTTGGGCGGGTTCACAGTAACCGACAACATCTCCCAACCGGATCAGATTAATGTTGCGATCAGCGGATTGGATTTAACGAAGCTTGGACGCCAACGGGTCACTTATACAGCGAAGGATCAGGTTGGCAATACAACAGTCGCCTACCAGGATGTAGTCGTTGTCGGTTCGGATGGCATGCTGATCTTTGCTAATGACATCCTCATTTCCAGCTCCAGCGGAGAGACGGCACTATTTAACACCAATAAGCTGACCTTTGGCATTTCAAGATACAACTTGATGGACGTTAACGGTCAGGAGCGGGTCAATGAATGGGGAACCTTCGATCTGCTGTACCAGCCTGGTTTATATCGCGAAGGACAAATGAAATATTTGGCAAGCAAAGTTTCCTACAAGGAACTGCTGAACGGCCATTACGAAGTCACCTTCCCACAGGTTGGCTGGTATACGCTGATTGTAAGAAACCAGGAACGTGAACGTGAGTATGCAACCTTCTTTATTGGAAAAACGGAATAAAAAAGAATGGCGGCAAGAAGATGAAGGATGGGACATGGGAGTGTCCCTTCTTCACTTGCAGTCATTGTTTTCAGAATGAAAGGATTAGGAGGCGCTCAAGTGAAGTTATTGAAAAGAACGCTTGTGCTTGTATTGGCTTTTATACTATTTTTCAGTTCTTTGTCCGGGGTTACAACCGTTCTTGCAGCAGAGCTCACTACACCAAAAGTAACGGTGCTGCAAAATGATTTTATAAAAATTACGGTTGACAACAATACAGGACGCTTTGGCATCAGAACGGTAGAGGGTCAGCCGATCAGGAAAAATGATCAGAATGTTAACATGCTTTTTCGGGGGGATGATCCGGAAACCTCGTTTACGACTTTTCGGATCGATGGCACCGATTATATTTTTGGGAATCCTTACAAGTTTGCGGTGGATTTCTTCTCAGAGGTCACGAAGCCCCAAATTGTAGTAAACAATAACGGCACCAAACAGATTGAGACTATCTGGAGCATTAAAGGTGTTGAGATCAAACAAATTTTAATGCTGTATGCAAGTGCAGCAGATAAGAAAAATGCGGGGAATGTAAATATCCGTTATGAAGTCGTTAACCGAAGCGGCGCTGTGGTACAGATGGGAACGCGCCTATTGCTGGATACAATGGTTGCCGGCAAGGACGGACCTGAGTTTCAGATTGGTACGGCTTATAAAGCGCCTCTAATGGTGGAAAGAAAGCTGGTACATAACCCGGAGAACGATCCGACGATTTCCGAAGAGGACAGAGCTTTGTACAAGCTGCCTCCTTATTGGGTGATGAGGGATAAGCTGGATTTGACTAATCCCTTGGCTACTAATGTTATAGCCTATGGATTTAACAATTTTGCTGAAAAAAATATTAATATCGTCGATGAAATGATCGTTGGACATTGGAATGGGTTAGCGAACACCAAGTGGGATTACACACCTAACCCTAATCTTGATTTTACAAGGGATACCAATGATTATGGAACTGCTGACTCAGCAGTTGCCTTCTATTGGCAGCCGAAGGCGCTTGCCGACAAGGCTGCGCAATCGTTTGAAACGGTATATGGATTAGGGGAAATCATTGAACCGGATAAAATCTTTTCCATCCGTTACATGGATACGCCTCAGCAGTTGGCCACATTGAGCGATAACAGCAATTATGTGGGTGAAGGCATATTTGATATTATCGCGGAAGTAGAAAATTTGGCGATGTTCGGTATGGAACATTCCAATATTACCGTCAATATGGAATTGGAAAGCGGACTTAATTTCGTCAAGCTCGATGAAGTGGGCAATATAGTTCGGGATGCTAATGGTAAACCGGTCACAGAGACTTTCCGCAGCAAGGAGCTGGAATTCAAGAAGACAGCAACGCCGGAAGAGGCGGCACAAGGGATCAAGCCTAAGTATAAGCCGGGCGATTCGATTACCGCTTCTTATAAAGTACAGGCCAAAGGCAAGGCATGGCCTACAACCAAACAGTATATGCTTACTGCGAGAAGCCCTGAAACGCGTGCCAAGATTGAAGGGGTTGAGGATGAGGGAATTAAAGCGCAATATGAGTCAAATAAGGCGAACTTTATGTTGCTGCCTGCAATCGGACAAGCTGCAGCGACCTATGCTTACGGGCTTTCTCCTAAAGAGCTGTACAGCAGCGACGTGAAATATCTTACGGTTAACCTGACGAACATTGAGGCGTACAATGCAGGCAATGACGTTGCGCCGCCGAATTTCGACTTGTTTTTGAAAGAAAAGGTGACGGGGAAGCGATACAAGGTTCCTGTCAAGCAATCGGTTATACTCCAAGCAGCAGATGACGGCTTTTCGGGGGATATGCGGATAACCTACAGAGGCGGGGATCTTGTTGACCGTGTAGGGAATGTAATCCAAGCAGGTCTTGGACCCGAACTGCCTCTCGGAGACTATCAGGTCCAAATCGATTTTAAGGGTGATGCCGGAGGTGACGAAGAGCTTGCCGCACTGTTCGATATTACGACTGGACAAACCTTCTCGGTAACGGATAATCAGCAATCACGGGTCAGAGAGGCGAATATTCTCGCCGTTTATAAGAAAACGGTAGATTTAAGCCATGTTAGTCTTCCATTAAGTGACCGGCAGCTGGCAGAGATTAATGAGGCCTTTCCCGGCAAGCCGTTCAAAAAGGGAGACGATTTATTCTCGGCGGTGACCAACTACAAGAAAGCCAAAATGTTTGTGGGGGCAGCCAATAAAGCTTTGGATCCCAAATTTGATTTGGCTGAATATACGAGTAACGAGTCATTGGCTGAAGTAGCTGCCTACAACTATCAAATGTTTGGGTCGGATGAAGAAATGGCGGAATTTTTCGAGGATGAGGCGAAAGAATCGCTAGTAACGATCCGAGGTATGATTAAAGAGGTCGGAACCGGCAATGACAAGCAGGTCATTGTTGATACGAAAACTGAGCCTGCCATTATTAATGATTCCGTAGCTTACAAAGGGAAAGATATGGTGTTTGTAAGAGGGAAGCTCGATGTTTTCGGAATCAAGAACAATGTTAACGGTTATGACAGCATGCCTTTCTTTGATACGCTGTTTGTTAAAGGGGATGGAAGACTTAGCGTTGCAAACAGCGGCTTCGTGTTCCACCAAGGGGAATGGACCCTGGATTTCTTTAATGGCTTCGATAAATCTTTAGGTGAAGAGCTTGTTATCGATAATGCGACTTTTCCTGATAGCGGGGATAATGAGGAAGATGATAGTCTGAATGGCGCGCTTAGCTGGGCGTCCGGAGCGTTGGGTGATCGGCTGAATCCGTTCAAGCAGCTGATGATAAGCCAAATCTATTTTAACAAACATACTTTGTTTACAGGACCAAGCTTTTATATTTCGGGCTTCAGTTTTTCTTTTAATGACTTTATTTTAAGGCATGGCGGCATTTCTTTTGGCGGCAAGCTTTCCATGAAGGTTATAGACGCGGAGGTTCGCAATGTTATTTTTAATGACAAAGGCTTTGTAGGGGTCGAGGCTGATCTTAAATTCGATCTTAATAAAGAATTGGGTTTGTTCGAGCCTAGCGATAAGAAGCCGAAAAAATCCGAAGAGGCTAAGGAACCAAAGAAGCCAAGTGGTGAAATCAATATTGTCCACTACGTGCAAGATATGTCGGAGCATGATATTGCTAACCGCTACGGGATTAAGTTCGATGCTCAGCTGAAAAGCATGCTGGAAATCAAGGCGGAGCTTGCTTTTAAAAAGGTTGCGGATGGGCGGATTTTGCCGGATGTCGTTGCATTTGGTACTACGCTTGGCAAGCCGGGCGTGCTTATAACTGGAGCGACCTATTTAACGGCTGTACGGGGAGCCGTAAGAGAGCTTGCTGATACGATCGCTGGCGGCTCCAAAAACGACCCGTTCCCGCTTGTCGTGCAAGCAGGAGTAAGCGTGAGATTCGGTATAGCACCGGCTTATCACTTCGGCGACATTGATCTTACAGTTAAGCGGACTGGACTTGCTTTGCTAGGGAAACTGGATTTCTCCACAGTACCTGAACCTGAAGGCGATCAGCTTCTGCCAATGCTAACCAAAGCACTTCTTGAGGCCCAATGGGTGACTCCATGGTTTGTAAGGCTGGAGGCCGAAGTGGATATTGGCGGATTTGATATCATTATCGGTAAAGCCGGGATTTTCGTAGGGCAAAATCTGGAGAAGCACAGAACCGATTTTGAAGGGTATATCGGAGCCAAGGTACAGATACCTAGCGATGTGCCGGTGGTAGGCGGAATGCCACTGTCGAGCGTATTCTTCGGAGTTAATAACGAAAAGATATGGGGCAGTGTGGGGATTCTCTTTATTTCACTAGGCCTTACTTATTACTGGGGAGGCGGGGTTGAATTCGGCACCTCCGGTGAGGGCTTGCCTGAAGGCTTTATCCATCTGCTTGTTCAAGATCCGGAACGAGGGCCAAGGCTGCTTGTCATCGGGCAAGGTGTTGAAACCTTGGCGACCTCCAGGATAGATACAGAATCAGAGAAGCATGAGATTGTCTACCGCAAAATAACAGAAGACATCAGCCATCTGGATACAGATAGCATGAATGCGGGAATCGGCGGCATAACCGTAAAAAATAGCGGACGTGTGCACGAAATCCCTATGAATAGCGTCAGCGGAAATGCCATTATCGAAATGGAATATGTAGATGAGAAAATGCCTAACTTTACCTTGAAGGATGCAGAAGGAAAAGTGTATCCGATTGTATTTGACAACACGAACACCAATCCTGCAGCTAATGCCTTCACTCAATTTATTGCAGCGGGCAATTCCAAAGACAAAGTGGATGTAAGAAAAGCTTATATCATTCTGCCTCAGGATAAGTTGAAAAATGGCGGAACCTGGACTTTGACGGCCGAATCGGGTGTTGATACCAGACTGCTTAACGTACCGGTCGCTCCTGGACTTAAAGATATTAAGTTGAACAAAAATGGTGCAGATCCTAACAAATTTACTGCTGCCTGGAGCGTGGAAAATGCAAAGCAGGGAGATACGATCAACCTGTATTTGACGAAGGATGCTGAGTCTAACCAAACGACTAAAGTAACGAGTGAAAAAGGAACAGTACTAGAGGTATTGCAGCCTGGCGAGCCTGGCCTTCTGATTGCCAAGGATTTGCCGGTTAATAAAAATGGCGGCATTACCGGCTCAACGACTAATGGAAGTGAAGTCATTGATGTTACACAAGTAGGGCTATTGGGTGACAAGGAAGATATCCGCGGCTTGCTGCAGCAAGGGGAATACTATTTGCGTGCTGAGCTGAAGTCTAGCGTTGCCTTTGGCACCAAGACATCAGCTGAGAAATTCGAAATTATTGATCCTCTGGCACCAGCGGAAGTAAGCGAGGTTGCAATAGAGCCTGCAGGTAATGGATACTTTAGTCTGTCCTTCAAGCCTGCTCCTACCAAAGCAGGGCACCAAGACTATGAGCAAAGCTATAGAATTGAAGCACTGCAGGAAAGCAGCGGGAAGCTGAACAAGTATCCAAGCTTTGCGGAAATGCTGCTTACGAAGGATGAACTGGCCAAATATCTGAATAAAGAAACAGGTAAATATGAAGGGATTCCTGTTGGTGGGTGGACTGCATTGTCTACTTCCGACAAAATTGATGATACGAAATTAAACGGAGCCGTTCTTGATTTAAAGGATGTTCATTATTCGGGTCTCGAGGTTGGACAAAAGTATGTAGTAGGAGTATCGGCAGCTAACAAGCCAACCAAAGCTGCAGACAAAAATGAAAATTATCATTTTGCAGGAACCATTCACAGTACAAATGAGCTTCTGCCGATTCCTGTCAAACCTGTTTTGAAAGCACAAACAACAAGCAGTCAGCTGAAAGCGTCCGAGCACTTCATCGAGCTTGTAACCAATCAGACAACGCAAAGCTTCAATTTTGTGTCGGATCAGCAGGATCTCGAGGTAGAAGCGTTCTACTCCGAGAAATCAATCGGCAAAACAACAGCTGTAAACAACAGCCAAGGAAGCCAAGGTACGATTAGCTTTGATCAGTTCAAGACAGATGGAACCTATGCGATCGAGCTAATTGCAAAGAACAAGAAAACCAAAGACGTTTCGGCGACGATGCTTTACTTAACCTTAGATACCAGCCCGCCAGTCTTGTATTTGGATGAGCCGGTTAACGGAGCCAGAGCCAAGAATGGACAAGTAACGGTATCGGGTACAACGTCCAAGGACACGATTCTTACCGTCAATGGCACACAACTAGATGTGCAAACGAACGGTAAATTTAGCGGAAAAGTAAATGTAACACCTGGAGTGCCTAACGAGGAGCTAGTTATTATAGCTAAGGATGCTGCGGGCAATGAGAACAAAGCTTCCGTTGTCATCACTAATGATGGATTTAAAGTGCCTGTGGCTCTTGTGTTGAAAACATTGCCTACTTTAAAACCAGGGGGAAGCCAGGAGATTGCAGCCTTCGTGAGAGTTCCTGACGGTAAAGATGCATCGGGCAAGCCTAAATTCAGAGAAGTGGAAGTAACGGGCGAAGACAAGAAACGATTAAGCTATGCTGTAGCGATGGGTGAAGCTGTTAATGTCGGAGAGAATGGGACTGTATCCGGTGTTGCAGTCGGCGCTAGTCTTATTGAAGGAACGTATACCATTTCTGAAGGCGTGTCTCTTCAATCTATGGTAGTTGCCTCCGTGGCAATGCCTGCGGCAGACGGTCTGGAAACTATTAGTGCGTATACAAGCAGCATTGAAGGAAATAACATTGCCACAAAGGTAATTGTCAACTCTGCGGGAGATTTGGCTGGACAGCAGGTAGTTTATAAGGTGACGGCTAAAGGAATGACAGTTGAAATACCGAAATACAAGCAAAATTTGAGCGGCTGGAGCATCTTGCCTCAGAGTGGCCAGATTGCTGCAAGTTCAGGTGATTCTGTAGTTGTAGCGAAAAGAACGATAGGCGAGAATTTAGCCACGGCCGTGTCCGGTAAGCTTTCAGCCAATGTGTGGGGTCTTCCTCCGCAAATGGAAACTATTACGGCCTATACAAGCAGTATTGAAAAAAATAGCGTTGCCACTAGGGTAATTGTTAGCTCTGCAGGAGACTTGGTTGGGCAGGAGCTTGCTTATAAGCTAACGCCTATAGGTAGAACAGTCCAGATGCCTCAATACAACGAAAATTTGAGCGACTGGAGCATTCTGCCTGAGAATGGACAGATTCTTGCAAGCTCAGGCGATTCCATAGTGGTAGCTAAACGAACAATAGCTGAGAAATTGGCTACGGGCGTTTCCGACAAACTCACTGCGAATGTGTGGTCTTCCCCAAGTAGTCCTGGAGGAGGCGGTGGTGGCGGAGTCTTCGTTGGATCATCAAGCAGTCAGATGACCATCAATAATCTCTCCATCAACGCAGATCGCAAAGACGATAAAGTAGAAGCTTATATTAAAGCCAGAGATGTTGAATCGGCCAAAGAAATTAAGATTGCTTCCCAGGATAAAACGGTTCAAGGCTTTACGTTCCATTTTGATAAGGGAGCTGTGGAGCAAGCTATCAGCAAGCAGCAAACGATCAGCATTGAAGTGCCGATGGGCAAGCTGATGTTGACTCCAAATATGCTGGCCGGTATGGATCAGGAGCTAGTGATCAAGATTAATTCAAATGGTGAAGCTGCAATAAGGGGTCTATCCGGTATTGCTGCAGATGTTAACGGCAGCTTGCTCGGATCAGGACAAGGCGCTGCTATCGAGATGAATATCCCGGAAGCCGGTTGGAGCTCCTATGTGAAAACTCGGGTAGCAGTACCTGAAGGGATGCAAGCTGGGGATATTACGGCAGTTATACTGCAAGGACCGGATGGAAATTGGACAACGGTGCCTTGGAAGCTGGCTAATGAAGGCGGCGCGGCCTATGTCGATGTTAGTCTGACCGGTAACGGTAATCTGGCCTTTATCCGTAATAACAGAACCTTTAAAGACGTCAGTGATAGCCATTGGGGTAAAGGAAGCATTTCCGAAGCAGCATCCAGACTGTTTGCTTTAGGGAAAGATGCTGACCGGTTCGAGCCGGACAGCCGAATTTCCAGAGCCGAGTATCCTACTCTGCTGCTTCGCGTAGCGGGGCTGATGAATAAAAATGCGAGCAATAGCTTCAAGGATGTCGCAAATGAAGATTGGTATAATCGCAGCGTATCCATTGCAGCACAGCTCGGAATTGTGAACGGCTTGCAAGATGGATCCTTCGCTCCTCAAGCAACATTGTCTAGAGTAGAGGCGATGACGATGGCAGGACGGACGCTGAACGCGCTCGGACTTGGCCAGGATTTGAAGGATGAGGAAGTAAACAGCATATTAAGCGCGTATAAAGACCGGGATTTAATTCCGGACTGGGCTAAAAAGCCGGTAGCATTGAGTATCAAGAATGGCATTATTCAAGGTGAAGACGACCGTGTCAATCCTCAGGATGCACTGACTCGGGCACAAGCGGCAGCAATTGCAGTAAGACTTGACCGATGGATAAGCGGTAAATAATCATCGAGGAGGTACCCACACAATTCGTATGATTTGTGTGGGTAGATCCCGTTTAAGCGATCTAAATCAATTGAGGCGGTGCAAAGATGGCTCCAAAGCAAAAAGCAATCTTCGGTTCTGCATTTATTGCATTATTAATTGCAGTACTTACATTTTCACTAGTATTCATGGCGAATGCCAGCAGCGATAAATGGACCGATCATGCGGATACATTATGGTATGATCCTGTATATAATACATTCAAAATCGATACATCCGCGAAGCTGGCGGGGGTTGCCAAGCTGGTCAATGACGGCCGTACTGCAGATGGGGCGTTGATTAATGGTTTCAGCGGCAAGGTGCTGGAAGTTGACCGTGACCTGGATTTGGCGGCTTACCAGTGGGTGCCTATTGGAACTAAGGCAGCTCCGTTTAAAGGAACGTTAATTGCCAAGGGTGGACAAACCTATAAAATTTCCGGAATGAAAATTTCAGGGGATTTGAATTATGCGGGGCTTGTAGGGTATATGGATGGTGCCACCGTAGGCGGCTTTGAGTTTACAGCTACCGGAAGTATTGATGTTGTTACCGTTAGCAACAGCGTGTACAACAATGTCTACGGGGACAATGGCGTTTATGTTGGCTCTGCTGTCGGTAAAATGATCAACAACAGTACCGTATACAATATTACGAATCAATTGAATGTAAAGGTCAGCACAACTATTACTAACGTTTTTGCTGGCGGTGTTGTCGGGTCGGGTGAAGGAAGCATTTCCAACTCCAACAATTATAAACCGGTTACGGCCTCAGGTATGGATACCCATGTGGGGGGAATTATCGGTTACGGGGATGATGATGGGCTTAAAATCAAGAAGGTCATGAATAGTGGCCCCATAGATGCAAGTGGTAGCGGGAAGCTGCATGCCGGAGGTATCGCGGGCTTCGCTTATGGATTCATTAAGATGGATGAAGATGCAACACCAATAAGCAATTCGGCTTCGATTAAGGTAACAGGCGGAAGTGGCGGTTATGCCGGTGGAATAGTGGGGAGAGCAGGAGCAGACATTACTTTCTCCAACAACACAACCAACACCGGTGCAGTAAGTATAGATTCTCCGCAGGCTAGTGGCACTTATGCTGGTGGATTGGCAGGCGCTATTACAGCTGAGCAGACTCAGACTATATTCTCCATAGTGTTTACGAATTCGGCGGCCATAACTAACAAAGGCGGGACGAATGTACATACTGGGGGGATTGCGGGATTTGTTGGCAGCACCTTCAAGTGGGATAAAAGTTTTACTAACAACGTAAGTATTACAGCGGCAGGAACACAGCAATTATATAGCGGCGGATTAATCGGCAAGGTTTCCGGCGACATCACTTTTAACAGCGCAGCCAAAAATACTGGAATTATTTCAGTTTCCGGCAGAACGGTATCACAAAAACCGGATGAAGCTTTTACAGGCGGAATCATCGGTTTTGCAAGCAAACGTGTATTATTTGAAAGCACAACAAACCGAGCGTATGAAAATAGCGCAGAAATCACCGTAAATGGAGGCACCGGCCTATATACGGGAGGGATTGTATCCAATCGAGCCTATGCCAGAGCATCTGGGGCTGTCAGCAATAATGTATACAGCATTGCAAAAATTACGGTAAATGGACAATCGAAGCTATATACAGGCGGTTTTATCGGATTAGTTCCTGATGAAGGCGTCGATAAAATAATATCAGGTGCCGAGTTTGCGAGTGAGATTGCAGTAACGGGTGCAGCCTCAGACCCAAGCAACACGATTAGTACCGGGGGAATCGTCGGTTATTATGTCAACCGAAGCGGCGTGGGCAGCATAGATTTAACCAAGTATCAAGGTGTGATTTCCGCTGTAGGCGGAGCTGAAACCTATACCGGAGGAATTGCCGGCTATATGGATGGCGGTACGCTTTCGCAAGCTACAGTTGGAAATACCGGAACTACAGAAATCCCATTCGCTGCAATTACAGCGGAAGGAACGATTGGCGGAGTTGCTGGATATTCAAAAGGAACTATTAGTGGTTCAACGGTTAAGTTCATAGCTTTAACCAATAAGCTGAACGGTGGATTTACAGGTGGAGTAGCAGGTAAGGCACAAGGGACAATATCCAACGCAGCTGTTGGGGTCGAGAGCTATTCGGATGGTTATAGTGTAAAGCTGGAGTCGACAGCCGACACCGTTACAGCCGGGGGTATTGCAGGACATAACGACAATGCTTTGAACGTTACAGGCAGTACGGTAACTAACATTGGCCTTATCAATGAATTAGGAAGAAACGGATATACGTTGGGCGGTGTAGCGGGCTTCCTCTCAGCAGATGCGATTATAGGTGAACCAGGAACCCCTATAAAAGTGAGCAAGCTGGCAATCGATATTAAGTCTGCGAATAGTCAGATCGGTGGAGCTATCGGGATCAATCATTCGCCAAAGGTTTATGTACAGTCGGAAAACCTGACCATCAACATAGCGGCTGTTCAAGCTAAGGTCGGTGGTATTTCAGGAATTCAAGAAGTAACTAAAGGCAGTATACCAAGCGATGTCAGCACTAATGCCGCGCATCCGCTTAAAGCGAAGGGAATTACTATAAAGGCCCAAGGGAATAATGCCCGAATCGGAGGCTTGTTCGGTGAAAATCTCGGAGATACGCCTAGAGGCTTCGCACATAATGTGAGCATCACCACGGAAGGCTCGTCGAACCAAATCGGAGGTATCGCGGGAAGAAATACAGGTTCCATTACGAGCAACGAAGCTAGAAACATTATTATTGCCTCCAAAGGAATTAGCGCTGAGGCCGGGGGTATTGCTGGTCGATCTGAAGCAGCGGACAGTACGGTAGCACCAGCATTGATCGTTAATTCATCGGTATATGCCGAAGAGGAGCCGCTCATCACTGCAACAGGAGCGAATTCATTTATTGGCGGTATTGTCGGTATGGCCAAGAGCACAGAGATTACAAATCCAGTTATACGCGCTGAAGCCCCGGATTATGCAATGCTGGCGGTAAAAGCGGACCATGTGATAGCCGGAGGAATTGCCGGTCAAATCGAGCAAGGTAAAATCGTTGGAGACGCGACAATGACGAATGTGGAGAATCTGATGGTTTCCACCTCGACCGATGCACCTAATGCTTATGTAGGCGGAATAAGCGGGTATAATCTCAAATCTAGAATGGAAAGAATCGTCGCTGCTAATGTCAATCTGATTATCAATGGCGAACGAGCTATTGTAGGTGGTATGGCCGCTTACAATCAAAGCACAGCAACAGCCATTCTTGTGAACAATTATATAGCTCAGCTTAATCTTAAAGTGAATGCATCGGCTGCAGCCTCAACCATCGGCGGCATTATCGGTGTCAACGATAAGCAGAGCAGCGATCCGAGCACAGCTCCAGGCATAGCGGTCAGTACGATTCAGAACAGCCGTTATGTAGGATCGATTCAAGCATTCTCACCTTCAACAGTAACAGGGGGAATGGTTGGCGAGAACAGAAGCTTGATTGCCAACAACAGCATCACCGATAAGATTCCTGTTGCTTCCAAAGGGAATGACAGTACGCTCGGCGGTCTGGTCGGTCTGAACACGGAAACAGGTACACTTTATTACACTTACAGCAACGCAAACCTTACGATTGAAGGGGAGAACACATTAGCTGGCGGGCTCGTAGGCTACAATAAAGGCCAGGTCATTACATCCTATGTGGATATAGATATCGCAAGCCACGCTTTTGGTACAGACGGAAACTCTGTGTTCCTCGGCGGTTTGATTGGAAGAAACAGTGGAATTATTGAGAAGTCTTATTCAGCTTCCAAGGTAACAGCCGCTGGTGCATATACGAATGTAGGCGGTTTGGTTGGTGACCATGTAGAAGGCTCTATCACCGATTCTTATGCAGCCAAAGAAGTTATCGCAAGTGCAAATGGATCTTATGCCGGAGGACTTCTGGGAAGGATCGCCAATGGTAAAGTGACTACCAGTTATTCAGCCGGTCAAGTTACGGTGGGGAATGGTGCATATGCCGGTGGCTTTGCCGGACGTTATGATAATCCAAGCAAGGAATTGCTTTACAAGAACTACTATGTAAAAGATGAAAACGAGCAAATCAATAACGATTTGCCGGATTTCGCAGAAGGAGACCATCGTTGGCTGCTTGTGCATGTGCGATTGAGTACGATTTTATCGTCCACGCTTAAAGAAAGAGACATATTCCCGGGCTTGTCGGGATGGGATTTTACTCAAGCCTGGAAGTACGGTTCGTTGAATGCCGACTATAAATATCCGGAGCTGCACCGTAGTGCCAACACGGGTGGAGACGGTGGCAGCGGCAATGATGTGAATGCCAACATCAACTGGTACATGCGGGATAAAGGCGCCATTAATTTTGATATTAAAACAGAAGCAGAGCTTGCAGGACTTGCTGCGATTGTTAATGGAGCGGTCACAGGTGTTGAGAAATTTGCATTCGAAGGCAGAACGGTTCGAGTGTTGAATCCTATCCACATTCAATCCAATCAGTGGGTGCCTATCGGTAATAATGAAGCGAATGCTTTCTTAGGAACATTTGAAGGTAACAATTATTTGATTGATGGGCTCAAGCTGCTGCCGGATCAATCGTATTCAGGCTTGTTCGGAGTTATTGGGCAAGGGGCAAAGGTTCAGCATATGCGGTTGGAGCCTTTATCCGTAGCGGGTAATCAATACACCGGTGTCTTAGCGGGACTCAATAAAGGGACAGTCTCTCAAATTGAGGTTAAGCTATTGAATGCCGGGACTATTAGCGGAAATATCGTTGGTGGAATTATCGGTAAAAACGCAGGTGCTCTGGAAAAGCTGTCTATGACATTGGATGGCAACAGCCGAATTGAGGCAGTAGGCAATAACGCTGTTGCGGGCGGCATCATTGGCGATAACACGTTTGCTTTGAATCCTCAGGTTATTGATCTGAAAACGCCGAGCGGTAGCATCGGCAGCTCAGCTGCCAACGCTACTATCGGTGGAATCATCGGAAAGCAAACAGGAGATTTTAAAGGATTTCGTACTGCAATAACAGCTGCGTATCCGATTTCATCTACAGGAGCCAACAGTACAGTCGGTGGCTTGATTGGTAATCATGTGTCAGGCAAAGCTGATGATTTGATCGTTACCTTTACAGATGGAACCTTGCAAGCGCTTGGCTTGGGATCAACTCTGGGCGGTGCGACCGGTCTATCCGATGCGGGGAATCTGATCAGCAATGTCAACATAACAGCTAATCAAGCGGGTCAGCATATGACCGGGAATGGCATCGTTGGAGGCGTTGTAGGGGTTAAAACAGGCAAGGGTACGAATGCTTTTGATATGGAAAATGTAAAAACGGACAAGGTTGTTCTATCTTCACTTGATGGCAGCACCAATTCGGTCATTGGCGGTATTGCGGGCAAGCTGTCTCAGACAGTGGTCCATCAGGCAGTTTTCTCAGCATTTATTAGAGGGAAAGGTGACAGGGTCACGGCTGGCGGTATTATCGGCTATGGTATGGATTCGATTCTTTATCAAGTAGATGTGCTGTCGGACATTACTTCGGTTTCGAGGGCAGGCGAAAGCGCCGTTGGCGGCGTTGCTGGTATTATGCAGTCAAGCAACGTAGATGCCGGTCTTGATTTCGGTAAGCTGATTCCTTTTTACAGAGGTATCTATGATGCAGTCGTTCACTCTAAGGCAATGGAAGTTAAAGGTGCAGATAACGGACCTGATCTTTACGTAGGTGGTGTTGTCGGCAAAAACATGGCGGCTTCAATCTATAATTCAAGGTCAACTTCCGATCTTGCTGTCAATGGGGCGAAAATTGCTGCTGTCGGCGGCGTAGCGGGCTATAGTGATGGAATCATCGTCAGCTCTTCGGCCAGCAGTAATATCAACGCGGATACAAGCACGATTTATGATGTGGGCGGCGTTGTAGGCTGGACAGCGGGCGGTGCCATTCACTATTCGAATATGAACGCTCCAGGCGGGCAAAAGATTACTGTAGGCAGCGCCATTACGAAACCAGGCGTCATGCCGGCTACTCGAGTCGGAGGGTTTGCTGGCAATGGAGATAATACGAATATTACTCACTCCTATGCCAACATCCCGGTAATTGTCGTGTGCACGAATCAGGAAAATACGATTTATGCCGGCGGTTTTGCCGGACTGCTCGGTGATCTTAGCTCAGGCAGCGGACTTATCCAACAGGTCTATGCCAAGGGGATCGTTGATGTCAAAGGTATAACCGGCTCTTATGCAGGAGGTTTTGCCGGGTCTATAGATCATTACAGCATTTCAGATGCATACGCTACAGGCAGCATAACTAATACAGGCTTTGATACAAGCAGCGGCGGCTTCGCGGGAGCGGTGGAAAGACGCGGAATCGTCAAAAATGCTTATGCCATCCAAGATAAAGTTGCGACCATTGGAATTAATCATGCAACACGTTCTTATGGCGGCGGATTTGTCGGATATAACGACGGAACTTTAGATGGCGTATTTGCTAAGGTTGCTGAGCTTTCCATGAGTGTTAGCGGTGCTAATGCTTATAAAGGCTCGTTGGTCGGTTATAACTTCAGGGACGGTAAAATCGTTCAGTCCTCCTATGTAGGAGCTTTGAATGCTGTAGGATACAATTTGGGCAGCACGCCAGGAGTTGTCCAAGCGGATAGTACGAATTCCTACGCTTTCGGGAATTGGAATTTTGAGACCGATCCATCCTTTTTAACCGGCAAAGAGATTACAGAAGTTGTCATTAAAAACCCGAAGCAGTTGACAAGCATAATTAGACTCTACAATGATACAGGTCTCGACTATTTTCGCTTGTTTAACAGAACTGCAACAGAAAAGCCGGTTATGAATAAGTTTAGTCTTGGTGCAGATATTGACCTATCTGGTAGCTCTTGGACTCCGTTTGCAAGCTTCAGAGGAGAGTTCGATGGGAAAGGTAAGAAAGTAACGGGACTCAAACTGCTGGCAGTAGGATCAGATTTGAATGGATTCGTGTCCGAAAATTACGGAAATATCACTAATTTGGTATTTGAGGATGCAGATATTGTGGCAGGTTCCAAAACAGGTGGTGCTGCTGGGGTTAACCACATCGGTGCGAGCTTAAGTGATATAGTAATCCGCGGTAAAGTTAAGGGTAACGACTATGTCGGCGGTGCAGTCGGAGACAACAAAGGAACTGTTGTTAACGTGACTGTGGAAGTCTCTAGCGTGGAAGGTGCTAATTACGTAGGCGGTGTGAGCGGAGTCAATAGTGGCTCAATTGCCGGAGCTGTGGTAAAAGGAGACATCGCAGGTACAGGCAATTATGCTGGCGGTATCACAGGCTCTAACGAGGGACAAGTGAGCAAAGCAACCTCCAGAGGAACGGTACGTGCATTGACACCGGGTCTTACCCTTGCAGTAGGAGGGATAGCTGGTGAGAACAAGGGCAGCGGAACTATTACCGAAGTGTTCTCCTACTCCGATGTTAAAGGCAACAATTCTGTCGGAGGAGCGATCGGAGATAATAAAGGAACTATCTCTAACGCGACTGTGGAGGTTTCTGGCGTAGAAGGTGCTGATTACGTAGGCGGAGCGATCGGCGACAATAAAGGAACTATCTCTAACGTGACTGTGGAAGTCTCTAGCGTGAAAGGTGCTACTTACGTAGGCGGCGTGAGCGGAGCCAATAGTGGCTCAATTGCCGGAGCTGTGGTAAAAGGAGACATCGCAGGTACAGGCAATTATGCTGGCGGTATCACAGGCTCTAACGAGGGACAAGTGAGCAAAGCAACCTCCAGAGGAACGGTACGTGCATTGACACCGGGTCTTNCAATAGTGGCTCAATTGCCGGAGCTGTGGTAAAAGGAGACATCGCAGGTACAGGCAATTATGCTGGCGGTATCACAGGCTCTAACGAGGGACAAGTGAGCAAAGCAACCTCCAGAGGAACGGTACGTGCATTGACACCGGGTCTTACTATTGCAGTAGGAGGGATAGCTGGTGAGAACAAGGGCAGCGGAACTATTACCGAAGTGTTCTCCTACTCCGATGTCAAAGGCAACAACTCTGTCGGAGGAGCGATCGGAGATAATAAAGGAACTATCTCTAACGTGACTGTGGAGGTTTCTGGCGTAGAAGGTGCCAGCTATGTAGGTGGTTTGACTGGAGTCAATAGTGGTTCTATTACAGAAGCCGCGATCAAAGGTGCAATCACAGGTTCAGGCAGCTATGTAGGTGGGATTGCAGGCTCTAACGAAGGACAAGTGAGTAAAGCAACCTCCAGAGGAACGGTACGTGCATTGACACCGGGTCTTACAATTGCAGTAGGAGGGATAGCCGGTGAGAACAAGGGCAGCGGAACTATTACCGAAGTGTTCTCCTACTCCGATATCAAAGGCAACGACTCTGTCGGAGGGGCGATTGGAGACAATAAAGGAACTATCTCTAACGTGACTGTGGAAGTGTCTGGCGTAGAAGGCGCCAGCTATGTAGGTGGCTTGACTGGAGTCAATAGTGGTTCTATTACAGAAGCCGCAATCAAAGGTGCTATTACAGGTTCAGGCAGCTATGTAGGTGGTATCGCAGGCTCTAACGAAGGACAAGTGAGCAAAGCATACTCCAGAGGAATTGTTCGTGCAACTGCACCAGGTCTTACCCTGGTAATAGGAGGGATAGCCGGTGAAAACAAAGCTAGTGGAACTATTTCTCAGGTATTCTCCTACTCCGATATTGAAGCAGCTTCGAGCTACTCGATGGCGGGCGGTATAGCGGGGCTGAATGAAGGTGCTATAGGCAACAGCTATTCATCCGGCCGCGTTAAAGCGGAAGGTACGGAACAGTCCAAAGCAGGTGGTATCGCAGGATATGCTGCTGGTGGTGTTATCAATTTTTCGTTGAATTACGGAGAAGTTATTGCTGGAGTTGATGGAAAAATTTTGACTGCTAAAGCTTATTTCGGTGGAATAGCGGGTCAAAAAGAAGATGCGGCAGTTGTTTCTCATACAGCGTTTAACAAACAAATGTTAAAAAGCAATTCTGCTTATTACATGGCTTCCGGCACGCGGGTGACCGGTGACAATAAAGAAGCGGCAGGAATGTTGGCTTCTGAGCTGACGGGAACTTTGCCAGCAAGTTTTGACTCTTCCTTATGGAAAGCAGAGCAAGGGTTCTATCCTCAGCTATCTGCATTCAGCGGAACTGTAGGTTCCAAGCTAAGTGCAGCTGCAGTTGTTTTAAGTAAAACAGATTTGATTAATCTCATTCGTACTGGTTTTGATTTAACGAAGGATGCTTCTGTGGTTTGGTCTGCCAATCCTAACGAGGCTTTAATCAGCAATGAGGCCGGGACCGTAAGAGGCTCCCTGAAAACAGTAGGAAGTGCAGTGTTGACCGTGTCTTCAAATGGTGAGAGCAGAACAATTACGGTCAATGCTCCGTCCCTGAAGTACAGCGTGGCAGCAACAAAGCCTAAGTTCTCATCAGGTGACTTTAATTTCACTGATCAGGTTACGGTTACTTTAAGTACAGATGAGCCTGGAGGAAAAATATATTATACATTGGATGGCAGTGTGCCGGATGCTTATTCAACATTGTATACAGGTCCAATTGTACTAAGAAGTACGACCAATTTAAAAGCCATTACTGTTATAGATGACAAGGAGAACAGTGAATTATTAACAGGCATCTGGGTGAAAAGAGAAAGCAGCGGTGGTGGAGGCGGTGGTGGTGGCTTTGTCACGCCAGCAGCCCCACAACCGGCAGTTACCGCTCAAGTCGGCCAGACAACTGTGAAGGGTAACAGCGACAGCAGCACTTCCTCTACCGTAGCGATGAACAGTAAATTGAAGCTGACGGCACCGGAAGGCCAAATTATTTATTATACAACCGATGGAAGCACTCCTACTACGAGCAGCACTCAGTACATTGGAGAAATCATTATTACGGGCAATATGACGATCAAGCTAATTACCGATAAGGATGATCGAGTAATAACGATGAATTATCAGGCAGAAAATGCCAAATACGATCTGAAAAGCGATGCCGGTCAAATTAAATTTATTTCCGGCTATGAAGACGGCCAATTTAAGCCGGATGCAGCTATGTCCCGATACGATCTTATCCATGTTCTTGCTCCATTGCTGAATATGGAGGAAGTGAGTGTACAAAATCGATTTAAAGATGTGAAATCAGGAATTGAAGAGTTAGTAGCATTCTTTACATCAGCCGGCATTGTAGACGGATATCCGGATGGAACCTTCGGCGGGGAGAAAGGCTTGTCGAGAGCCGAGTTTGTAGTGCTGATGTCCAGAGTGATTAAGCTGGACATTACAAGCAATGGGGAAACAAGTCTCTCTGATGTTAGAGGCCACTGGTCCGAGAAGTATGTGAATGCCTTTACGAAAGCTGGATATGTACAGGGCTTCCCTGACGGTACCTTTGAGCCGGATAGTCAAATTTCAAGAGCTCAAGCAATCGTGGTCATCAACAGAATCACGGGTGCGCAAAAACAAACTCTACCGTCTAAATTCAGCGATCTAACTCCTGATCATTGGGCATTCGATGAGATCATGCCAGTTGTGAAGTAAGATTCGAAGGTGTGGAAAGGCGGTTTGGTGCTTGAAGAGAAAACTAATTAATTTAAGTGCAATTGCACTGATTTCGTTAATGGCCGGCATACTCTTTTTTGTGAATGTCAGTCTCAATGTCAAAGCGGATGCACCGGTTTTGCATAATGCGGAGGAGATCTACGAGCTCTCCGATGACGCTGTATTTTACATCCGGTCAATGAAAAGCGATGGTACTCTAATAGCCACCGGCACAGGCGTGCTGCTGTCCCCTAGCGGGACAGCAGCTTCTGCTTATCATGTGATAAAAGAGGCAGAGCGGATTGAGGCGACGTTTAATGATGGACGGGCAGTTGGTTCTATAGAGGTCCTTAATTTTGACGAGCTGACGGATATAGCAATTCTAAAGCTTCCTGATCCACAAGCTGTAATGGCGAGTGGAGCGTTATACCATTTTTTGCCAATAAGAGAAGCGGCTGTGAAACACGGGGAGAAAATATTTGCCGTAGGCTACCCTCTAAAAAACACTCCAATTATTACCGAGGGAATTATTAATACCCCGAAGGCGGAGATCAACGGCAGGAATCGAATTCTGACATCGGCCCAGATTGTTAGCGGAATGTCGGGGGGGCCTGTTATAGATCCGTCTGGTCAATTGGTCGGGATTATATCGGGTTCCATGAGGACTATGAATAACATACATCTCGTGATTGATACCTCTGATATTCGAAGCGCACTGCAAACAATTCCAGTAAAGTGAGTTTAATGCAGATGCTGTCTAATTATTTGGATGAAAACATTTTAATGCTGCAAAGTTCAGCGGGGGTGTTGTACTAATGCATAAAAAAAGTGAATGAGCGCCCAGTCAAGATCTGCTATGATAAAGGAAGCAAATAGAAAACTTTCAATTGAGGCAGAGATGATGAGTAAACCTGTTGCAACGATGTTTTGTATGATTGGCGTGTTTTCAATAATGGTGACCATTATTATATATCACTGGCTTAATCCATCAGTAAACTATCCGGTTGCCCATAATGGAATATTGGATGCAAGGGAATGGAATTTTTCTAATGATTCAGTCATTCCACTAAAGGGTGAGTGGGAGTTTTATGCAGGGAAGCTGCTGACTCCCACTGATTTTAAGAATCACCCCGAGCTTGTAGCACAACGACAGACTCTGAAGGTACCCGATGGCTGGAAGGGGGTACTTGAAACTGACGGAAGAGATGGCCACGGTGTTGGGACATACCGATTGCTCGTTCAAGTAGACAAGACGGATATATATAGCTTGCGAGCCAAAAAAGTTCGGATGTCCAGCCACATTTATATGAACGGCACCGATCTTAAAGGCAATGGGAATCCATCGCTTAACGGAAATGATTTTGTAGCCAGCAATCTGCCCTTTTTTGGTACAGAGAAGGCTGAAGCAGGCGTCATTGAAATTATCATCCAGGTTGCGAGCTTCAAATATCTCGTTGGCGGGTTGGTGCAAGCTCCTGAGTTCGGCTCCTATCGGGCGGTTACGGATCGAATAGATAATTCCCAGCTGGCAGATATGGTTCAGATATCGACAATGTTGTTGTTCGGCTTATACTATGGCGGCATGTTCCGCCAATGGCGCAAAGAACGGCATCTTATGTATTTCAGTTTATTTTGTCTGGCAACAGGCGTTTTTTTTACCATCGACAACGAAATATTGTTATCGAGGTTAATTCCCTCGATCACCTTCGTAGTGATTCAAAAAATCATTTTTATTTGTACTTATTTTTCCTTTTTATTTTTTGCATTGTACATTTTTACCTACTTAGGTGAGCAAAACAATTTGTTGTTTCGCTGGATACTTCGGTTCATTTATGTTTATCTCGTAGTCATTGTGTTCATTCCCAATGAATATTTGGTGAATACCATGACACTGAATTTCCTGTTACAAGGAACCACATTTATATTTATTTTTTATATGCTGATCCGCAATAGCTATAAAGGAGTCTCGGGGACCGGCTTTCTTGCGGTAGGGGTGTTCTTCCTAATCGTCAACTCGATTATTGCCCAGCTTCGTTATGAGCTGGCACTTGACAATCCGTATTATATGATCGTTTCACCATTGCTTCTCGTGTTTTCCCAAGCTTTTCTAATGTCTAACCGCATTCAGCAGGCTTTTAATAAGAATGAACGACTATCCAAGCAGCTGCTTGCTTACGATCGGCAGAAGGATGAATTTCTGGCTAAAACCTCGCATGAGCTTCGCACACCGTTGCATGGTCTTATTAATTTATCACAGTCGCTGCTGGATGATCGCAAAACCGAACTTAGTCCCCAGCACAAGGAAAATATCAAGCTTATGAACCTGGTTGGCCGACGGCTGGCTGGACTTATTCACGATATTCTCGATATGTCACGAATTAAGCATGGGCATATGCTCATTCATACAACCGCTGTGGATTTACGAATGAGCGTTAGCTTTGTGCTCGAGACGCTTTCCATCACGCCTATTAATAAGCAGGTTATCCTCATTAATGAACTTGATGCTGGGCTGCCTCTAATTTACGCTGATGAAAACCGATTGAAACAAATTTTATATAATTTATTGGAAAATGGGATGAAGTTTACCGAGCAAGGCTCGATTCGCATAAGCGCTGAAATAAGAGGGAAGGAACTCGCTGTTTCTATTACCGATACGGGCAGAGGGATTCCACCAGGGCAGATCAAGCGTATTTTCCAGCCCTTCCAGCAGTATAACGAAATGGGCGTACAGTCGCCGAGTGGGATTGGTCTTGGACTCAGCATAACCAAGCAGCTTGTGGAGCTTCAGAATGGCAATCTGGAGGTGGAATCAGAGGTTGGCAGAGGGACCCGCTTTACCTTCACGCTGCCGATAGCCCCTGGTGAAGTGTCAGTAGACAAGACGACCTATGATACGGATTTTGTCGAGAGTTATGCTTTCGCAACACAATTCCGGTCCGAAGAGCCGGCGGAATTTTCTATCCTCTTGGTGGATGATGAGCCTTCCAATGTAAAAATATTAATTGACGCAATCTCATCCTTGAATTATGACTACACGGCCGTATATAGCGGCAAGGAAGCCATTGAGCTGCTGCAACGCTCACCCAAGCCGGATTTGGTTCTGCTTGATTTGATGATGCCCGGTGTTTCAGGTGTTGATGTTTGTAAGGAAATTCGCAAATTGCATGGCTTGGCCGAGCTTCCGGTATTGATGCTGACAGCATCCGGTCAAACCGGTGATATGATTGCAGCGTTCGCAGCAGGAACTAACGATATTTTGCAAAAGCCGTTTGAGCTGACCGAACTTAAGGCCAGGGTACAATCACTGCTTTCCATGAAACGATCTTCAGAGTATGCGGTCCGCAGGGAGATTGATTTTTTGCAAGCGCAAATCACCCCCCATTTCCTGTACAACAGCTTGAATGCCCTTGTTGGGCTCAGCTACAAGAACACCGATAAGCTAAGAGAGACCATTCATCATTTGACGACCTATCTGAGAGCCAAGTTTACTTTCACCTTTCAAAGTCAGCTTGTATCGTTTGAAAGAGAGCTAGAGCTGGTGAAAGCCTATATGGCGATTGAACAGTTGCGGTTTGGCAGCAGGCTTCAGGTTCGTTATTTGATTGAAGAGGGCTTTCATTGTATGCTGCCGCCGCTGATGGTTCAGCCTCTCGTAGAAAATGCGGTGCGTCACGGGATTGGGCCGAAGCCTTCAGGAGGCACAGTGGTGATTCGTGCTTGCCGTGTGCACAAAGGGGTTGAAATTACTGTGGAGGATGACGGAATCGGGATGGATGAAGACATGCTCAATAAGCTGGATAAAGATGAGGGAAGCGGGGTCGGTACCGGGAATGTAAACCGGCGACTAAAAATGCTTTACGCCCAAACATTGGAGATACGCAGTGAACCCAACCAAGGGACTTATGTAAAGTTTCACATACCGGAGGAACGTGATGCTTAAAGCTGTATTGATTGATGATGAAGAAATTGCTTTGGATGTGCTGGAAATTGTGCTGGATGAAGTGGGCGGCGTATCTGTTGAACGCAAATTTCTTCAAGTGGATGAAGCGTTCGCTTATTTGGAGGATACGGAAGTGGACCTGATATTCCTGGATATTGAGATGCCGGGAATGAACGGGTTGATCGCTGCGGAGCGATTGTCTCTAAGTTGTCCGGGCAGTCAGATCATATTCGTTACCGCTTATCAGGAATATGCCGTGGAAGCTTTTGAGGTCAACGCTTTCGGATATTTGCTGAAGCCTGTTTCCAAAGAGCGGCTCGCTAAGACGCTGGAGCGATATCAGTATCGATTCCGCCAACGGGAGCAAGCACAGAGCAAGCCTATCCGATCTTCTGCCGAGGAGGAGTTGGAGCCTGTCGGGGAAACGGAGGAAACCTCTCTACATTTGAATGTTCTTGGGAGTATGGAACTGTACGATTCAGATCATTCCTTGGTAACGTGGAGGACGAAGAAAGCGAAGGAAATGTTCGCTTATCTTTGGCATTATGATGGCAACCCTGTGCAGCGCAATCGCATTTTGGAGGATATGTGGCCCGAGCACACGCTCGATCGGTCGCAGGCGTTGTTTCACACGACGTTATACCATCTTCGCAATACGCTAAAAAACGCAGGGTTTCAGGACGCGGTCATGTTTGGCGATGAGAGATATTGGATGCGGATAGAGGGAATTGTGAGTGATAAGTCACAGCTGGGCGCATTAATGCACTATAAAGACGGGGATCTGTCCGTGGTAGGGGAATTGGTCAAGCTTTATCGCGGCGACTATTTAGAGTCAGAGAATTATGCATGGGCAGCAGCGAGACGATACGAAATTCGTGCTGCCTATCTGCAATCCTTGCAACAGCTGCTTCCTTTAGCAGGACGATTGGAAAGGGAATCTATTTTGCGAAAGCTTATTATGCTAGAGCCTTATACGGAAGTTCATTACAGACTCCTGCTGAAAGATTTGAAGGAAGCGGGAGAAGGCGCTGCGGCGCGGAATCTGCACAATCTAATGGTGGATAGGTTTAGAAATGAGCTTGGGATTGAGATTTCGCTGGAATAACTTCTAATTTCAAGCTAAATAAAGGAAATCGAGATTCCTTTATTTGTGCATATAACCATACTAATGAGCAAAAAGAGAGAGATAACGGAAGCACCTGCTTCCGCTGTCTCTCTCTTTTCTATAACTGCTATTTACTTGCACACGGTCTCTCAGATCTAAATAAATTTCAAGGCACAACCTCACTCAATAAACCTCCAATTCCTGGTATGTGGTAATATGTGGTAAAATGGATGAAAAGAATATAGAGGGGAGTGTGCTATAAGGTGGATTCCAAATGGGAACAAGCGACAGCTTTACTGGCACAGCATGGACAAGAGCAACTGCTCCAGTTTTATCCTCAATTATCTGCAGCTTCACAGGCAAAACTGGTCGATACAATTCTTAACTTGGATTTTAACAAAATTAACAATATGCTGAATAACCGACCTACCGCTGCGGATCATATGGAAGCATTAGATTCCATACATGCTTGGGATTGGGACGAGTTTGACGTCCAGGAGCAGGAGCAATTTATGCAAAAGGGCTGGGAGCTGCTGCAGAAGGGGAAAGTTGGAGCATTGGTTGTTGCAGGCGGGCAAGGAAGCAGGCTGGGACATGAAGGTCCCAAAGGTACCTATGATATCGGATTACCTTCGCATAAATCATTGTTTCAGCTGCAAGCGGAACGTCTGATCAACCTGTCCAAACGGGCAGGTACTGCGATTCCTTGGTATGTTATGACAAGCCCGGATAACCATAGAGAAACGGTCCGCTTCTTCAATAATCATGATTTCTTTGGTTATGATCAAAAAGACTGCTTCTTTTTTGAACAAGGAGTTATGCCTGCATTAGACGAAAGCGGGAAAATACTGATGGCTGCCGAAGATGAGATTAGTCTGGCACCTAGCGGCAATGGGGATTGCTTCGCTGCACTTAAGCGCTCTGGTGCTCTGGATGATTTGAAGCGCCGCGGCGTGGAGTGGCTGTTCTATTACAATGTTGATAATGCGCTGATTAAGGTGGCTGATCCGGTATTTATTGGAGTGGCTGCGCATTTCAACAATCCTGTAGCAACTAAAGTGATTGAGAAGGTCGAACCAGAGGAAAAGGTTGGAGTAGTCTGCTTGAAGAATGGTCATCCAGCTGTAGTGGAATATAATGAATTGCCGGAATCCATTATGTATGCTCGGGATGATCAGGGAAAGCTGAAATACCGTCTGGCTAATCTGTCCATTCAATTGTTTCGTACCGACTTTATCGAGCAGCATGCGCAAACCGAAATCCCCTACCATGTGGCCCACAAAAAGATTCCATATGTTAACAGCGATGGTGCTTTAACAGCTCCGGACAAACCGAATGCTTATAAGTTTGAAAGGCATCATTTTGACTTTTTCCCGTTGGCTGATAACCTGACCGTACTATTAATGAAGCGAGATGCTGAGTTTGCCCCAGTGAAAAATAAAGAAGGAGTGGACAGTCCATTTACCGCAAGGCAAATGCTGTTCGAATTACATCGCAGCTGGCTTCTTACGGCAGGTGTTCCTTTAGAAAGGCTAGCCAATCGGGAGATCGAAGTTTCTCCATTGGTTTCATATGCCGGGGAAGGATTGGATCCGCTGCGGATTAACTTCTAATCATCAAACGTATTCAGCAATAAAATTTTTTTGCAGGCCCTATAGAAAAATCGATGGCAAATATGGTCTGCTTTTAATGGAAAACGCAATATTGGTTCTTTTAAGCTTAAAAAATTATGCTAGAATAGGTGGAGAACTTCAACTAACTCTAATACGAATATAAAGAGGGCCGCCATCTATGTTAAACCGACTGAATAAATTTTTGGAAAAAGTGATGCCGCTGCTGACTCCGCTAGGTGTTATTGTAGGCTTGTTATGTGCGTCGTGGTTATCTTCCTACAGCTTTCTCGCGCCATGGATTTTTGCAGCGATGACTTTTGCTGGAAGTCTCGGATCTAATTTCAAGGATTTGGGCAAAGTAATCATGCATCCGTTTCCGCTTATTGTCATTTTCATTATTTTACATGTAGTGATGCCATTGATTGGGTGGGGAGCAGGTCAATTATTTTTCCCAGGCGACGATCTGACGCAGACGGGCTTCATCCTTCTGTTCGTAATTCCAACCGGGGTCATAAGCTTGGTGTGGGTTACGATATACCGTGGCAATCTGGCGCTAACGTTAGCATTAATATTGCTCGATACGATGCTTTCCCCATTCATTGTGCCTTACAGCTTAACGTTGTTTGTAGGCGCCAAGGTAGAAATGAACACATGGGACATCATGCAAGGACTGCTCTGGATGGTAGTTATTCCATCATTGATAGGCATGGCGCTGAACCAGCTTACCAAAGGCAAGATCAAGTCACAGTGGGGCCCGAATTTAGCTCCATTTTCCAAAATCGGATTATTTATTGTTGTATCTCTTAATAGCTCTGTTATAGCTCCTTATCTTAAACAAATGAATTCTCAGCTGGCCGTCATTATATTGGTTGCATTTGTATGTGCTACATTAGGCTATGTGCTTGGATGGTTCGTAGCGAAAGCGATGGGTTGGGATCGTGAATTAACCATTGCTTTAACGTTCAACTCCGGTATGCGGAATTTAAGCGCGGGTGCGGTACTGGCTATCGCCTTTTTCCCGGCGCCTGTCGCGCTGCCTGTTATCGCGGGAATGCTGTTCCAGCAAATTCTCGCTGCATTGTTCGGTTACAGATTAGGCAAAAGCTTGGGCATGAATGGACAAACCGCAACCAAAGCAGCTTAAACAAGAGAAAGTATTCATGGGCTCAGTATAATGCCGTGGATACTTTTTTGTTGACCGCAGTGGTCTTTCTGTCTATTATTAAGTCTGTTTGGTCATTCTAGTAGAATAGATGATCAGGGATTAAATTACAGAGTATTTTGCAGAGGGGACAACCATGATGAAGGGGAAATCCAAATATACGGCGACGGTGTCGCTCGGAATAATGGCGGCGGGGTTTGTAGGGACATTGTTTGTAGACGGGCCTTGGGTGCGTTTTTTACAAAGTGGCTTTGAAGCAGGGCTCGTAGGAGGGTTGGCGGATTGGTTTGCTGTTACTGCGCTGTTCCGGCATCCGCTTGGTATTCCAATACCACATACGGCTCTTTTGCCGAAAAATCGCGCTAAGGTTTCGCAAGCTTTTATTACTACGATCCAGGAGGACCTCCTGAGTAAGAAGAGCATTATGGATAAGCTGGCTCAGGTGCCCATTATTATAAGGCTTTTGCGTGGGGCTGAGCAGCAATTGGCGACAGACGGCGCTAAAGCGGGAATAGCGAAAATAAGCGAGTTTGCGATTCAACAAATTCCATTGGAGAAGCTCGCTGCTTACGGGGAAAAAGAAATCATTCGTCTTTTAGGAACGTTGGATTTGCGCAGCTTGATTGATAAAACACTTGGACAAGCCTACGCAAGAGGTTATGATGAGAAAGCTTTCGATTTTGTGCTGGATATGGCAGAAACGCTGATCAGCAAGAATGAAATTCGGGATCGCATGGGTGTGATGGCTGTACAAGCTTTGGCCCATCTGAAAACAAACGGACTCATGCAGTTTGCATTAAATGCGTTCGTTGGATTTTTTAATGAAGAAAAGCTTGGCAGCTTGATTCAGCAGTTTATGCTTACAGGTATAGAGGGCTTGAGGTCTAAAGAAAATGCAAATCGCCAAGCTGTGATGGAAGCATTGAGAGATTGGTTGAATAAGCCTGAGCATCAGGAGAATATTGCGTTGGAGCTGGAGAAATGGAAAGAGCAGCTGGCAACCGAATGGAAGCTTGGCGATAAGCTGTTCGTGCTGCTGCAGCGGCTGCAGACACAGGCGCTTGAATGGGTGCGTGAGGAGCAGTTTGCCGAAAATCATGTGATTCCTTTCCTTTCACGTATGATCAAGCAGATTGAAGAAAATGAAGAACTTCTTAATCGGATGGAGCTTGGGCTGAGGGAGCAAATTGCTCGTTTAATTGAAGCTAACCATCATAAAATTGGGGCGCTGATCAAGGAAAATATCGACCGCTTTGACGATGCTACGCTTATTGAACTGATGGAAGATAAGATTGGCGGGGATTTGCAATGGATTCGTGTGAACGGTGCTATTTGCGGATTTTTGATCGGGCTTGTGCTGGCTGGGGTACATGCGATTGTACAATAATGCCATTTGCTTATTAGTTTAATAAAACAAGCCTCTTGAAACGATGGTCAAGCCCCAATTTTGTAGACATAGAAAAAAGCCCTAGGCAACAAGCTGGTGACGGTACTCTACCGGAGTCAGCTTGTTTAGTTTATTCTGGATTCGTTCTTCATTATAAAACTTGATATAATCTTCAATACGCCTTTGAAATTCGGCTATATCTCGTATGTCATAAGAATAGAGTGCTTCTGTTTTCATATGAGAGAATAAGCTCTCAAGTCCTTTACAGCACTAAAGTAAGGTGCCCTTTCTAATGTAAGTCTGCCGAGCGTACCTTATTTATCTCGCCAGAAAAGCTGTCTTTAAGCTTGAGATATATCCTCAATGAAAGTGTTTCGATCAGAAAGCTTTTGGAAGGAATGAAGATTGAGCGAGTAACCTGCCTACCTTGCGTAATTTAGAGCTGCATTTGAGCTTAAGATCTTTAATGCACCCAATGATCAAGGGGGATTTTTATAGAAATAGCTGGGGCCGAGCCCTGGAGGACTTTGTACGGAACGGAGAGTTCCGCTATTCCATCAGCCGCCTCCAATCTGGAGCGATAGCGGAAGTGGGAATTCCGTTATGTTGGCCAAATGGAGCATTTATGCACAAAAACAGAGCAATAACGGAACTGGCTGTTCCGTTATTGCTCTGTTTTTTGGCCTTTTCAGGTGATAACGGAACAATTACTTCCGCATTGCCCTTCACTTCCGTGAATGCAGTACTGGTGTGTTAGTTAAGGTTATGTGCAGGTAGATCTCTTCGCTAAAAGTATAGTGAAGCTAACTGTACGTACATGGAACATTGCAGAGGAGTTCATGGCTATCAATAACGGCTCGAAGACCGGCTTAGGGGAGTAAGGAAGCGGCGCAAAGCACGAAGTAGAACAAAAGAGGGAACGAATGTAGGGTGGAGGAGCGTAAGCGTCCGCCTGGTCGTCACCTCCGGAGACTGCTCGAGTATGCAGTCTACCTTTGAAGCTACTGTTCCGACTGCAGCAAGCCTTGCATTCAAAGGTACATGAGTTCAACAGCTGCCGTAATCCCACACCCATCCCTCCAAAGCGCACAAATGTAGATTGTACACGAAGGACGCCGTAAGGCTTTTTTTTGTAGAATTTATATGTTTTGGAGAGAACGAAGCTTACCCTGACTTTTGGTCTCTCTTGCGGGGGGGGGGCATCCATCCTATTATGCTAGGTCTTTAACATGAGTCCAGCCGACTAACGGATCGTCGATCCTCTATGGGTTGAAAACCTATCCCATTTCATGAAGTAGAGGAACTACGATGCGTTATTCTGACTTTTATAGACTGAAATGCCTTATTTTAAACTAAATAAGAGATCCTAGTTCCGTTTCATTCGAAAAATAACGTTAAAACAATGAAATAGCGCACCTGACTTCCGATCATCCTTCTAAAAGAGTGATGACCGCTGCAAGCCTACCAATCCAAGGAACATGATTTCAAGAGCGGTCGGAACCCACACGGATTCCCTCTCCACGTACACACGTATGAGTTTGCACATAAAAAGACCGTCAGGAAATGAACTGACGGTTCTTCTTATTTATAGCGCCAATCAATCTAGTTTATTGCACCATATTAAAAGAGAAATGCCTATCAAGGGCAAAGTTGATAGCGCCGAGGGCCCCTCCAATTTCGGCTAATGATGCAGTGTTAACCGTAATTCCCGCCGAAAGAGCCATCATAGAACGCTGCTGCATAACTTTTGTCGCGGTTTGTACATAGGTGCTGCATATGCCGGGGATGGCCCCTCCCAGTATTATGGCTTCAGGGTTGAGCAAATTGACGAGATTCGCTAAGGCAATACCCAGATAGGTTGCAGCGTGATTAACGACACGAATCGCAAGCTCATCGCCTTGATCCGCGGCTAGGCAAACATCTTTGGCACGCAGAAGCTGGAGATCATGCCCTGGCCTTCTTAGGCTGCTTTCTTCTTGACCGGCCCGCAGCAGTCTGCGGGCTTCCTGCTCCATGGCGGAAGCTGTTGAATACAGGTGCAGGCAGCCGTTATTCCCGCAAGGGCACACAGGGCCGTCAGGTTCTACCGTAATGTGTCCGAGCTCCCCTGCGCCACCGAACGAACCGGATACGAGCTGCCGGTCGTTAAAAATACCGGCGGCAATGCCTGAGCCTACCCCGACATAAATCATATGCTTATAATCTTTCCCTGATCCGAACCGGCATTCCGCAAGACCCCGAGCCCGGTGTCTGTTAATAGCGACAGTCGGCCAACCAAGCCCTTTGCTTACCATTTCCTCAATATCCACATTCGACCATCCCAGATCGGATGCACTCTTAATAATGCCAAGCCTCGTATCCACAAGTCCGGGCACACCCAGGCCAAACATTTGGATAACCTCTTTATCGAATTCTTGAACAAACTTCGAGGTGTGGTCGACCAGCTCTTGAACGGCTTCCTCGGGTCTGGAGGAGCTGACAGGTATTTTGGTCTTGTGAAGGACATTGCCGAGTAAATCAAATACACCGAGCGTCCACGCCTGATTATCCAGATCAGCACCCATAATAGCGTGGGAGCCGGGAACTAATTCTAGTGAAATGGCGGGACGCCCTCCTGTGGAAGGAGCTTTTTCCGTTTCTTTCACGAGATTCCATTCAATAAGCTCGGAAATCGTTGATGAAATAGTAGCTCGACTTAGTTCAGTAATTTTGGTCAATTGAATCCGGGGCATGGAGCCGTGCATACGCAATGCTTGGATGATGCTAGTTTTACTGCCCTTTTGATCGCTTTTGCTAGGAATTATCATAAGTTTCACCGTCGCCATATCATTCTGTAATTAAATCGATTATACCTGAAACTCAAGATGAATGGTAAATATTTCGAATTTTTCAATCAAATAGCATACAAGCGGACAACCATTACTTATTTGGAGTCATATGTTTAATTTAATAAAAAACAAAACAAAGATCAAGTGAAATATGAAAAAATAGCTGCTTTTATCCGGATAAAACATATTTTACACAATACTTAATTTATATATTGACATAAGTCCTCGTTTTCCTTTATGATATCCCTATAGAAATGAAAGCGCTATTACGGAGGGGATAGGATGAAAGCAACGATTGTATTAGGTGGAAACATGTATGATGACTCAACAATCGAGCATTTTTTGAAGGATGCAGCCGATATCGGTTATGAGGGTGTTGAGATTCGCGGTGTTGGAGAATTGAAGGATGGCCATATTTCACAGGAGCGGGCTGAGCAAATTAAAGGCTTGCTGGATGGTTATAAATTAATCCCGACTAATCTTTCTTTGTTTGCAGGCGGGTTTGCTTGCAATACGGATGAGGAGAATGAGGCTGAAGTTCTGAAATGGGAGCGTTATCTGAATTTTGCTTCAACAATTGGCTGCGGCATGATGAGGCTGAATCCGGGATTCCAGCATTCTGACGAGGTTTCTAAAGAGGATTTTGCAAGAGCCGTGAAATGGTTTCAAAAATGTGCTGATCTGGCAAATGAACGAAATATTAAGGCAGTCATTGAAATGCATCATGGGACGCTATGTGACACTGCAGAATCATCCATCGCTTTTGTAGAAGCGGTTGGACGCAGCAACGTGGGGCTGATTCTCGATCCCGTCAACTTATATCAAGTTCCGACAGAGTATGGAATCGAAACGATTAAACGGTTAAAGCCATATCTGTACAATGTTCATATCAAAGATATCGTGGAGCTGAAGGGCGACCAATATCCTTGGGCATTCGAGTACAGTGATTATGTACCTCATATTGGAAGATATCATCGGGTTATTGCCAAGAAGAACAACAACGAGGAGCGTTACTACTGTCACCGCCTCATCAATCAGGGAGGTATTGACTGGTACGAAGTGTTCCGGGGGCTAGAGCAAATCGAGTATAGCGGGCTTCTCACCATCGAAAGTGTAAGCAAACCGGGCTCCGATCTTCCTGTTCACACAGAGCTGGCGCAGCAATGCTACAAGGATTTGCAGCATTTACTAACTACAATAAAGCCTAATGTCAATGTTTAAAAAGTTCAAATAGGGGAGTGCTGGTGTGAAGAACCTAGAAAAGCAAGTTTCTTATTCGCTCTTTGTCAAGCATTGGAAAGACAAGTCAGCTCAAGACTTGGGCCGCTTTGTAAGCGGTATCGGCTTTGATGGCATTGAACTGCCCATCCGTGCAGGATTTCAGGTTGAGCCTGAAACCGTCGGCAAATCATTGCCTGAATTCGCCAAGCAACTGGATGAACAAGGCGTCAAAATATATAGCGTTGCCGCTTCAACTGATGAATCAGTCTTCGCCGCATGTGCGGAGGCTGGGGTGCCAGTGATACGGATCATGATCAACATAGATCAGGACGGCTATAAGGCGACGGAAGAGCGGACCAAGCGCAAGCTGGAAGAGCTTGTACCACTTTGTGAGAAATACGGCGTGAAGGTCGGCGTTCAGCAGCATTATGGGAACTATATCATAGATTCCAATGGAATTATGAACTTAATGAAGGATATCAACCCTGAGCATGTAGGTGTAGTTTGGGATGCAGCACATGATGCTTTCGCCGGACAACAGCCCGAATACGGATTGGACATCGTTTGGTCTCATCTTGCTATGGTCAACTTGAAAAACGGCTTTTTCATCCGAAGCAACGGACCTGAAGCGAAGACAGCCGAGTGGAAACGTCATTTTACTACCGGAAGACATGGTATGGCGCATTGGCCAAGAATTGCAGATTATGTGAAGAAAAGAAACTATTCGGGTGTAGTATGCTTGACCGCTGAATATACGGATCTGGACAACAAAGACCGCTACATTGCCGAGGATCTGGCTTACGCTAAGTCGCTGTTTGAATAATAATTCTCCAGCAGAGCCATAAAGAGATTTTGAAAAGGGAGGTGCAGTACCATGGCAGCTCAAAGCGAATTGCAATTGGGCAGTCTCGCAAGAACGGTACCACAAAGCAGATGGAAGCATGTGATGCACGGACTTAAACGAGACAAATTTCTTTATTTGTTGATTGCTCCCGGTTTATTGTTTTTTCTAATATTCAAGTATGTTCCCATGTGGGGTGTTATCATTGCTTTTCAGGACTACTCACCCTACATGGGTGTAATGAACAGTAATTGGGTAGGATTTGAGCATTTCACGCGTTTCTTTTCAAACCAGGACTTTTTCCTATTATTTCGAAATACGATGGCTATCAGCTTGCTGAGCTTAATATTCTTTTTCCCTCTTCCAATCATACTATCGCTTTTGTTGAACGAACTGCGCAATGAAATCTACAAAAAGTGGATTCAATCCATCGTGTATATGCCTCACTTTCTTTCATGGGTTATTATCGCGGGGATTACCTTTTTGCTGCTGTCACAGTCGTCGGGGATTGTTAATAAGATGCTGGTCAGTTTAGGCTTTGCCAAATATGATTTTCTAACTAACGAAAATAATTTCTGGGCGCTGCTAACCGTACAAAATATATGGAAAGAAGCTGGATGGGGAACAATCATTTTCCTTGCCGCCATTGCCGGGGTCGATCCTCAACAGTATGAAGCGGCTAAAATGGATGGAGCCAACCGGCTGCAGCAAGCCTGGCATGTAACGCTACCTGCTATTAGAAGTGTCATTGTCGTATTGTTCATTCTGAAGCTTGGCCACATAATGGATGTGGGATTCGAGCAAGTTTTCTTGATGATGAACGGAGCAGTGTCTAATGTTGCAGATGTATTCGAAACTTACGTTTATCGTCTAGGTATTCAGCAAGGTCAATTCAGCTTTAGTACAGCTGTTGGTTTGTTCAAATCGCTGGTCGGATTGATTTTGGTTATTGTAGCTAACAAGCTCTCCAAACGCTTTGGTGAAGAAGGCGTGTATTAATCGCTAAATATCGGTAACGGGGTGAGGAAAATGAAACGAAGCATAGGTGACCGGATATTTGATACAGCGAATATTATAGTGCTGGGCATCGTAGCGATCATTACGCTTTTTCCACTTTATTATGTATTTGTTGTATCATTCACGGACCCAACGGAGTATATCCAGAAGCAAGGATATATCTTATTTCCACAAAGCTGGACTTTGGATTCCTACAAATATTTATTGTCTACATCGGCTTTCCGAAACGCAACTATGGTCAGCGGATTTCTGGCTACTGTCGGAACCGCATTGAGCCTCGTAGTAACTGCCGCTCTGGCATACGGCTTGTCTAGAAAGCGGTTGCAGGGTAGAAGAATCATCATGCTGCTGATTCTTATCACGCTCTTGTTCAGTCCGGGATTGATCCCGCCTTACCTGCTCGTTCGCGACTTGGGATTGATCAACAGTATCTGGTCTTTGATTTTACCGGTACTGACAAGCGGCTGGTATGTCATCTTGATGAAGAGCTTCTTTGACAGCATTCCAGTTGAGCTTGAGGAATCCGCTGTTATCGACGGGTCAACGGATATCGGAGTTTTCTTCCGGATCGTCCTGCCTTTATCGCTTCCGGCATTGGCCGCATTCGGATTATTTTACGCAGTGGCATACTGGAACACATTCTTTAGTGCGGTATTATACATCAATGATCATGCCAAATGGCCTCTTCAGCTAGTGCTGCGCAATATGCTGATCGACTCCTCGACCCAAGCAGGGGGATCGGCTGCAGCAGAGATGATGGCCGGACAAAATATCCCTACCGAAACTTTAAAAATGGCTGCTGTCGTAATTGCGACGATACCAATCCTATGTGTTTATCCGTTCCTGCAAAAGCATTTTGCCAAAGGTGTAATGCTGGGTTCGGTGAAAGGATAATCTTTTTAAAAATGAATTAGGAGGGTTAGTATGAAAGAAAAAGAGAAGTTCATTAAACGTAAAGCGGTGCCTGCATCCTTGTCATTCATCATGGTAGCATCAATCCTGTCGGCTTGCTCAGGCGGTACAGCTCCAGGGACAGATAAAGGTGCGGCAGGTGCAGTGAAAGATGAGAAACCGACTGAAATCAGCATTTTCACCGAGTTCAGCACACCGGAGCCTCCTTCAGCGGACAATCCGGTTACGAAGGAATTCGAGAAACGTACGAATACGAAGCTGAATATTACCTGGGCATCACCTAATGCATGGGAAGAGAAGCAGAACGTTATGTTGGCTTCCGGCGACATGACCGATTTGATGAAGATTAAAGATATGAAACAAACCCAGGCAATCAACATGATAAAACAAGGGGCATTCTGGGATTTGGGTCCTTATTTGAAGGATTATAAGAACTTGGCCGCTTATCCGAAAGAAATTATGGACAGTGTAAAAGTGGATGGCAAGCAATATATCCTTCCGTCAGTACGTCCGCTTCATGGCAGCAGCTTTTTCAATATCCGCCAGGATTGGTTGGATAATGTAGGGCTGAAGATGCCGGAAACTATGGATGAGTTCTATATCGCAATGAAGGCATTTGTTGAAAAGGACCCGGACAAAAACGGCAAAGCTGACACCTATGGATACAACGGGAAAAACTGGGAAAAGGTTATCGATATTTTCAACAACAGTAATGGTAAGTGGAAAGATGTAGGGGGCAAGCTGGTTGACACTGATTTGGAGCCAGGAACCCGAGAAGGACTTATTTATCTGAACAAAATGTACAAGGATAAAATATTGCCTGAAGACTTCACTATTATGAAAACTACAGACTATGAAAACATGGCAAAAGCGGGAAAAGTCGGTGTCCAGATGGATACGACAGAAGGCGTGTACCGTGCTACAGAAGGTGCGCAGAAGCTTGATCCGAAAGCGGATTTCGTAGCTATGACGTTTCTTTCAAGCCCGGCTGGTAAAATGGTTCATACAGGCAGCGGATTTGCCGGATTGTATTTGATTCCGAAAAAGGTCCCTGAGGCCAAAATGAAGAAGATCTTGGCTCTAATGGATTACGGCGCATCCGAAGAAGGCTTTGAATTGGCTTGCTACGGACTTAAGGACATCCATTTCAAAGTGGTAGACGGGTTTAAAACGGCAACAGATCAAGCTGTCAAAGAAAGTGTATCACAAAGCTCCTTTGGTAAAATCTTCGAAAGATATGATCCGTATTTGTGGGCTTACCGTGTTGGAATGCCAAAAGCAATGTTCGAACGCAACAAGAAAATCGTTGACGAGCGTTCCAAATACGGAGTAGCTGATGTATCGATTGGTTTATTGTCTGACATCGATTTGAAATTAGGACCGGATTTCAAAAAGAAAATGGACGATATGAAAGTTAAAGTTATGATGGGAAAAGAACCGATCGAGTCTTGGGATGCAATGGTTAAATCGTTCAAAGCAGACGCTAATTACATGAAGATGATCGATGAATTTAACAAAGCCTATCAGGATAAAAAAAGCGGTAAATAAATAGAGAGAAGGAGTCGAGAGGCCCATGCTGCAAAAATTGCGATTGGCCGTTGTCGGATTGGGACGTGTATCGAAGTCCCATCTTCCGGCAGTTCGGGAACTTGCACATAAAATGGATCTGGTTGCACTAGTAACCCGAGATGAAGGGAAGCTGCGGCAGGAGGCAGAACAGTGGGAAGGGGTAAAAACTTACACTTCCTATGATGATGCGGTTAATGATCCGGATATTGACGCTTTCCTGCTGCTGCTACCTCATGATCTTCACGCGGAATATTCAATTAAGGCGCTTCGTGCCGGCAAGCATGTGCTGGTTGAGAAGCCTATGGCTATGAATGTAAAGGAAGCGGAAGACATGGCTTTGGCCGCCATAGAAAATGGCGTTACGTTGATGGTAGGTCAAAGCAGGCGGTTCTTTAGCCCTGTTATGGAGTCCATCAAGAAAGTCAGAGCTAATGAAATCGGCGGACTAATTAATATTAATGCGCTGCTGCTGGCCCATATGAATAAGCCGGCAGCAGATTGGTGGAAGGATGAATCGAAGATCGGCGGATTCATTATTCCGCTATGGGGGAGTCACATCCTTGATTACATCGTATGGGCCTATGATAAAATGCCGATTTCGGTTTATGCTCAAGGTCATTCCAATAACCCGAACTGGAGCGGGGAGGATGAGGTCGCCATCTCGCTCAATTTCGGTGAAGGTCAAATGGCTAATGTACTTATGTCGTTTAATGCAGGTGTCCGGCCAGCAGATGAAGAGGGCTTGACAGGCAAACGGATCTGGTCGACACAGAACAGCATTTACGAGCGTTACCTGATCGGCACTAACGGCATGATGCAGTTAAAGGATGAATACGAGCTGCTATTGAATGGTGAGAAGCAGGCTGAGTGTGAAAGAACGAACGCCAATTTCACCTGGCAGCTCGAAGAATTTGCAGACGCTATCCGTGAAGGAAGAGAGCCGCTCGCATCGGGACGGGAAATCATTCGCGTGATGAAGGTTATAGACGCTTGTTTCGAATCCATGCGTACGCATCAGGTTGTTCCAATTCAGCCCTAAAGAGGTTGTTCGAAAAAGTCCCCTCTTGATTACAAAGCAGCTCAGGAAGCCTATTCGGAATCGAATTGACTTTTTGAGCGCTCACTAAAACTCTAAGGAGGAGCTATACTCATGAAGAAGAAAGCATTGGTGCTCTCACCGGAATCACGATTGAAGGAGGTTTGCTCCGACAAATGCAGGACCTTGTTAAATGAACATTTCGATGTATCCTGGAATGAAACCGGCAAGGATTATACTAAGGAAGAGCTGGCCGGGATGATAAACGATGCCGAAGTGATTATTACGAGCTGGGGTTCTCCGAGCCTAAGCGAAGAAGCGCTGGAGAAAGCCGTTAATCTCCGCGCAATAGGCCATGCGGCCGGAACGGTGAAAAGTCTGGTTCCCAAGCAAATCTTCTCCCGTGGTGTCAGGGTATTCTCAGCAGCTCCCCGTATCGCGTTAAGTGTGGGAGAATATTGCCTTGCAGCATTGCTTGCGTCCCTTCGCCATTTGCCGACGCTGGATGCATCCTTGCGTGCGGGCCAATGGAGAGAGCTTGGCCTCAAAGGCAGAGAGCTTACCGGCAGCACGGTTGGCATTATTTCCGCGAGCTCCACAGCGCGGGCTTTCATCAAGTTATTAGCGCCGTTTCAGGTTAACGTGCTTGTTTACGATCCGTATTTGTCCGAAGAAGCCGCAGCTGCATTGAACGTCACAAGAGCATCCTTGGAAGAAGTTATGAGCTGCCCTATTATTTCGGTGCATGCTCCGAAGCTTCCCGCTACGGAAAGAATGCTAACCCGCGAGCTGCTGCAGCTCATCCCTGACGGAGCTGTCTTTATAAATTCTTCACGCGGCCCTGTAGTGGATGAACAAGCTTTTATGGACGAGCTTAACAGCGGACGTTTCTTCGCAGCGCTCGATGTGTTCGAGAAAGAGCCGCTTGTCGCGGATAGTCCGATTCGCTCCTTACCTAATGTACTCATCACCCCGCATGTTGCTGGAGCATCGGTACAAGGCCATCTTTCGTTGATGGAGGAAGTAGTGAAGGATATCATACGAGGCTTGAACGAAGAAAAGACAACCTATGAAGTCAGCGAGAGAATGTGGGAAGTTATGGCGTAGAAATCAGCAATATAGATAAAATTACGCGGCTTTGGAGAGCTGACCGGAAGGAGATTTACACAAATGGTAAGAAAAATGTCAGTACCGCCTATGGAATTGGTAGACTATGAAGGTCCTGGAACGCAGATGTGTGCTGTAATGGACGCAATTGGAGAAATTAGTGTCAGAAGAGCTTTAATTCCAGAGCCCAAGGATGGAGAAGTACGTGTCAAGGTTAAGTGGGTCGGCATTTGCGGTAGTGATGTTGAAGTGTTCCGTGGCGCGCGCGAGCCTGAATTTATTTCGTACCCAACCAGACTTGGACATGAAGTAGCGGGAGTTATCGATAAAATTGGACCTAACGTAATTGGTGTCAAAGAAGGCGATCATGTAGCATTGAGGTATGTATGGGGCGCATTTGCAGAATATGTGTGCTGCACTCCATTCTCGCTGAAGGTGCTGCCCAAAGACCTTCCGTTAATCGAAGGCTCGTTGATAGAAGTGCTTCCTGGAATCATTCACGCAGCGGAGCTTGGCGATATTTCTCCTAATAAGAATGTATTAATCACAGGGCAGGGTGTCAGCGGTTTAGTGATGACCCAAGTGGTAAATATGTTTAGTCCGAGAAATTTGGTTGTAACAGACCTGTTTGACGAAAAGCTGGCATTGGCCCGGAAATACGGTGCTACCCATACTTACAAGCTTCCAAATGAGCATGCAAATACAATGGATATTGTAGGTGCAGATTTCCCGGACGGCTTTGACGTCGTTATTCCTTGCTTGCTGGAAGGAGCGGGAATGGTAGATGCCATTAACGCTGCGGCTCAAAACGGTCGTATAGTGATGTACGGCTGCATCGGCACCTGCCATAAGCCGGTCGATTTCTTCAAGGTTCATAAAAAGAGGCTGGATATTCTTTCCACGGAACCTAAACGCGATATCGATAACCGACGTTTCTTCGATGAAGGTCTGCGTCTTGTTCTAGACGGACTAGTCAACACGGAGGAAATGATAACGCACGTTGTTCCGCTAGCAGAGGTTGCACGAGCATTCCAATTGAGGAATGAGCACAAAGGAGATACCATTCACGTAATGATCGACTGCGAAGTGAAATAGTCAGCTACAAAACCGTCCTCAGGGACGGTTTTTGTCGTTATGAGCAAGAAAGATAATGAGGTATTCGGTTATAATAGAGAAAATGCTTTCTAATTCGAAGGGAGATTGGAGCTATGGCAATAATGGATGAAAATGAGATCGTAAAAATTACTAGCGCCCTTTCCAGGCAGCCTGTGTTATTATCGGACGGAACTGCATTGCCAAGAATGGGTCAAGGCACATGGCTTATCGGCGATGATTCGTCTAAAAGGAATGAAGAGATCTGTTCAATAAGGCTGGGTGTAGAGCTTGGTATGAACTTGATCGATACCGCTGAAATGTATGGAGAAGGAAATTCGGAGCAGTTGGTTGGAGAAGCAATTAAAGGAATTAGGGATGACGTATTTATTGTATCCAAGGTATATCCCCATAACGCAGGAATTAACCGTATTGCCAAAAGCTGTGAAGCGAGCTTGAAGCGGCTTGGGACTGATCGTCTGGATTTGTACCTGCTGCACTGGAGAGGAAGCATCCCTCTAAGTGAAACAATCGAAGGAATGGAGAGATTAGTTCAAGAGGGGAAAATTGCAAGATGGGGCGTATCCAACCTGGACACTGCCGATATGAAGGAGCTTCTGAGCTATGATAAAGGCGCTCACTGCATGACCGATCAAGTGCTGTACCATCTTGGTTCACGCGGTATCGAATATGATTTGCTACCTTTGCTTAAAAAGCACAAAATACCGGTTATGGCGTATTGTCCTCTGGCACAGGCCGGTTCGTTAAGAAGGGGACTTATTGATAATAGGACGGTAAAAGCTATTGCTCTTAAATATAACGTTACTCCATATCAACTGCTATTAGCTTGGTGTATTCGTGAGGGGGATGTTGTAGCGATACCAAAAGCATCGTCTGTAGAGCATGTAGTGGATAATGCTCAGGCCATTCTTATTGAGTTAACAGAAGAGGATATCGAGAGCTTGGCTGCTGAGTTTCCTAAACCTTCCAGAAAAATGCCGCTTGATATAGTATGATCAGATAAGGCAGCTCCTGCTTTTGAAATTTGCCAATGCAAATAATACGATTTATGCTAAAATATATGAGACCAAATGCGCTATCGTTAAATAAGCCAAGTTGGATATATTGTTATGGGAAGGCGGGCATCTCTTAATGAAGCTGGGAGCTATTGAAGCAGGAGGAACAAAATTCGTCTGCGGTATCGGCAATGAGCATGGTGAAATTACAGATCGGGTAAGTTTTCCGACAACAACACCTGAGGAAACGATGGGTCAAGTGATCCAGTATTTTAAGGAGAAGGACGTTGAGGCGATAGGTATCGGCTCTTTCGGTCCGGTGGATTTGAACAAATCCAGCAGTACATACGGATATATTACAACAACTCCCAAGCCTCACTGGAATCAATATCCGGTTTTGGGCGAACTGAAAAAGCATGTGAATGTTCCAATGGGATTCGATACAGATGTAAACGCTGCGGCGTTGGGGGAAGCCGAATGGGGAGCAGCCCGTGGGCTGTCCAGCTGTGTGTATGTTACAATTGGAACCGGGATTGGAGCGGGAGCTCTTGTTGAGGGAAAGCTGCTGCATGGTCTGCTTCATCCGGAGATGGGGCACATTCTGATCAAACGTCATCCTGAGGACTCTTTTGCAGGCAAATGTCCCTACCATCATGATTGCTTGGAAGGAATGGCCGCAGGCCCGGCAATTGAACAGCGTTGGGGTAAAAAAGGGTACGAGCTTGAGCAGAATGACAAAGTGTGGGAGTTTCAGGCATATTATTTGGCTCAAGCGGTTACAAACTTCATCTATATTCTTTCCCCGGAAAAAATTATTCTGGGTGGCGGCGTCATGAAACAGCAACAGCTATTTCCTTTGATTCGCAATAAGGTGTCGCAAATGTTGAATGGCTACGTGCAGAAGCAGGAACTGGCATCGGGGCTTGACGATTATATTGTGCCTCCGGGTCTCGGCGATAATGCGGGACTTAGCGGCGCTTTGGTCCTCGCCAAGCGGGAGCTCCAGCAGCAGTAAAGCTGCAGCTAATCCAGAACATCATAAATACTATACTAAACTTTGAAAAGAGGATTCTCCATGATTGATCATATTGTACTTGTAAAATTCTCTGAAACTACAACGCAAGAGCAGCTGCAGGAGGTAGTGGACCGATTCAAAGCATTAAGAAGCCACCTGACTGGAATTGTTGACCTGCAAGCGGGAATTAACTTCTCGGAGAAAAATCAAGGATACCAAGTCGTTTTATCCGTACGATTCGAGGATAAAGAAGCACTTGCCGCATATGGACCGAATCCTCATCATCAAGCTGTAGCCGCTTTAATTAGGGAAGTCGGCCGATTGGACAGCATTGTGGTTGATATCGAGATTTAGGACGAACAGTATCAAATAAGCCGACCGAATATTAGGGTCGGCTTATTTGATGTATGACGGCAGGCTGTTAGATTAGATGGAGCTCAAGAAACGGACGAATAGCGATTCTAGCAAGAATGGATGAAATTGACGGATGAGAGTAGTATACTGATAAAGCGGTTACATTACCGTTTTTCCAGCTAGTTGAATGCTGGAGAACAGGATGTATGAACCAACCAAATCGCTGGACAGGGAGATAATGTATGATGAATAATGCACAGCAAAAAGCCAATCCTCAAAAGCTGGAGCAGCTGGTTTCGTTGGCGCTTCAAAAAGTGGGAGTTTCCCAAACGGAGGCCGACTTGACTGCAACTATATTAGTCGATGCTGATCTGCGCGGGATTGATTCACACGGCGTGATCAACCTATATGGTTACTATATTAAAGGGATACAAACCGGTCGCATTCAAAGCAAGCCGGACATTAAAATATCGTCCGGCAGCCCTACAACAGCATCCGTAGACGGGGATAACGGTCTTGGATTTGTCATCAGCCATAAGGCGATGAGCGAAACGATAAGAATGGCGAAGGAATTTGGAACTGGATGGACGACTGTATATAACAGCAATCATTGCGGTGCTGGAGCTTATTATATGCTGATGGCTGCACAGGAGAATATGATTGGCCTGATGTTCTCAACAGGAGGCTCAACGGTGGCCGGTCCTGGTGGTAAGGAACGGATGATTGGCAACAATGTAATGGCATTCGGAGCCCCTGGGGATAAGCAAGGACCTTTTGTTCTTGATATGGCGCCGACCATGGCGATAGCGAACAAGCTGCATATGCTCCAATGGGAAGGTAAAAGCATGCCGGAAGGCTGGGCTGTAGATTCTGAGGGACGGCCTATTACAGATCCTAACGTTTATTTTGCCGAGAAAGGAGCCGTTCTTCCGTTAGGCAGCTCAGCTTCGCATGGTGTACATAAAGGCTTTGGGCTGCTCCTCGTTGCCGATATATTAACGGGACTCTTATCAGGAGACGGAGGCAGTATGTTCCGTAAAAAAGGGCAGGAAAGCCACGCTTTCTGTGCTTTACGGATCGATGCATTCCCTACCGGAGGCGGGTTTGCACAGCTCATGGATGAGATGATCGGGAAGATACATGAAGCCCCTACCGTAGAGGGGGCTGACAGAATGAAATATCCGGGCGAGAAGGAGAATGTGACCTATCAGGAAAGAAGTGTCAACGGCATTCCTCTTAAGGAGAATGTAGTTAAGGAACTTCGCGAGATGTGCAGGGAACTAGGGCTGTCTATGGACAGCATTTGGGTAAATTAAGATCCGGGATGGACCTTAATTGGTGGCTGATGTTAACCGCCGTCATGCAACGTCATACCACGCGCTGGGAGCTGCGCACGGTGCAACAAACAAAAGAGATAACGGAACTAGGTCTTCCGCTGTCTCTTTTGTTTGTTGTGCATTGCATGCATAGCGGAACAATTACTACTACTAATGCTTGATTCATTCATGATGGGAAGTAGCCGGCTGAAAAGAAAAGCAATTGATAGCTGCACTTAAGAAATAAAAATCCAGTCCCGAAGCATATATTTGTTGATGATATTTTTGCTGATAAATGTTATTGTACTGTTAATAAATATTTTTTATGAGCTGAGGGAGGCCGACCGGGTGGGTGCCATTAATTACAGTGCTTTAAGCACAGCTGAATTAAATGATCTATATTTGGAGTTACAGAGTAAATTCGATGCGTATAAGAGCCGGAAGCTGAGCTTGGATATGTCCAGAGGCAAGCCTTGTACGGAACAGCTAGAGCTTTCTGTGGGGATGCTTGATGTCATAAGCTCCAGCGACAGCTTGAAGACTAGAGACGGATCGGATAGCCGCAATTACGGTGGGCTAGATGGAATTGCCGAGGCGAAGGAGCTGTTCGCGAAGGTACTTGAGGTTAACGTAAATGAAATCATCATTGGTGGAAATTCAAGCTTGGCAATGATGCATGACACGATATCCAGAGCAATGATTCACGGCCTGTATAGCAGTAAGACTCCATGGAGCAAGCTGCCTGCGGTTAAATTTCTGTGCCCGAGCCCGGGTTACGACCGTCACTTCGCTATTTGCGAGCTGTTCGGTATTGAAATGATAACGGTAGATATGCTGCCGGACGGACCGGATATGAACCAGGTTGAGAAGCTTGTGAGGGAAGATGCCGCAATTAAGGGAATATGGTGCGTGCCCAAGTACAGTAATCCTGATGGGATCACCTATTCCGGTGAGGTTGTGGATCGGCTGGCGTCAATGGAAACTAGTGCGGAGGATTTCACCATATTTTGGGATGATGCCTATACGGTTCATCATTTAACAGACAATCCTGACCGCTTGAAACCTATGTTAGCTGCCTGCAAAGAGGCTGGGAACCCGGATCGAGTGCTCATGTTCAGCTCGACGTCAAAGATTAGCTTCTCTGGCTCCGGAATGGCTGTGATGGCAGGCAGCGAAAGCAACTTGAATTATATCCGCAAGCAGCTAGCCGTTCAGACTATCGGTCCGGATAAGATCAACCAGCTTCGACATACTCGCTTCTTTAAGGATACCGATCATATTAAAGCCCATATGGAAAAGCATGCAGCCATCATAAAACCCAAATTTGATACGGTATTGAGCATCCTCGAAACTGCCTTGTCCGGAGGGGGAATCGCCGAATGGAATAAACCGAACGGAGGGTATTTCATTAGTCTAAATACATTGGACGGCTGTGCTAGAGAGGTTGTTTCCATGGCGTCTGAAGCTGGGGTCACCTTAACCAAGGCTGGAGCTACATTCCCTTACGGTAAAGATCCGCGGGACCGGAATATTCGGATAGCTCCTACGTTCCCGACTTTATCCGAGCTAACAACAGCGATTGAAATTTTATGTCTATGTGTACAATTGATCAGTATCCGTAAGCTTCTGGCTGATAAAGAATAACAGAATCATCTATACGGTAGCTTAGAAGTTGCGTGAGCCCTGAAGGATTTGAACGAAGTTGAGAGTTCCGTTATTCCATCGGCTTCCTTCAATGTAAGGTTATAGTGGAAGCAGGAATTCCGTTATCTGGAGTGAATAGGATCAGTATGCACACAAATAGAGAGATAACGGAATTAGCCGCTCCGCTATCTCTCTGTTTCTTTGAGTTTTACATGTGAAAAAGGAAAGAACACTTCCGCTATTGTCCTGCGCTAATCCACACGGTTCTCCATTCCCCACGCGTACATATATACAAGACGTTTTTCTTAGGTAAGCTTTATTTCTTCACAACCCCGTCGTTAGACGGAGTGATTTTCCTTGCCCGAGCTGCAAAGACCAATCGAGGTCTTGTTTCTCCAGACGAAGGGCCGGTTCACCTTCACGGAATGCATGGAGTATACCGACAAACGTCGTTTCAGTTATCTGCTTGCGGCGGCGAATGAGTGTACTTCTTCGTTTCACATTCGACAAAGCCGGAGACTCTGCCAGGTAAATTTGTTCGCCTTCAACAGCATCAAGCAGATGCAGGGCAAGCCTATCGGCTGATTGCGATTCACGGTCCCATTGCCATTCCATCACATTCTGTGAACCGGATAAATCCAGAAGCTGAATGCCCTTTAAGTAGTTGTAACCATCTGTCGAGCCCAGGCTCTCACTTTGTAATTCGCTGGTTATGCGTATACCATTCTGACCCGTGAGCGGTATTCCCTGTGTATGTAAAATCCAATCTATATCTCTCGCCTGATCACATCGGACATGGAACACATCGAACAGCAGAGAATTGGCCATTACAATTTTACGCTGCATGAATACACCAGGATAGGTTCCTCGCACTTCAGCAATCGTTTCCATAAAAGCGGTTCCTTCAATAATGGTTTTCTGCAAAAAGCCTTCTGCGCTTGCTTGGGATTTGGCCCCAATGGCAACCGTATTGTGCGCAACTGTATGCTTGAAATAACCAAAATGCATCGGATTGCCATAAGGCATCGTGCCTGCATCAGTCAGCCATGGATGTCCTTGGGCATAGAAGAGGATATTGAGCTTGTCCTGATGGCCGTGTTCTCCGCCATGCTCCCCGTAGTCCATCATTGCCATTTGGCTTTGTTCTTGGGAAGGTGACTCCCAGTTTGAGAAGATCATACCGGATCGTTTCAAATCGACAAATTCGAGCGTTTGCTGAGTCGGTTTCTTCGATTCTTGTTCAAGTGCTTCTCCGAATAACAGGCTGTATAAGGTGTTCCGCTGACTTTCCGAAACCATACGTTCTCCCATGCCAAAATGAGCGAGGGAAAATTCGTACAAATGAGAATAACGCTTCAGCTGAACCTCTCCTGAATCATGAACAGCCGGTAAAGTTCCGTCCGGGAACATACAATCAAGCGGAACCTGAAACATCCTCTGAAACCGGGGATGTTCATATAGCTTCATTTCAAAGGAAAGACCGGCGATAGCAATCATCACTTGCGCTTCCAAGGTATAGAAATGGTAACCCCATGATCCCTCGTACCAGAAGCCGTCATCGGCAAGGCTATGCTCCATTTGAAACAGGAAGCCGTTTTCGGGGTCGTCTACGACTTCCGCCATAAGAGCGTTATCACCTAAGGCAGCTGCAACTAGCGCCTTGGCAGCGTTATGATAAGTCTGCCAGTTGGATTTTTCCTTAGGATTATTTCCAATTACATCAAGAGCTGGGCGGAGCAGTCTGGATTCAATTTCATCTTGCTCTTCGGCAGTGAGTCCGCCATTGTGCTTGAGGATAGCAAAGGCCTGAGCGAGCGGTGCCAGCCAGCTGGCCTCGGATAAAGTCTGGCACTGCACTTTCCCGGACGATTTATCCGAGCCCCCAAGCTTATCATGAAGCGGGTACTGCTCATAATGAAGCGCATAATAAAGCAAAATATGGCGGGCGGTATCGGCCCAAACAAGATCTGCCTCGATTCCGTATAAAACCGCAGCATCACGGCAGCGGATACTATTGCGCCAGTGCTCGTTGGCAATGGCTACTTCATCCCAGGGAGAACCGCTCCAAATCGTTCCGCAAGCAGGGCATTGATGATGCTGCCTGTCCTGAAGTACAAGCCTTGCTCCATCATGAGGGCAGCTGTAATTATGGCTCCAGCCGCCTCCCACGAGAGGGATGTCTACTGGCGCATTTTTTACAAATTCCGCATTGGGCTCCCGAAATCGCTGGAGTGCATCGGCAGCCCAATGGTATTTCATACATTTTGTTCGAATTTGCTCGAAAAAAGCTGGAGTCCAGATGACAGTGCTCATAATGCTTCGCTCCTTTAATGGAATTCGCAGCATCCCCTTATCTATTTCGGGAGTCGCTCAAGCCCATTGTACCGAGAGGTTAGAGAGAAGTCTATGTATAAAACCGAGGCAGCCTGTGTTAAATAACGATTTTACTCAGCAATATTCAAAACTACCGGACAGTGGTCGCTGCCCATAACTTCACAGTCAATCCCGGCATCGATTAATGAAGAAGCCAATCGGGCGGATACAAGGAAATAATCAATCCGCCAACCGACATTACGTTCTCTCACTTTAGGCATATAAGACCACCATGTATAAGCGTCTGTCGTATCCGGTGAGAAATGTCTGAAGCTATCGATAAAACCTGCGTCCAGCAGTTGAGTCATCTTATCGCGTTCTTCCAAGGTAAAGCCTGAGTTGTTACGGTTGGACTTGGGATTTTTAAGGTCAATTTCTTGGTGGGCAACATTCAAATCACCGCAAATAATTACCGGTTTACGAGTATCCAGGTCAAGGAGGTAGCTTCTAAACCGGTCCTCCCATTCTAATCTGAAATCAAGTCTGGACAAATCACGTCTGGCGTTTGGGGTATAAACATTTACCAAATAAAAGGTATCGAACTCTAAAGTGATGACTCGCCCTTCCTCCTCATGGTCCTCCTCCAAGCCGTAACGCACTGAAAGCGGCTTGATCTTAGTAAAGACAGCTGTACCGGAATAGCCCTTTTTAAGAGCGTGGTTCCAATATTTGTTATATTCTTCGTCCAGTTCCAGACTAATTTGTCCTTCCTGGAGCTTCGTCTCCTGAATACAGAATATATCCGCTCCTGTTTCTTTGAAGTAATCGTTAAATCCTTTGTTGACACATGCTCTTAAACCATTTACGTTCCATGATACCAGCTTCATTATTTTATTCCCCTTGCAGTTCATAGTTATTTGTTCTTTAGTGTATCATGTCTAAACTGCATAACGCGACTCATTTCGATTTAAAATGCAGGGATGTTCGTGTTTCTTTAACGCATATAACAGATTTGCTATTGACAGCTAACAAATTCCAACCTATATTAGTTGTACATACAAAATATAAATTAAATATGGAATGAGGTTTTACTGTGGATGACAGCTTCCTGCACAATTGTTTGTTTTTTACTGCAAACCGCTTAAGTCGTGCCATTACTAAGATGGCGGAAGAAGAATTTGCAGCAACCGGATTAACCCCTATGTATGGTTACATTATTCGGCTTGTGAACGGAACGCCCGGAATTACACAAAAAGAATTATCGGAGAAATTGTACATTGCAGCTTCAACGCTGACGCGATTTATTGATAAATTGGAAGGCAAGCAATTGGTAGAGCGGAAGGTTCAGGGGAAAACTGTACTTGTATATCCAACTCCCAAAGGGCAAGAGCTGGAAGAGACGATTCGTAACGCATCCAAAAGCTTGCATCGCAGATATAATGCTATTCTAGGTTTGGAAGCTTCTGAACAGCTGTCTATGAATATGGAGTCGACAAGCGAGCAGTTGGAGCGAAAGTAATTTTTTTTCAAAATCATTTGCATGTACAACTAAAATAAGAAATGGAGTGAATACCAGATGCAAGCCAGCATGAAATCTTCGCGAATATATTACGGATGGGTGGTTGTGCTCATCGCTTTTGTAACCTTGCTAGTATCCGCTGGAATTCGCTCTATGCCAAGTATATTGATGCTGCCCTTTGAAAAAGAGTATGGCTGGAATCGCGGGTCCATATCGGCCGTCATCTCGACAGGAATATTTTTATACGGGTTAATGGGCCCTTTTTCCGCTGCACTGCTGGAGAGATTCGGTATACGAAGGATGATGGTCACCTCATTGGCGGTATTGGCCTTAAGCCTTTCAATCACGCCTTTAATGAGCGCCTTATGGCAGTTTGAAATACTATGGGGTGTCGTATCGGGACTTGCAACAGGAATGATGGCAAACGTACTGGGCGTAACGGTTACCAATCACTGGTTTGTTGAGAGGAAAGGGCTTGTTATTGGTTTGCTTACAGCCAGTGCTGCCACAGGACAGCTGCTGTTTCTTCCATTGCTTGCCCAAATTACAGTAGAAGCCGGCTGGAGAACCTCGGTGTATTCAGCTGTTGGGATTTTGGTTCTGCTGATCGTTATCGTGGCTGTATGGATGAGAAACCATCCTTATGATGTAGGTGTTGCCCCTTACGGGACGAAGGAGCTTGTTAAGCCTGATAAATTCAAAGGAAATTTGTTTCTCACACCGCTTCTTGCGCTCGGTTCAGCATTAAAGAACAAAACCTTCTGGCTGTTGGCTGGCACCTTTTTTTTCTGCGGGTTCTCGACGAATGGTTTAATAGGCACTCATCTAATTCCCGCCTGTGGAGATTATGGTATTCCCGAAGTAATGGCAGCAGGATTACTAGCTTTGATGGGCTTGTTCGATCTTTTTGGAACTACACTTTCAGGGTGGTTATCGGATCGGTTTGACAGTCGCTGGCTGCTTTTCTGGTATTATGGGCTTCGCGGTCTTTCCTTGCTTTTCTTGCCGTATGCTCTCGATTCCAGTCCAATGGCGCTCTTGATGTTCGCTGTATTTTACGGTCTTGATTGGATTGCTACAGTACCGCCTACAGTCAAGCTCGCGATGAAAGAGTTCGGTAAGGAAAAAGCCGGCATGATCTTCGGTTGGATCGTTGTAGCCCACCAGATCGGCGCTTCAACCGCAGCTTATGGAGCAGGTCTGTTGAGAGAGCTGATGGGTAACTATACGGTTCCTTTTATCGCCGCTGGTTTTGTATGTTTATTTGCTGCTTTAATGGCCATCCGGATTTCAAAAAGCAGCGGTGTGATTGTACAACCGATTCAGCAGTCTTAAGCTTGATAAAATCGGCTATAAATTTTACTGAAAAAACCGCTGTCTGGTTTTCCTTGTTATGCTAAACTGGAAAAGGATGTGAGCAGCTTATACATATTTGGGAGGGTAACTAGTATGCAATCTTGGATTAAGGAAGGCGACGTAGTATTATTTCAAGGGGACAGCATTACTGATGCAGGACGTAATCGCGACAAAGGGGATGACCTCGGCAAGGGGTATGCTCTGATGGCTGCGGCACAATTCTCTGCCTTATATCCGGAGAAGCAGGTACAGTTCATTAACCGCGGTATCAGCGGCAATCGGGTGAAGGATTTGCAGAAACGCTGGCAGGAGGATTGCCTTGATTTGAAGCCTAATGTTGTTTCCATTTATATAGGGATTAACGACACTTGGAGAAGATATGACCGAAACGATCCGACCTCTACGGAGCAGTTTGAAGAGGTATACCGTGACATACTTAAACAATCAGCCAAGCTTGAAGCCAAGCTGGTAATTATCGAGCCGTTTGTTCTCCCGGTTCCTGAGGACCGCAAGCAGTGGAGAGAGGACCTGGATCCGAAAATTACAGTAGTACGTGAGCTTGCCAGAGAATTCGGAGCCCGGCTGGTTTGCTTGGACGGCTTATTCGCTCAAGCCTCGGCACGTGCTGCAGCCTCGTTCTGGGCGCCAGATGGCGTACATCCATCTCCAGCAGGGCATGCTCTGATCGCCAAAGCATGGCTTCAGGCAGTCGGTGCAGTGGAATAAGAGTAAGGAAAGAATAAAAACGACCATCTCTTTGGGAGAAATGGTCGTTTTTGCATACTTACTCTAATCCAGCTGCAGCGTATACGTTGCGGAATGCATCGCGTGAACGCTGCAGCAGCTCCTCAGTTGGTTGCTCAAGCGGCTTAGGCGTAAGAATTTCTTGTGCTACAACTCCGGTATAGCCAATTTGCTTCAGCGCACGAAGGAAGCCTGCCAGATCTATCACTCCTTCTCCAGGAAACAGGCGATTGTTATCCAGTACGTCCGCTACCGGTACGTCTGGGGCATCGTTGATGTGCACAAGAGTGATCTGGCTTGCTTTTAGACGAAGTATATCTTCAACACCCAGCTCATTAGTGTACCAATGATAGCTGTCGAACAGCAGTCCAACATTACTTTCACCGATGGCGTCTATCCAATCCAGCGTTTCCTGCAATCCCCAGATGAATGGATTTTTCCATCGGGTTCGAAGATGATGCGGCCCTACAAATTCGAGGCCAAATTGAATTCCGTATGGCGCCAATATTTGTGCGCAAGTACGCAAACGGCGAGTAGCCAATACGGTAAAATGTGCGGCATCCTGATCAGTAGAAGGAAGCACATAAGTGACGCAGGCTGTGCATCCTACAGCCGCCGCTGCCTCAGCGTCTTTGGCAAACCGTGCAAGGCCGCGGACGAATTCTTCCTCTGTCTCACGCCACTGTACGGATAAACCGATAGTGCCGATTTGTACGCCTTTCTCTTGCAGAAAGCCGCGGACAGCTTCTATTCCTTTAGCTGCAATCCATTCTTCCAGCTCCTGGCCGCTTGCCGCAACAGCAACAAAGCCGTGTGCAGCCGCAGCTTCAATGAATTGTTCGATATTGCCCACATTGCTTCCGAGCCCAGCTCTTGTAAGACCTTTTAACATGGTTGTTTCAAGCCTCCTTATAGAAGTTGGTGAAAAATATATTAAATAGTCCAATCCAAAATAACTTCATGTCCTGTGCGGGAGGACTCATAAATGGCATCGAGGATCAAATTGTTAGTGAAGCCGGCTAATGCCGATGTAGTAGGCTGTTTGCCTTCACGGATACATTCGATAAAGTGGCGGCTTACGCGTATCCGTCCTCCTTCATCATTAGAAGGCTTAGTCAGCGATACCTCCGTTGCACGCTCGAATGTTTCGGTAAGCAGCTTGCCTTCATTACCGCGGATCGAAGCTCCCCCCTCCGAGCCCATCAAATGGATGAAATGCTGGCTATCCGTATCCATATGAACGGCCCAGCTAACTTCCAAGGAGAGCGTGCTGCCATCATCCATTTTGATTAACGCTGTAGCCAAGTCTTCAACATCGAATCGACCATTCCAATTCGGTGTGCCCCATGTGCCGATGCCGCGTTTTTTGGGGCCGAATTCGGCATAGGTGGAGCCGTATACGGACACAGGCTTGCGGTCGCCAAGGAAAAAGAAGCCGAGATCGAGCATATGTACGCCAATATCAATCAGCGGGCCGCCGCCGGACTCTTCACGTTGAGTAAACCAAGTGCCCCAGCCTGGAATACCTTTGCGGCGGAACCAGCCTACCTTGGCATTGTAAATATGCCCGAGTGCACCTTTATCAATCTGCTCTTTCACTTGCAGAGGAAGCCATTCCCATCGCATTTGATGAGGAATCATCAGCACCTTACCGCTTTCACGCTGCGCCCGTACGATGTCGCGAGCTGACGGTACATCTATGGCCATTGGCTTCTCCAACAGCACATGCTTGCCTGCTTGCAAAGCTTTTACAGCGATTGGAGCATGGTATTGGTTAGGAACTCCGATGATAACAGCGTCGATTTCCGGATCGGCAATCAATTCATCGGCTGTTGGGTATACCTTGGGAATTCCATGCTCAGCTGCACGTTTTTCTGCTAGAGGCAAGTAGGTATCCGTTGTTGCGACGATTACCGTATCCTCGGGCAGCTGTTTAAAAATATTCATGTGAACGTTTCCGATGTTGCCTGCTCCGATGATTCCAAGTCTGATTTTATCCGTTGTGCTCATTGTAATGACGGCCTCCCAAAATAAATGATTTAAGGTATGTTGCGGTATTTGATTTTATAGTAAAATGTAAGCGTATAAAATACATGCCATTTTTTATGGCGAATATCCCACTTTTTCAGTTGGCAAGGGGAGTAAATAAAATGACTGTCGTTCCCAAGTACTTAACTCATTACCCTAATATGGATTCGGAGCTGCCTTTTCATATTAAAGTCAATCAACTGGTCAATGGCTTTGAGTCACACAGGCATGATTATTTGGAATTTTCCTATGTTATTGAAGGTAGCGGTTCTGAAACCATTAATGGCGTCAAGCATTTGATGCTTCCGGGAACATTCACTCTTGTTATGCCTTATCAGTTCCATGAAATTCATTCAGATCCTGGTTTGCCGCTGCAGCTTTTCAATTGCAATTTTGGCATTCATTTGTACAGTCCCACCGAGCAGCTGCCAGGAATAGACTGGAATTCAGCGGAAGCTAATTTACCGTCATTTGTTCAAGTTGAGGGTACCGAAGAGCAGCGGAGGTTTCAATCGGTATTAGAGGAGCTAAGTGCGGAGTATTCAGGTGCGGAGCCATGGAGGAACTCATTAATCAAAGCCAAGCTGACCGAGGTGCTCGTTCGCTTTGACCGGCTCAGAAGAAGTATGCAGACTGACCTGCAGGAAGCAGCAGCATCCCATGCATATGTTAGAAAGAAGCCGAGAAGCAGTGTTTGGCAGGTTATTCAATATATTCATAACCATTACAGGGATGATTTGACATTAAGCGGATTGGCCGAACGGTTTGGGTTTAGTGTGCCTTATTTAAGCGAGCTGTTCAAAAGAGCTTTAGGCCAAAATTTTGTGACCTTCGTCCATGATGTGCGAATACGCCAAGCCTGCGGACTTTTGATATCCACTGAAATGAGTGTGCTTGAAATTGCTTTGGAAACAGGCTATGGTTCATATAACACATTCGCCCGTATATTCCGGGAGAGCAAGGGGATTACCCCTGCAGCCTTTCGTAAAGGCCATTTGCCTCAGTCGCAGCCAACGGATCCGGCTTAAAGATAACTCAAGCTCAGCTTATAAAAAAGCAAAGCCCCGGAGGACTGTATATCGCTAAGCCGATATGTCCGTTCAGGGCTGTTTATCTTTTATGGGCAACTCAACGGACCTGGATTGTGCAAGGACATTTTCCTTCTCGTCGATAACTCGAACCTGAAGCTCAAGCTTACCCGGCTTCCTTAGCAGTTCTTTAGGGATTACAGCGGATAAGCTTTCCTCAGTTTGCCAGGATGTTTCCAGCGGTTTGCCGTTCGCAAAGACTACACTGCCTATACCGAAACGGCCGCCTTTAATGGTAATCGTTTTTTTCAATAGATCAGCAATCAGCTTCTCTCCGGCTTGCAGCCGTAGAAGCACCTCTGGCGAGACGGACTGAATGATCGGATCTCCATAGCCTAATGTAAAGGTTTCGGCCAATGGCTTCTTCATTTCAGCTAATTCGTCAGAGCCGTTATATTCGGAATCGGAGCTGTCTGTTCCTGCTAATATCCTATTTTGCCATTGCTCGTACTCCGTTAGATCGGATTCGCGTATATGCATGGCTTCATAATAGGTCTTTGGCGGAATAATCGGGATTTGCTTGGACAGCCTGGACAAAAAATCGGTGTAATCGCTGCCTTTAAGCTTCGCCAATTCCAGTATATAGGGGCTTAGAAAGGATGGACTTATATATAAATTGTCCTTTCCTTCAGGCAAATAGTTATTCCAGATGAGCAGCGGTACATTATGTGTTTTTTGCAAAAAATCCGGATCGTCCTCACTCTGAATATACTTGGTTTCCTTGTAAACATAATAATCCTTCTCTAAAAAAGGCAGATGATCCCCAAAAAAGACAATAATCGTCGGCTCCTTGACTTGGCTGTAATGCTCAACCAGCTCCTGAAGCATGGAATCGGCTCCGCTAGCTCCTTGCGCATAGGTTTCCAAAATGTCGAGGGCCTCGCTGGATACATTGCCTTTTATATTGATGGTATTTCGTTTGAATTTGTTCGACCAGTAGTGGTAATGATTTTCCATAGTATTTGCAAAAATAAAATCAGGCCCTTGGCTTCGCTCGGTTTCTTCAATGATTCGTTTAGCTACGGCGTGATCGCCTATATAAGGTCCCACGAATTCATTCGGATTAAAAAATTCCATACTAATGTAACGGGTAAAGCCAAAACGGCGATATACATTCAAGCTGTCAAAATACCAGTTATGAAATGGAGTTATGGCTGTTGATGTATACCCTTGACGGGATAAAATACTGGCCAGTGAGTCAACGTCATGCTTTATAACGGTCTCATAAGCAATAGAGTCTTCCGGTAAAAAACGCATGGAATTTCCGGTCAGCACCTCAAGCTCTACATTAGCGGTTCCACCGCCAAATTGCGGCGATAGCATTTTACCGTTCGTATATTTATTTTGAAGTGCATGGAAGGTAGGGATTGGATCACGGCTAAACTTGAGACCTTCGATTTGAGTAGGATCCCAAAAGGCTTCGCTAAGTACCACAATTACATTAGGCTTGCGGGAAAGCTCTTCCTTGCTCCAATCCGTTAAAGGAGTAATTTGAAGTTCTACAGGACGGATTGGCGCAATTCCGGAGTCTGACGTCTCGAGAAATAATAATAGCACGGTGGCTGCAATCAAAGCAGTTATACGCATAGGATGGTATTTCTTGAACCACATAGACGAACTCGACTCCCATTCTTGAATGAATGATCCTATTATAGCACGGAGTCGTATAAGCATTACATAGAAAATGTAAACACTATCATTGGAAATGTTTTAAGTAATCATCGATATCAAACGGTTTATCAAATACAACATGGGCACCACAGGAAATAGCCATTTCGACATCCGCGGAATGGATATCAGATGAGTAGACTACGATACGAGTGTTTGGATTTGTGCTTTTAATTTGTTTAAGCAGCTCGAAACAATCCATAGAAGGAAGACGCATATCCATGGAGATGATATCCGGGAGTAAGGAATGAAAGGTCGATAGCACATCGGGACCATTAGAGACCTCAACTACTACCTCATGTCCGACAGAGGTCAGAACGGTTCTTAATAAACAGCGAATCGGTTTGTATTGCTCGACAACCATAACTTTTGCCATTTCAACTTCCGTATCTCCTTCCAGCAGGTTCATCTTTAATTACTGATTTAAACGGCGCTATAGGACTGTTAATGGTATAAAGCTATAAGGTGCTATGAATGGTGGTAGGAAAGAAGTGCGATGAGTAGGAAGTGAAAAAAGGTAAAAAATGGTTCTTTATGTCTATTCATAGAAGCGAAGGTAAATATCGTATTGTAAATAGTGTAAATCAAATCTACTAATATTTCACTATAAACTTTGTTAAATGACTAAATTTAGGTATAATGTCTTATTAAATTCTATTGAAAAATCAAGCTGCTTAGCATGAATTGTCATAATAAGTCGAGAGCGAGGAATATTAGAAAAATATCTCATTATAATAGATTTATTCCAATAATTCGATTGACGCGGCTTGCAGCATCCACTAAAGTTACATCCATACGCTTTTTTTCAAGGGAGGAGTGAGAGCATGAACCGCAAAATACCGCTGAATGAATATACAAGACTGCTGTCTAATTATTTGCGGCCTCAGCGCAAAAGCATCATTTGGTTATCGGTGCTTCTAGTTTCAGGCATCGCCATGCAGTTGATTAACCCTCAAATTATTCGTTATTTTATTGATACAGCAAAAACACAGGACAGCAATGAGCCTCTGTTATATGCCGCAGGACTGTTTATTGTAGTTTCATTGATTCATCAGGGCTTAACGGTGCTTGCAACCTACATAGGCGAGAACGTAGGTTGGGTAGCGACAAACAGGTTGAGGGGCGATGTGGCGGCTCACTGTATGAAGCTCGATATGACCTTTCATAAATCGCATACATCCGGCGCCATAATTGAAAAAGTCGATGGCGATATTAACAATCTGGCTAACTTTTTCTCCAACTTTGTAGTTTCTCTGTTAAGCAATCTTCTATTGGTTGCAGGAATGCTTGTTTTATTGTTCCGGGAAGGATGGCTTGTTGGCATCAGCATGACGTTGTTCGTTATTTTTGCCATTTATGCTATCCAATACATACGTCAATTTGCGGTACCCCATTGGGGGAATATGAGAGCAATGAGCTCGCGCTTCTATGGCTTTCTCGGCGAACATTTGGAAGGGACTGAAGATACGCGGGCGAACGGAGCAACAGGCTACGTTATGCACCGGTTCTATTCATTAATCCGCGAATGGCTGCCACTGCGTATTAAAGCGTTCCTTGGCTGGGCATCTATGTGGATTACAACGTTGGTTGTGTTTACGATCGGCAGCGCTGTGGCGTTTGCCATTAGCGCCGTGCTGTGGAAGCAAGGAGCAATCACACTTGGAACCGTGTACATGATCTTTTATTATACGGAATTGATGGCTAAACCGATTGAGAAGATCCGCACAGAGATGGAGGATTTGCAGAAAGCGGACGCCAGTATCGTGAGGATACGGGAGCTGCTGCAGACGGAATCGGCAATAAGAGATGGAGTAGGTGTACCGCTTCCAGCTGGTCCGCTGTCCGTACAGTTCAATCATGTAGAATTCGGCTATGAAGACGAGCTTACTACATTGCAGGATATTGATTTTCGTTTGGAACGCGGAAAGGTGCTTGGCGTGCTGGGAAGGACCGGCAGCGGAAAAACAACTCTTGCACGAATGCTGCTGCGATTTTATGATCCGCGCATGGGGGGGATCCATCTGGAAGGGGTCGATATTCGAGATACGACCTTGCAGGAATTAAGGAACCGAGTAGGGCTGGTTACGCAAAATATAGAAATATTCCAAGGTACGGTTCGGGATAATTTGACCTTTTTTCAAGAAGATATTCAAGATCAGAAAATTATCGGTGTGCTTGAGGAGCTGGGGCTCGGGGAATGGTTTCATTCTATGCCGGCAGGGCTTGATAGCCGATTGGAATCGGGCGGGGGGGGATTATCCGCAGGGGAAGCGCAGCTTGTATCATTTGCCCGTGTGTTTCTATCCGATCCCGGTTTGATTATTCTGGATGAGGCGTCCTCCCGCTTGGACCCGGCAACCGAGCAAAAGATGGAGAAGGCGATCAGCCGCTTGTTGGTTAATCGTACCTGTATTGTAATTGCTCATAGGCTGGCCACGATACAAAGGGCAGACAACATCCTCATTCTCGAACAAGGACGAATGATTGAATTCGGGGATAGAGCCCGCTTGGCGGCAGATAATCATTCCCGCTACAGCCATATGCTTCAGGTTGGAATGGAGGAGATGCTGGCATGAGTACCTTTGCGTTCTTATTGAAATTAACACGTTACCGTATTGGCTTGTATATCCTGAATGCTGTCGCATGGTCTCTCATTTACCTCGCTCCGATAGCGCCGGGTTGGATCACTAAGCAATTTTTCGATACACTGTCGGGTAACGCAGCTTATGAGTTCAGTGTGTGGACATTAATTGCTTTGCTAATTGCGTCCGCCCTTGGAAGAGTGATAATGATTTTGTTCGGGTTTATTACGGATGTTAACTTTCGTTTCCGTATCGGTTCACTTTTACGCAGAAATATGCTGAATCATATTCTTAAGGAGCCGGGTGCGAAGGCGATTCCATGCTCGCCCGGTGAAGCAATTAGCAACTTTCGCGATGATGTAGATCAGGTGGAGGAGACAGTCAGCTGGTCTGTAGACTCTTTTGGGATGACAATCTTCGCTGCGGTTTCCTTTTATATCTTATATGGAATTAATGCAACGATGACTGTGTGGGTGTTTCTGCCGCTTGTAGTAGTTGTGACAATTGCTCAGGCATCAACTACTTGGCTGCAAAAGTATCGTGCCGCAAGCCGGGAGGCTACTAGCCAGGTGACCGGGGCGATCAGTGAGATGTTCAACAGCGTGCAATCCATTCAGGTTGCCGGGGCTGAAGACAGGGTAATCGATCGGTTCAGGAAGCTGAACGATAACCGTCGTCAAGCGATGCTGAAGGATAAGCTGCTGACGCAATCATTAGACTCCGTGTTCTCCAATACAGTTAATATTGGTACGGGCTTTATACTGCTGCTCGCTGCACAGTCTATGCGGGACGGAAGCTTTACTGTCGGAGATTTTGCCTTATTCGTCTACTATTTAACGTTCGTTACACAGTTCATCCAAAACTTCGGCAAATTTTTAACCTACTTTAAGCAAAGCACGGTAGCTAAAGAACGATTAGCTTCATTAATGCAAGGGGCGGATGAAAAGAAATTAACGGAACCTCATCCGTTATATTTAAGAAAGCATGCTAAATTGCCTGATGCTTACGAAGGCTTCGAGAAGAGGCAGAGCAGAGATGAGCCATTAATTGGCCAGACTGAGGATGAGGTCGAGGCAGCTGGTGCTGAAGCTGAGGTGCAGCAGTCAATAGCTGCTGCAAGGCAGAGAGCAAAAGCTAATGAGCCGTGGGTGAAGAGCAATGGCTTAGATGCAATATCCGAAACTGCGGATCGTGACGGAAGCCTTAGTTTGCTGGAGGTACGGGAGCTGTCCTATCGTTATCCGGAAACCGGACGCGGCATCGAGAGGATAAACCTAAGCATCCCGGAAGGTTCTTTTACAGTTATTACAGGGAGGATAGGGTCGGGTAAAACAACCCTTGTTCGCACCTTGTTGGGGCTGCTGCCTATGGATCAAGGCGATATTCGTTGGAACGGAAAGAGGATTGAGGAGCCAGGAGAGTTCTTCATTCCGCCGCACAGTGCTTATACCCCACAGGTGCCACGACTGTATAGCGACACGTTGCAAAATAACATCCTGCTTGGCCTCAAGGAGGACAAAGCGCAGCTTGAGGCGGCGGTATTTGCTGCCGTGCTGGAGCCCGATATTGCCATGCTGCAGCATGGCATGGACACGGTCATCGGACCGCGTGGAGTGAAGCTGTCCGGCGGCCAAGCACAGCGAACAGCCGCGGCGCGTATGTTCGTGCGCAATGCGGAGCTGCTCGTGTTTGATGACTTGTCCAGCGCACTAGACGTCGAGACCGAGCGCAAGCTGTGGGAGCGCCTTTATGAGCATCGAAAGGCGACCTGCCTGGTGATCTCGCACCGCAAGGCTGCGCTGACGCATGCAGACCACATCATCGTGCTGAAGGACGGACGTGTGGAGGCCGAGGGCATGCTTGAACAATTGCTGCAAACGAGTGAGGAGCTCCGGCATTTGTGGAACCGGGATGCAGATAAATAAGGCAGCGACTGTGGATCTGCTGCATATTCAGTATAAGGGGCTGTCCCAAAAGTCATTTTGAGGACAACTCCTCCACCATTTTATCCTGAATAGATGGTTGTAAAAGAGCCCTCAATTCCACTTTAATAGTTGAAGGCGTTTTTGCGTATTCTTGTGTATTCTTAGTGATGAATAAGATGAGGTCGCTTTCCAGCGCGTACTCATCGCGGGTGTCGGGTTCGTGGCTCATGGTTCGGTTACGGCATTACATGGCAGTCTTGCGCACTTCGTGCAATTATCAGGAAAATGTCAAGTTAGTTACTCCGGAAATAGCGTTCCAAGTCTTATAGCTGGAATTCCTCATGCTAATTCTGCGTATTTTGGCTGATATCCACCATATCCCCTCTATTAGAGTTAGTTTTTCCAGTTAGATTGATTTCAGGCGATATCCACGCTGGATTAGCGTTACAATTTCCATCTTTTTTCTTTCCTTCCGCAGCGGCCCCGACAAATCATGGTCTCCTCTAGATTGAAAGCAGCCTTTGAACATCGCTTCTCGCCCCATCACTTAAGTAACATCCAAAAAGCGGCCGGACTCATTTTTCGATTTTCGAACCTCCACTCTGATGGGAATTTCCCTACAAAAAAGACGATTCCATTCCCGCTTACATGGTGGTTTTGGAGGCGTCTTTGTACATAGTTTGGTACTGATTCATTCACTGATACCCTTTTGGGACAGCCTCTTATTGGTATTTGCTTATTTCCCGGGTAATCGAATGAGATGACATCATATTCGTTCTTAAAGGGCGCGATCCGCTATACAACATCATGTAACGACAGGATGCACTCAATGAAAGTAATCCTTAGTATGAATTAGCTTATACTGTCTCACCAGGCATAACTGTATGCGAGGGATTCTGCTGAGCGGTTAGCACTTCCTTCTTCATGAACCAGCATATAATAAATACGGCAATGGCAAAGAGTGTTCCTATCATAAACATTTGCTGGAAAGCTCCGGCGAATACAGTTTTGATCTGAAGCAGCAAGTCTGCCGGTATCCCTTCCGGTATCCCCCCATTCATGATGGAGTCCGATGTTCCTGCTGGGAACTGATCGGATAATTGGTCGATACCGTTATGAATGTTGCGGGAGAGCAGACTGCCGAAGATGCTGAATCCAAGAGTGGCACCAAGCGATTGGAACAGCTGTACGGTGGCAACACCAACCCCTGTATGCTCCTTATCCACCGTTTCCTGTACGATCAGGTTGTCGCTGCCGAATAATACGCCAATACCCAATCCCAATATGAAAAATGCAATGATTACATATAGTACGGTTGTGCTCACGTCGATTCTGGACAGTACCAGATATCCGGCAACGGGCAGGATAAATGAAGAAACAAACAGATGCTTGTAAGGAATCTTAGTGATCAGTAATCCGCATAATATGCTCGCAGGGATCGCTCCTGCCATGAAGGCTAACATCAGATAGCCGGAAGCAGTAGGAGTCATGCCCATCACGTTCTGAGCGAAGAAGGGAAACCCGGACATGCCTCCCATAACTCCAAGCATCGTTATGAAGACAATAAGCGATAGAACTACAACCGAGCGGTTCCGAAACAATTGAAGTGGAATAATCGGATCCACAGCCTTCGATTCGATGCGGATGAACAGGGCGATCAATACGCCTGATAATGCCAGCAAGGCGATTATGACAGGAGAAGACCATGTATAGCCTGCTACATCTATTAGCACCGGCGCGAATAGCAAAGCAAGCATAGAGAGGACGAGCGTGCAAGCTCCTGCCCAGTCTATCTGTTTCTTCTCTGAACTCACGGATTCACGCAGACCCTTGGCGACGAAAAAGGCTGCAACCAGCCCTACCGGGATGTTGATCAGAAATATCCAATGCCAGTTCATATGGCTGACGAAATAACCACCTACTGTCGGTCCTAGCAGCTGCGGTAAAATCAGCATCGGGCCGACCAAGCTCTGTACCTTCGCCCGTTGTTCGAGAGGGAACGAGTCTCCGATAATAATCATGGCGAGCGGCATAAGTCCTCCGGCTCCGATCCCTTGGATGCCTCTGCCTATAAGCAATGTTGTCATCGAGTTCGCTAGTCCGCATAGAATGGAGCCTGCTATGAAAAGCGCGACACAGAGCAGATAAATCCGTTTGCGACCATAGAGATCGGCCAGCTTGCCGAAGATTGGCATGAAGATTGTGATTGACAGCATATAAATTCCCGCTACCCAGCCGAAGAGCGCCAAACCGTGCAGATCGCGGATAATTGTAGGTAATGCTGTTGAGACAGCTGTTTGATCGAGTTCCGAGAAGACGAGGCCAAGCAGCAACCCGATCAAGATTAAGGTTTTGTTCGTCATGTCCTTTTTCATGTATAAACCTGCTTTCTATATAGGATTAGGCTTCACAATCAAGCGCATCATGAAATCGGCATCAGGCAGCTGGTAGCCTTCAATATCTATCTTTTGTATATTCATCAGGCCGACGAGAGATGTCAAATACCACATGGCAAGCTCTTTCGGATTGCCTTCAACGAATTCTCCAGAATGCTGACCCTTTGCGATTATGGCGGTCAACGTATTGATCATCGCCGCGGAGTCGTGCGTCTTAAGCAGCTCTGCAACTTCATGAGGCAGCTCATCAGCTAACATCACCTGCTGCATCAGAATGAAGTGATGGTTATCCTCCTGCAAAATCTCATTGGTTAAGGTCCGAACTTTTTCAATTGGCGATCCAGGCATATTCGTGATAAGAGCAAACGCTTCGTTAGAGCCCTCAATAGCCTCCTTAATAAGTTCAGTAAGGATTTCTTCCTTAGATTTGAAATAACGGTACGAGAGGCCGTCACTGATCTGTGCTTCTCTGGCTATCATGTTCATCTTGGTACCTATCAAGCCGCGTTGTGCAAATACTTTGAGTGCTGCCCGCTTGATCTGTTCTCTTCGTTCGTCCCGAAGGTGATCCTTGGAATCGGTCATCATGCTTGTAAAACTCCTCCTTCATGTAAATGAATGAATCATTCATTCAATTGGATAAAATGATCATATTCGTATTGGGGTTCTTTGTCAACTTTTTTGTAAAGAAATGCAAGAAAAAAACCAGCCTAACACTTTAATTAGTGTAGGACTGGTTTTGATTTAAGTTAATTGAACGAAAAAACAAATATGGTTACAAAATAATTGGTTTGAGCTTTAATCCGTGCAACGTCATTCCGAATAAGGCTAACTAACCGCTGTAAGAAGCTGCTCCAGCTTCGCTTCCGTCTCAGTGTCCGGCAATGGAGTGTACACACAGCAGCGCAGATCGGCACGAGCATAAACTTGAAAAGAAGTGAGTTCGAATCTCATGCTGCCGGCATTAGGGTGATTGATCTCACGCAATGTTTTGGGTACGGCCGGGAGCTCGCTTCTCTGCCACAGCTGTTTGAACATGGGGTTGATTTGACCGCAATGCTGGATAAACTCGTCATACCATGGATCGCCATGATACTGTCCTTGGTAGTTGCGGAATATCGTAAGAAAATCCTTCGCAAAATCCTCCCAATTCACAACCATTTCCCGAACTTCAGGCTTCATAAAGGAAAGCCACACAATATTTCTATCCTCTCGGCTGAAAGGACCTATGTCTCCCAAAATTATACTGGCAGCTTTATTCCACCCGATGATATCGCATCTCCGGTCAGCAATAAAGGCTGGACAGGGGCATAAGTAATCAAGAATACGCTGCAGCGTCGGATCAATGACCGGGGGAGATTCATTAAAAATAGAGGAGGTTTGCTTCAGAGCCATTGTAAATAAATAGCTGCGATCGGTGGTGCTTAATTGAAGTGCTGTAGCAATTCGATCCAATACAAGGGCGGATACCTGGATATTGCGACCTTGCTCCAACCATGTGTACCAAGTGGTGCTCACACCTGCAAGCTGAGCGACTTCTTCACGTCGAAGTCCAGGCGTTCGTCTGCGACCTCCTCCGGTAAAGCCGGCGGTGTCAGGGTTTAGCTTGGTGCGTGCTGTTTTTAAAAATTGGCCTAGCGTATGTAGTCGATCCACGTCAATTAACGTCAAGTTATGTCACTCCATTTTTAGTCGTAAGGATGATTATAAAAGATCCTGTTACAAAACACAACTGTAATAGTATAAGAATAATTTTATAATAGTTTAAGTAGGTGAAGATCTATTATAAATTTTTCGCATTAGGCTTAAATATGTATTCAAGATCTCCTTTATGGGTAAAAAGATGGTGTATCCAAACTTCAGGTAAAGGAGAGATTGACAATGATAAAATCCATTCAAGCTTACTTTCGGACAGAGAATGAAGCAGAGGATGTTAGAATCTTACTGCAAAAGTATGATACAGAAATGCTGGAAATCGGAGTGATTCAAGAAGATGGCATGTCTGGCAACAGCGAGCTGGTTGTGCCGCTTGGCGCGGGTATCGCACCTTCAGGAACGGGCGGTTCTGGAGCTATAGTTTATGCGGAGAGCAGTGAGGAGTATGCTCCTTTACTAGGAGTTTCACTAGATGGTGAGGATGATGAGCTTGAGCGTTTTCATTATGTTTTAGCGGTGCAGGTTAATGAAAAAGATTATGATGAGGTTGTGAGCTTAATCCAAAACAACCAAGGGTATATATCAACAACAGACTCGAAATAGTAATTATTTGACTAATTGAATGTAATGGATGGAATAAGCTAACGGCCAGTTTGAACGGAACGGAGATTTCCGCTATTCCATCTGCAGCCTCCAATATAAGACGATAGCGGAAAGCGGAATTCCGTTATGTTGGGCGAATAGGCGAGTTTTGTACAAAAATAGAGAGATAACGGAATCAGTTGTTCCGTTGTCTCTCTATTTTTTGAGCTTTTCAGGTGACAGAGGAATAATACTTCCGCTATTTCATTGACGTTCTTTGGATGAAGCATGGCTATTAACTAACTATTGGATATAAGATATGCTATCGCATGCCGTTGAAGCTTAAATGTACCAGAAAAAGTGCCAGGGTATTCATGGCTATGAATAGACTGCTGGAAGCCTACAAATTAAGGAACGGCCTAAATGCTGCACATCCCTCTAGCGCAAAAGCATTAATCGTACACAAAGTGCGTCGATGTGCAACATCTTTATTATTTTTTTAATTGAAGCTTGACATTCCCATGCAGATGTATTAAATTAACAAATGAAATTGATAATCATTATCAATATAATGAGAATCATTATCGGATATATTCTTAATATCTGCCTTGTTTGTAAATGGAGTTTTAACACAACATTATAATCATTCATTAAGAGGAGCGGAAAAGATGGCAAATGTAATAGTAGTTTTTGCAAGTATGACGGGAAATACAGAAGAAATGGCAGAAGCTATTGCAGATGGAATTCGTGAAGCTGGTCATGAAATAACTTTGAAGTCTTCGATGGACGCAAGTGCATCTGAGCTGACAGAATATGATGGCGTTGTATTAGGTGCGTACACTTGGGGAGACGGTGACTTGCCCGATGAGTTCCTTGATTTATATGAAGAGATGGATGATATAGATCTGACTAATAAAAAATCGGCCGCTTTCGGTTCATGCGATTCCTCCTATTCGGAATATGGTGCAGCGGTTGATACTCTGGTTACTAAGCTAAAGGAATTGGGAGCTGAAGTTGTTCTCGAAGGTTTGAAAATTGAGTTGACTCCTTCTAATGAAGAGAAAGAGCAGTGTAAAGAATTCGGCCGGCAGTTTGCAGCCGCTCTTTAATGAATTGTAATTAACCATCCTATAACTGAAGAGAAAAATGATTCAATAAATAGATGTAATCAAAAAGGCTATGCAATCTGCTGGTAAGGCGGACTGCGTAGTTTTTTTATTATATTTAGAAAGTTTAAGTTCGAACCGGAGGTTCGCCTTTCTAATATGGCAAGAAAAGCCACCGCTAAGGCACGTTTGTATCTTCCTCGAAAGGGCTTCGATCAGAAGCTTTTCTTATTATATTAGAGTACGAGTTTGAACCGGAGGTTCTTGTATAGCGATAGTTTAATAGGGGGATATTATAATGTTAATTTTAGGAAGCAAAGCAAATTATACTACAAAAAAAAACGAAGAATACGGACTGAAAACAAAAATAAAAATACATATACAAAAATAAACAGACATATGATATGATGAATCTATCATAAAACAATATTAACCAAAACTATTCGGGAGGAAATCAAACAATGCCATCCAATTTATGGGACAACAGCAAAGCTTCACAACTTACAGGGGGGCTTGACGAGCTAGTTTATCGTTCTAATCTGTTAGGAACAGACCGTTCGGTTGCGAACTGGGGCGGGGGCAATACTTCAACGAAAACAACAATAACTGATTTCCGCGGCAGATCTATCGAGGTTATGTATGTTAAAGGCAGCGGTTCTGACTTGGCTACAATGAAAGCAGGCAATTTCACAGGTTTGAATTTGGAGGATATTCGTCCTTTATTTGAGAGAGAAACAATGAGTGATGAAGAAATGGTAGCTTATTTGGGCCATTGCATGGTTGATAGCAAGCATCCTCGTGCTTCCATCGAAACATTATTGCATGCATTTCTTCCATTCAAGCATGTTGACCATACACATCCAGATGCAATAATAAGCTTATGTTGTGCTGATAACGGTAAAGAGCTGGCCAAAGAAATTTATGGAGACCGTTTCGTATGGGTTCCTTACATCCGCCCAGGATTCAGCTTGTCTAGAATGATTGCACAAGGCGTTCTTGCTAACCCGAAAGCGGAGCTAGTGCTGATGGAGAAGCATGGTCTTGTTACATGGGGCGATACGTCTGAAGCTAGTTACTTAAAAACGCTAGCGGTTATTCAAGAGGCTGAAGACTTTATCGAAGCTAAAGTGAAAGAGGAAGCGTTGTTCGGCGGAGCGAAGTATCAAGCATTGTCAGCTGAAGAAAGACAACAAATTGCTGTTCAGATTATGCCAGTCATTCGTGGCGCCGTAAGCAATGAGAAAAAGATGATTTTGACATACGATGACGCAGCAGATGTGTTGCAATTCGTTAACAGTAAGGATGCAGCGAGTTTATCTCAAGTAGGAGCGGCTTGCCCGGATCATCTCGTTCATACAAAGATGAAGCCTTTGTTCGTGGAGTGGGACCCCGCTTCAGGAGATGTGGCAGCATTGACAGCAGCGGTTAAAAGCGGTGTTGAAGCTTACAAAGCGGAATACCAAGCTTATTTCCAACGCAATTGCAATGATGGCGACCAAATCTTCGAATCAGCTCCGCGCGTCATTCTTATTCCTGGCGTAGGGATGATCAACACAGGCAAAAGCTGGTCTATGTCCAAAGTTAGCGGAGCATTATATCATCGTGCAATTTCCGTTATGCGTGGGGCTACGGCATTGGGGCAATTCGTTTCACTTAGCGAAAATGAGTCGTACAATGTGGAATACTGGCCACTAGAGCTGTATAAGCTGTCATTAGCGCCTGCCGAAGCTGAGTTCTCACGCAAGGTTGCTTTCATTACAGGAGGCGCTGGTGGTATCGGAAGCGCAACTTGCCGTCAATTTTTGAAGGATGGCGCTCATGTAGTAATCGCGGACCTGAATATCGAAGGCGCCGAGAAGCTGGCTCAGGAGTTGAATGCCCAGTACGGTGAGGCAAGAGTTACAGCTGTGAAGATTGACGTGACGGATGAAGAGCAAGTGGCTGCTGCATTCCGCCAATCCATATTGGCATACGGTGGCGTAGACATCGTGGTTAACAATGCAGGTTTGGCAACCTCAAGTCCTTTTGACCAAACCTCGTTAAAAGAGTGGAACCTAAACATGAACGTTCTTGCAACTGGTTATTTCCTGATTGCTAGAGAGGCCTTCCGTCTTATGAAGCAGCAGTCGATTGGCGGTAATATGGTGTTTGTAGGCTCCAAAAACTCGATTTATGCAGGGAAGAATGCATCGGCGTACAGCACTGCAAAAGCCGCTGAGGTACATTTGGCCCGCTGCATCGCTGCAGAAGGTGGGGAGTTCGGAATTCGTGTTAACTCCGTACTGCCGGATGCGATTCTGCAAGGCTCGGCAATTTGGAATTCAGGCTGGCGTAATGAGAGAGCTGCTGCTTACAATATCGAGCCGGATCAGCTTGAAGAGTACTATCGTAAAAGAACAACTTTGCTTGTGAACATCTATCCTCAAGACATTGCTGATGCAATCGCATTCTTCGCTTCATCCAAGGCGGAGAAAACAACGGGATGCATGATGACCGTGGATGGCGGCGTTCCTGCAGCATTTACAAGATAACAGTAAGAAACGGAGCAAGGTACTACTAGAAGGTGGCGTATCCCATTGCTTGAATGCTGTGGGATGCGCAATCTTTTGCATAAGGAAACTATATATTAGGAGGCTAATGAACAATGACAGTAGAAGGCTCTCATGCAAAAGGCCGTACGGCTTGGTACATTCCTGACGCCTATATTCCTCCACATAGCAGCGGAGAGTTGGAAAGCCATGAATCCATCTGTGTGTTGAATTGTTTAACGGAGGATGCGGATATTCGGGTTACGATCTATTTTGAAGACAGAGAGCCTATTGAAGATATTATGGCGACTGTTCCCGGACGACGCACTCGGCATATCCGCACAAGTTCGCTATCCAAAAATGGGGAAACTATTCCAGTTGGAGTGCCTTATGCCATCAGCCTGGAAAGCTCTGTTCCAATTATTGTTCAATACAGCCGCTTGGATGCGACACAACCAGCAAATGCTTTAATGACGGCTATAGGCTACTTCGGTTAGTGGAATCCGCTTAGGACATGTTTTAATACTTTACTTACTTCATTTTTTTGGAAGATGAATACAGGAACAGACCATTAGGAGGAGCTTAGCCATGACATTACAGGACCGCGCTTATGCGATTTTTGAAGAGCAGCAAAAAAATAGAGGGATCGACCTTGAGCAAGTGAAACAGAAGCTGAAAACCATTGAAGTGGAAACGCCTTCTTGGGGATACGGTGATTCAGGAACTCGTTTTAAAGTATTCAAAGCGGTTGGAGTGCCCCGTGATCCGTTCGAAAAGTTCGAAGACGCGGCACAAGTTCATAAATACACAGGAATTTGTCCTTCTGTAGCTATTCATATTCCATGGGATAAGGTTGATGATTACGACAAATTAAAGAAACATGCGGATTCGCTTGGCGTGAGAATTGGAGCTGTTAACCCGAACTTGTTCCAAGAGGATGAATATATTTTCGGCAGCGTCACTAACTCTAATGCAGCTATCCGCCGTAAAGCAACGGATCACTTGCTGGAATGCGTACAGATCGGCAAAACTGTTGGCTCAGATGCGTTTAGCTTATGGTTTGCAGATGGTACAAACTATCCGGGTCAAGCCGATATTCGTAAACGCAAAGCATGGATGCATGAAGCACTGTCAGAAATGTATCAAGCCATGAATCCGAATATGCGGATGCTGATTGAATACAAATTTTTCGAGCCTGCGTTCTATCATACCGATCTTGCTGATTGGGGAATGGCTTTCAATATGGCTAACAAGCTTGGGCCTCAAGCTCAAGTATTGGTCGATACGGGTCACCATGCCCAAGGTACCAATGTTGAGCATATTGTAGCGTACTTGCTGGATGAACAGAAGCTGGGTGGCTTCCACTTTAACAGCCGTAAATATGCCGATGATGATCTGATTGTTGGTTCAGTTAATCCTTATGAATTATTCCTTATTTTCTATCAAATTCTTGAAGCAGCGGCAGATCCGAACGCGGGAATTCGTCATACAGCTGAACAAATTGCTTATATGATCGACCAAAGCCACGCTATTGAGCCCAAAATTCCAGCGATGCTTCGTTCAGTGTTAAACGTCCAAACTCAATACGCGAAAGCGCTGCTTGTGAATTTGGATGAAGTACGCGAAGCACAGGAACGTCAGGATGTTCTGGCTGCTGAGAATGCGGTTCGTTCCGCTTATGAAATTGACGTGACTCCACTGTTGGTATCGCTGCGTGAAGAGCAAGGAGTGCCTGCTGATCCGATGAAGGCATATCTGCAAAGCGGATATGCAGAGAGCATCCTGGCTCGCGGCAAAGGCGGAGCCAGTTGGTAAGCCGCAGCAGCAACGATGCGGCGACAGTGCTCGCGTTCGATCTGGGCGCGAGCAGCGGGCGTGCAGTTATTGGGAAGCTGGAGCCTCTGAGAGACGGTGAAGACAGCGCGGGTGCACCCCGCCGTCTTACCGTTGAGGAGATCCATCGCTTCCCGAACGATCCAGTGCAGGTGGGCAAACACCTGCACTGGGATATTTTGCGCCTGCTTCACGAAATTAAGCAGGGTATTGTGAAGGCCGGGCATGCGGGGCATCATGCCGTAGAAAGCTTGGCAATCGACTCGTGGGCGGTCGATTTCGGCTTGCTCGATGCCTCGGGCCAGCTGCTCGGCAATCCGTATCATTACCGCGATCATCATACCGAAGGCATGATGGAAGAGGTCGAAACGCTGATCAGCCGTGAGGAACTATTTGACTCTACAGGCATCCAGTTTCTGCCGTTCAATACTTTTTATCAGCTGTATGCCTTAAAGAAAAATGAATCACTGCAGCTTCAGCAAGCCGATAAGCTGCTGATGATTCCTGATCTGCTGCGGTACTTTTTGACCGGCATTATGCTGAGCGAAGGCACCAACGCCTCCACGACGCAGCTGTTGAATGCTCGCACCGGCAAGTGGGACTCCTTGCTGCTGGAGCAGCTAAGGCTGCCGGCATCGATTCTGCTGCCTCCGGTTGCGGCTGGCACCAGCGCAGGCTCGCTATCCGCTGAGGTATGCGCTGAGCTGGGCGTACCGGCAATACCGGTAATCGCCGTGGGCGAGCATGACACGGCGTCAGCTGTCGCCGCTGTTCCTGCGACCGAGGAGCATTTTGCCTATCTGAGCTGCGGCACCTGGTCGCTGCTCGGTACCGAGGTGAAGGAGCCTGTGTTGACGAAGCAGGCATTGGATTGGAATTTCACTAATGAAGGCGGAGTTAACGGTACGTTCCGCTTGCTTCGTAATATTATGGGGCTGTGGCTGGTTCAGGAATGTAAGCGTGCATGGGATAAGGCAGGTCTCGGATTAAGCTTTCCTCAGCTTGTTGAGCTGGCAGAGCAGGCTAAACCTTTCGCAGCGTTCATAGATCCTGACGATGCAGCATTTCTGAACCCGGTGCATATGCCAGAACAGATCCAAGCCTATTGCAGCCGTACAGGTCAAAATGTGCCACAAACACCAGGAGAGATTATCCGTATAGTGCTGGAAAGCTTATCTCTGCAATATCGCGTTGTGCTGGAGCGCACGGAGAGCTTGGTGGGCAAGGAGCGCTTTAATGGGCTGCATATGGTGGGTGGTGGGATTAATAACCGACTTTTATGCCAATTTACAGCAAATGCAATCGGGCGTCCGGTTTGGGCGGGGCCAGTCGAAGGTAGTGCAATAGGCAATCTTGTTGTACAATATATGGCACTAGGACATATTTCCGGTATTCAGGAAGCAAGGGACATTATTCGTCATTCATTTCCTGTAGACACGTACCAACCGGAGCAAAATGAGGATTGGGAGCAAGCTTTCCTTACCTTCCAAAAGGTCATTGGTTCTTGAAGCGGTTGCTCAGGAAAAAGTCTGTAATTTGATACAAATGAGGGATTGTAATGCTGGTAGCGCAAAGATGGCAAAAAATCATACAGCTTGTTAACGAACGGGGCAGCATCCGGGTAACTGAGCTTAGTGTAATATGCGAAGTGACGGAGGAAACGATCCGGCGTGATTTGGATAAGCTGGAAAGCGAAGGCAAGCTGCTGCGAAGCCATGGCGGAGCCATCAGCATGAAATCGGCTCAAGCGGAAACACCTTACATGGAACGGGAAACAACGAATGCGGATGAGAAGCGGCGTATTGCCCAAGAAGCGGTCATGCAAGTTTACGAGAATGACCGCATTATTCTGGATGCCAGTTCTTCGGCTTGGTACATGGCGCAGCTGCTTCCGGATATGCCGCTAACCGTTCTGACCAATTCGATCAAAGTCGCTATGGAATTAAGCGGGAAAGAGAAGATTAAGGTCATTTCCACCGGCGGGCTGTTGTCTTCCCGCTCGCTTTCTTATGTGGGACCGTTAGCTGAACGTTCGCTCAGCACCTATCATGTCGATAAAGCGTTTCTATCCTGCAAAGGACTGCATGTGCAGCGCGGCTTAAGTGAGTTCAACGAGCTGCAAGCATTAGTCAAACAGAAAATGATCAGTATCGCTGATGAAGTCTATATACTGGCTGATTACAGTAAATTTGGACAGCAATCTTTGGCGCATGTCGCTTCATGGGATGAAATACGGCATCTCATTACGGATGAGAAAACCGATCCGGACATTGTAGCCCAGCTTAAGGAGCAGTCAGTTATAGTGCATCAGATAGAAGTTGGATAAATGGTTTTCATAAAGTAGAGGGAATATGATTGGAAAAAATCCGCTTGTGAGAAGCGGATTTTTTAGTTTGCACTAAAAACTGAGATACAACCAACCTCCTGTGGCTAACCCCTTTAGGCCAATTGATTTTTCATATTCTCCGCCTTCGTTCCCTTACCCTCCCAATTGACTAGAAAAATACCGGCGCATATGAATGCTCCGCCTACTCCAACATACCATTCCACCGTCTCGCCAAGCAGCAGCCAGCTTGTAAAGACACCGAATAGCGGTACCAAAAATAGAAAGGCACTCGTTTTCGCGGGATCTCCACTGCGCAGCAAGTTGAACCAGACCGTGAATTGAACAATTGAACACATAATTACAAGCAATAATAATACGGTTACCGAAGTGCCGGTGAAGATAAAGTATGGATGCTCTGTAAAGGCACTTATGATGAGCAAGGCGACTCCCCCAACAAACATCTGATAAGAAGCAAGCACGGATAAATCAAACGCAGGTCCCCATCGCTTAATAAGCAAAGTGGCAGAAGCGAAGCAGACGGCGCCTGCGAAGCTTATGAGCGTGCCCGGCTGGATGTTCATATGAAGGCCGAAGGTGAAGACAACGCCGATAAAACCTACTGCCACGCCGAGCCATTGGCGTCTGCGGTAAGAAGCACCGGTAAGCAGTGTTCCAAGCACGATGACAATCAACGGGTTCGTACAGGTGATAATGGAGGATTCGCCCGATGTTATCCACTGCATGCTGTAGTATGCGCAGCCCATCACCCCGGCGGATTGAAGCAAGCCGACTACAGCAGCTTGCAGCCATTGCTTCCAGCTGCGGGGCTGGGGTTTCTTGGCTACTATGATCGCGAGCAAACCGCCTGCAAGTATGAAGCGAATACCCATCAGAAAAAAAGGAGGGGCATAAGACATACCGATTTTTCCGACTGGAAATGCAATGCCCATTAAAAAGGTTGTCAGTATTATAAGACTGATATATTTGAATTTACTCATGATGAAGACCTCCGCCGATTCGTGATGATTTGATTGTAATGGAGGTTTGAAATTAAGTATAATGATTGTTAGAGATATTGATTATCATAAATTGTGATATCTAATTTTTGCCGAATTAATTCATATATGGAGCGAACAGAATAAGGAGGGTTATAACTATGGAGAGCGCTGATCTGAGAGTATTTCAAATGGTTGCTCGCGAGGGCTCTATAACAAAGGCTGCTTTGCGATTGGGCTATGTCCAATCCAATGTGACTGCTAGGATTCAACAGCTGGAATCGGAACTGGGCTCCGTGCTTTTTTTTCGCCACAATAGGGGAATGACATTATCATCTAGCGGCAAAATGCTGCTCGCATACACGGATAAAATAGTCGGCTTGCTGGACGAGGCGACCCAAGCCCTTTCCTCAAGCAGCGATCCGAGCGGCCCGCTCATGATCGGGTCAACGCAGACAGCTGCAGCGGTCCGCTTGCCTATGCTGCTTGCCTCGTATTATAAGCAGCACCCGAATGTACTATTATCGTTAACGACAGGGCATTCGCAATTTTTAATGGAGAAAGTACTCCACTACGAGCTGGACGGGGCATTCATCGGATGCCAATGCGATCACCCAGAGCTCCAGTCCGTTCCCGTATTCGATGAAGAGCTTATAATAGCGTCCGCCTCATCGGTAGATGATCTGAAGGAGGCTCTTACTAGACCGATCCTCGTGTTCAGCACAGGCTGTTCTTATCGGGATGTTCTGGAGCGGTGGCTGGAGTTCAGCGGGTTGAGACAGCCGCTTATTATGGAGTTCGGTACACTTGAAGCCATTATCGGTGGCGTAGCAGCAGGACTCGGTATTTCTCTACTTCCCAAGTCTGTCATTCGCAAACATGAGGAGGAAGGCATTATCCGCATGCATGCGATTCCCGATTCGATCAGTCACATAAAAACTGAGTTCATTACTCGAAAGGGCTCATTTGTCAGCAGTGCTTTGAATGCTTTCATCGAAGCATTACCCAATGCTAAATTAGATGCCATTTCCGGTGCAAGTAATTTAGTTAATTAAAACTTATATAGCTTTTCTTATTTAGCTTTTTTAATTTTTTTTTGCTGCGGGTGTTTATAACTGGAACAATTTGCATATTCAATTCGTTCTAACTTATGAGGTGATGCATTTTGGTGAACGAGCTGTTGTTAGGGGTAATTTTTTTATGTATGCCTCTATTTGGTTTTTCTGATGTACAGCACCCTAATACGGGAAAAACCCCGATAGAGAAGTCGAAATTAGAATTGAAGATAGTAGAAAAGCAAGCTGATGATAACAAACAGCTGCATCCAATAAAAGTAGAAAAAGGAGTGAGCCTCGATCCAATAATCGAAAAAGATATCATGAATAAGAAAGCTGAACTATCAACACCGATAGCGGGGCTTTTTAAAACATCATTGGAGTCATTCGAAGAAAATGGAAAAGTAAAACTTGATTTCTCCATTCAAAACGTATCAGGGAAGGACTTGGAGATTTCGCACAGCTCCGGGCAACAATATGATATTTTTGTTTACGATGAGCATAATGCAGAGGTTTACAGGTGGTCGAATAATAAAGCATTTACCGAGGCGCTCATAGTAAGAGGCTTGAAAATAGATGAGCAGCTTGCATTTAACGAAGAATGGAACCTGCTGGATAATCATGGAAGTCAGGTTCCGCCTGGAACCTACAAAGTTCAAGTTAAACTAATGATCCATTTGAAATCGGGCGTTATCACTCCAGAAGAATTAATGAGTACATCGACTATTGAAATTAAGAAGTAAGACGAAGTAGTCTAATCAAGAGGGAATAATCATATATATTCAAAGTTTCCATTCCCCTTATTGAAAAGTTCTGTTAGTGTTGAGATCAAGGCTTGAATTTGGAAGGAGGGATTACGTTATGTTAGCACTAATAAGAATGGATCATCGTAGCTCTAATTTTAGTCTGTTCAGCAAACATAACTATAATGTGACCTCCCGCTTCCGTAATTGGATGTGTTGACGTTTCTCAATTGATGAAAGCGTCAGCCTTACATAGATGGAAACCACAGCGCAGGTCATGATTCATTCGTGGCGTGCGCTTTATACGTTCCGTAACAGGAAAAAGCACACAGCTGTAGCGCCGTGTGTTTTTTTGTTCATAGAGAGAGGAGAGAAAAGGATTATGCTTTCAGTGCTTGGGAAGTTAGGTTGGTTTTTCAAATTAGAATGGAAAAGGTATGCTATTGCGATCCCACTGCTCGTTATTGCGGGGTTGATAGAGGTTATACCGCCGAAGATCGTTGGGGACATGATCGACTACATTCAGCAAGGCGCACTTGATTGGGAGCTGGTTACGAACACGCTTCTTCTATTAGGTGGGCTTGCCGTAATTATTTATTTTATCACTTATATTTGGATGTATCGTCTGTTTGGCGGAGCGTTCGTAGTGGAGCGGCTGTTAAGATCGCGTTTGATGCGGCATCTTCTCCGAATGACTCCAACGTTCTATGAAAAGAACCGAACAGGCGACTTGATGGCGCGTGCCACTAACGATTTAAAGGATGTCTCGTTGACGGCCGGATTCGGTATATTAACTCTTGTCGACTCTACAGTATGGATCATGACCTTAATAGGTGTTATGGGATTTCTCATATCCTGGAAGCTGACATTGGCGGCAGTACTGCCATTGCCCATTCTGGCTATAACGATGCAAATATACGGAGGGTGGATTCATAAGCGGTTTAAAGCCGCTCAAGACGCTTTTGGCGTCATGAATGACGGAGTGCTTGAGACGATATCCGGAACCCGTGTTATTCGCGCATTCGTTCAAGAGCGTGAAGCAGAACGTAATTTTGGAGATGTGACTTCTGATGTATTAGGAAAGAACATTGCAATAGCGCGAATTGATGCGCTCTTTGATCCTACGGTCAAGATTATTGTCGGCTTAAGCTATCTTATGGGTTTAGTATACGGCGCCTATCTTGTGTTCCACAATGAGTTGACGGTTGGAGGACTCGTTACTTTTAATGTTTATCTCGGGATGCTGATTTGGCCGATGTTCGCGATTGGCGAGCTCATTAACATTATGCAGCGAGGTAATGCATCGCTCGATCGGGTAAACGAAACTCTATCTTATAAAGCTGATGTGGAAGAGGCGGTTGATGCCATTCGGATGGCAGAACCCGGTTCGATTGAATTCAATCAAGTTACCTTCCAGTATCCATCGTCGGAAGTTAAAAATTTAAGTGATTTGAAGATTAACTTGCTTCGAGGTCAGACTTTGGGCATTGTTGGACGAACGGGCAGTGGAAAAACGACGCTTATTAGGCAGCTGCTTCGCGAGTATCCGAAAGGAGAAGGGCAGTTATCCATCTCAGATCAGCCGCTTCAGGATATTGCGTTTGATGATTTGAAAGGCTGGATCGGCTATGTGCCACAAAATCCGTTCCTGTTCTCCCGTACCGTTCGGGAAAATATATTATTTTCCAAAGCTGACGGAGACCAGGATCAATTGGAGGATGCTATTGAATGCTCTGCATTCCGTAAAGATCTTGAGTTTTTGCCGCAGGGCTTGGAAACGCTTGTAGGCGAGAAGGGAGTTGCCCTCTCAGGCGGCCAGAAGCAGAGGGTATCAATTGCCCGCGCGCTGCTAGGCAATCCGCAAATCTTGATTCTTGACGATGCTTTATCAGCGGTGGATGCCAAAACTGAGGCAGAAATCATCTCGAATATTCGGCGGTCCCGTGCTGGTAAAACAACGTTGATCGTCTCACATCGTTTGTCGGCAGTGCGGCATGCTGAGCATATTGTCGTGATGGATGAAGGGCGTATCGTTGAGGAAGGAATCCATGAGGAATTGCTGGCTCAAGGCGGTTGGTACCGGGAACAATGGGAGCGGCAGCAGGCAGAAGCAACGTTAGAAGGCGCATAATCCAGTTTAGAAGCAGGCAAGGAAGCTTGCTGTTGTATAGCTCGGACAGCTTGGAGTAGAAAGGTGGAGGAAACATTAATGAGTGGTGAATTGGATTTGGAAATAGACCGTGAAGCGGTAAGGCGAGCGCGTCCGGGATTACGCTTATGGCAATATGCATTAATTTATAAAAAGACTATCCTGCTGGCATTGCTGATGCTTGCCATTGCAATCGGGACTGAGCTTACCGGCCCTTTTATAGCCAAACGTATTATTGACGTTCATATCGCTGGAATTGAGAAACCTTGGTATGAAGTAAATGCTGGTGCTGTGGACAGTGTTGCTTACAATGGAGCTTATTGGAAGCGGGGAGACTGGATACAGGCGAACGAGCAGGTTAAGGAAGCGCGTGTCCTTCAAGTTGGGCGGGATTTCGTCTTTGTGCCCGGAGGCATTAAAGAGGACGGGGAGCGTTCAATAAATTGGAAGGCTGACGGAGCCTCAGAGTTGTTGATAACCAAGAATAATACGGTATCGAAATATAATGCACAGCAGCTTACGAAAGAGCAATTGTTTGCATTTTATGAACCTGAAATTGGGTCTGTTATTCGTTTGGCATTGATATCATTGGCACTAATCGCTGTATCGGCATTGTTTAGCTATGGACAGCGGTATTGGCTTCAGGCTTCCGCCAATCGAATTATTCAAAGGATGAGGGATGATGTGTTCGCACATATAAATCGTCTTCCGATACGATATTTTGATAATTTGCCGGCCGGCAAAGTTGTATCACGGATCACGAACGATACCGAAGCGATCAAGGAGCTGTACGTGACAGTACTTGCGAATTTTTTCTCGGGAACATTGTATATCTTTGCGATTCTCGGCGCTATGTTTCTGCTTGACATACGTTTAGCACTTATTTGTATGCTTATCATTCCCGTACTAGTGGTATGGATCATCATATACCGGAAATTCGCAGCTAATTACAATCGGGTCATCCGCTCAACTTTATCGGAAATGAACGGGATGATTAATGAATCTATTCAGGGTATGCCGATTATTCAGTCGTTTCGCAGAGAGAAGAAGCAGGAGAAGGAGTTCGAGGCATTCAATAAGCGGTATTTCGATTACCGGAACAAAATGTTGAATTTGAATTCCTTGACTTCGCATAACTTGGTAGGCGTTTTGCGCAATGTCGCATTTATCGCATTGATCTGGTATTTTTCTGGCATATCGCTCGGCTCCGTAGTTGGAGGAGTTTCCCTTGGAGTGCTCTATGCGTTCGTTGATTTCTTAAACCGCATGTTTCAGCCGATCGTTAATATCGTCAACCAGCTTCCGAACATGGAGCAGGCCTTTGTCAGCGCTGAACGTGTATTCGTTCTAATGGACGAAGAGGGAGAAGATGTTTCAGATGAAAAAATGGCTCGTTACAAAGGGAATGTTGTGTTTGACAACGTCGCTTTCTCTTATAAAGACGGTGAGCCTGTATTGAAAGGAATATCGTTCGAAGCGCGGCAAGGCCAGACTGTGGCACTTGTAGGACACACAGGTTCAGGCAAGAGCTCGATTCTTAACCTGATCTTCCGGTTCTATGATGTAGACTCGGGAAGCATCACGATTGACGGCAGGGAGATTCGAGGAATACCTCGCCAAACACTGCGCAGCCATATGGGCATCGTATTGCAGGACCCTTTCCTCTTTACCGGGACAATTGCTTCTAATGTGTCGCTCAACAACCCTGCAATTACGAGGGATCGTATTGAGAAAGCATTGCGGGATGTAGGCGCGGACCGTTCCCTGTCCCATTTACCTAAGGGTATTGATGAGCCTGTGATTGAGAAGGGTAGCACGCTTTCCGCAGGACAGCGCCAGCTGATTTCATTCGCTCGGGCGCTTGCCTTCGACCCTGCGATTCTTATCCTCGATGAAGCGACTTCGAACATCGATACCGAGACAGAAGCGGTCATTCAAGATGCGCTCGATATTGTAAAAAAAGGCCGCACAACCTTCGTGATCGCACATCGATTATCGACAATAAAGAGTGCAGATCTAATTCTTGTGCTTGACCGCGGGGAAATTGTAGAACGAGGAACCCATGATGAGTTAATGGCGGTAGGCGGCAAGTATTATCAAATGTATGAATTGCAGCAAGGGAAAAAAGAAGCGGGACAATCCCGCACATCAGGTTCAAGCGCAAGCGTGGGAACACCGGCTGCCGTACTGTAAAATTGTCAGAAGCAGCTGCTTGAAGACAATGATAGTGAAATAAAGAAAGCTGAATCAGCTGCCGCGATGCGCCTGATTTAGCTTTTTTTGTATATGAAGGAGTTTGTGGACTTGATGAGAGCTTATGATTAAAACATTTTTTTATCTCTGCAGGCAAGGCTTAGGAGTGAGAAAGCATATTTTGGGTAATAATGGAATGTTACCAAGATCATAACAAGACAGAATGGAGTGTAGGGTAATGGAAAAAACATTCTTAATGCTTAAGCCTGACGCGGTGCAGCGAAAAATGATAGGGAAATTGGTTCAGCGATTTGAAGATAAAGGCTTTGAGCTGATTGGAGCCAAGCTGATGAGAATGACAATGGCGCAGGCCGAAGCACATTATGCGGAGCATACAGACAAGCCCTTTTATGGCGAGCTGCTTGAGTTTATAACATCCGGTCCTGTATTTGCCATGGTATGGCAGGGAAAAGGGGTTGTTGCTATGTCCCGCTTTATGATCGGAAAGACCAATCCGCTTGAAGCTTCGACTGGAACCATTCGAGGTGATTTTGCAACAGATAAGGGCAATAATATTATTCACGGTTCGGACTCACCAGAGAGCGCGGAGCGGGAAATAGCGAATGCATTTCAGCCGGAGGAGCTGCTAATATTTGATCCGACGGAGATTAAGCTCGAAGCGTTGCATGTAAATGAATATGGGGCCATACAGAACAATCATCCTCGGTTTTGAGGGTGATTGTTTTATTGTGTTAAGAAATTTCTACAGAGCACATCATGGTGAACAGATTTGATGTTTTTAGCAAAATTGGTTACATTGAATAGAAGTAAAAGAATAAAGGAGAGATGAGTGAAATGAGAGATCCGCGACTCAAGATTATGGCTAATAATTTGATTCGTTATTCCGTAAATTTGCAGCCTGGTGAAAATATACTGCTTGAGATGATTGGACTGCCCGATCAGGAGCTGACTAAATGCTTGATTGAAGAGGTGTATGCGGCAGGTGGACATCCATTTGTTGAACTGCGCAACCCTGCTGTAACGCGCAGCTTGATGCTTAACGGAACTAAGGAGCAGTACCAGACTCTTATGGGGCTGGAGCTTCAACGTATGAAGCAAATGCAGGCATACATAGCAGTACGCAGCGGAGACAACATTACCGAAACCTCCGATGTGCCAGAGGAACAAATGAAGCTCTACGTGAAGGAATATCAGCGTCCGGTCGTCGATCAGCGTGTCAATCACACCAAATGGTGTGTTATGCGTTATCCAAACCCTTCGATGGCTCAATTAGCCAATACGAGCACCGAAGCATTTGAGGACTTTTATTTCCAAGTATGCAACCTTGATTATAGCAAAATGGCCAAAGCCATGGAGTCGCTTGTCTCCTTAATGGACCGGACGGACAAAGTTCGCCTGGTTTCCCCAGGAACAGATCTGACTTTCTCGATCAAAGGCATTCCGTCTATTCCATGTGCAGGTGCACATAATATTCCTGATGGAGAGGTGTTCACGGCACCAGTTAAAAATTCCGTAAATGGAGTGATTACCTACAATACACCAACCATATATACGGGAACCTCGTTTGAAAATGTGATGCTGAAATTTGAGAATGGTAAAATCATCGAAGCAACAAGCAATAATACGAAGAAAATCAATGAGATATTGGATACAGATGAGGGCTCTCGCTACATTGGCGAATTTGCTATTGGTGTAAATCCGTACATCAAGCAGCCGATGAAGGATATTTTGTTTGATGAAAAAATCGATGGCAGCATCCACTTTACTCCTGGTAATGCGTATGAGGATGCGGATAACAGCAACCGTTCCTCTGTGCATTGGGATATGGTTCTTATTCAACGGCCAGAATTCGGTGGCGGCGAAATTTACTTCGATGACGTTCTGATCCGTAAGGATGGAAGGTTTGTAATTCCTGAGCTGGAGCAATTAAATCCGGAGCAATTAGTGTAAGTTGGATTGAAGTGAAAAAGGGGCCTGGAGCAGCATGAAATTGCTGGCTCGAGGCCCTTTTTGGTTAAGTAATAGTATAGGATAATAGATCTGGGTATTACGTTTTATTCAATTTTCGATATTGTAGAGGAGACATTCCGCATAAGGTTTTGAAAATACGCCCGAAGTGCGTGCTGCTCTCAAAGCCGACCTTTTCCGTAATGTCGGTTACTGAGCTGCGAGTTGTTTTCAGAAGCACCTGGGCTTCCTGCACACGCACCTGATTGACATATTCAACAACGGTAAAGCCCGTAACCTCCTTATAGATGCGGCACAAATAAAAGGGACTGATATGAAAATGCTCTGCAAGTGATTTTAACGACAGCGGCTCCCGGTAGTTCTCATTGATGAAGACAACCATATCGGACACTTTTCGGTGCAAAGTGGTTGGATGCTCGGAGGTTTTGCTTTTGCGGTCAGTCTGGCGAATATGCCGGTTAATCAGGAGCATCAGTTCTCCAAGCAGCAGTTTTATATATCCCTCTGCATCCGGCTCGCCCTGCTTTTGCTCCCGCAGCATTTTGTCCATGATCGACTCTATAATAATTAATTCACGGGCATCGGGATGGAGCACTGGACCTTCCTCGAATATTTGCAGTAAATCCGGGGCAATTTCATTGTTTATCCGCGTAACGAACGCAGTCTTGAAATTGATCAATACCCGTTCATGATTAGGGGAATAAGATTCGGTTGTTTTATGCAGAACATTAGGCTGAATAAGCACCAGATCCCCCCTTTTTACATGATAGGAGCGGTCTTTAATGAAATAAAACCGTTCTCCCGCACGCATATAATAAATTTCATAGGAGTCATGCGAATGATTCTGAGTCATATTATAAGGACCTGTACGAATGGAATGATCCAGATGGAAAAGTCCATGATCTGAGGAAAATGCAAGTTTCATCTTGGATGAATGGCTGTCTTTCATGAAATGTTCCTCCAATGATTATGCAGATATTGACTGCAAGAAATGTTGAAAAAAAGATTTTTTAAGCAATTATAGTGCTGTTTTATTATAATTATTGCGCTATAATCACAATAACATAGACAAGGGAGGAAGAATAGATGTCAGCTCGTAAAAGATATGCACTCGTTGGTACAGGTGGCCGTGCCAGTTTTTTTTACTCCGCCATTGCCAAGGATTTTAAAGAAACTTCTGAACTCGTCGCGTTTTGCGATGTAAACCAGACTCGTATGGATTTTGCCAATAAAAAAGTGGGAGAACATGGTGTTGGACCTCTTCCTACCTACAAATCCGAAGAATTCGACCGCATGATTGAAGAGTCGAAGCCGGATTTCGTAATTGTCACAACCGTTGACCGTACTCACCATACTTATATTATTCGTGCAATGGAGCTTGGCTGCGATGTCATTACGGAAAAACCGATGACTGTAGACGAAGTGAAATGCCAGGAAATATTGGATGCTGTAAAAAGAACAGGCCGCCAGCTGCGCGTAACATTTAACTACCGTTATTCACCGCATAACACGAAAATCCGCGAGCTTATCGCTGATGGAGTTATCGGAGATGTGAACTCCGTTCATTTTGAATGGCTGTTAAATACGAAGCATGGCGCGGATTACTTCCGTCGTTGGCATCGCGACAAACGCAACAGCGGCGGTCTGCTGGTTCATAAATCGACTCACCATTTCGATCTGGTGAACTTCTGGTTAGGCACTCAGCCTGCTACTGTGTATGCTCTTGGCGACTTGATGTTCTATGGCCGCGAGAATGCCGAGAAACGTGGAGAAACGAAGTTTTATTCCCGTGCTCATGGCAGCGAATATGCTAAGAACGATCCATTTGCTCTGCACTTGGAGGATAACGGTAATCTGAAAGCTATGTATTTGGATGCAGAAAAAGAAGACGGTTATTATCGCGACCAAAGCGTATTCGGCGATGGCATCAATATTGAAGATACGATGGGCGTTATGGTTAAATACCGCAGCAATGCGTTTCTAACTTACAATCTGTATGCTTATGCACCTTGGGAAGGCTTCCGTGTTTGTTTTAACGGAACTAAAGGCCGCATTGAGATGAACGTAGTTGAGCAATCCTATGTCAACTCCGGTGGCGAACAAGGTCTGGAAGGTGCGGTAACAGGGAAGAAAATTCTTGTGCATCCTTTGTTTGATAAGCCATACGAAGTAACGGTAGAAGAAGGCAAGGGAGGCCATGGCGGCGGAGATCCGGTATTGCTCAATGATTTATTCGGTGAGCCAGCTCCAGATCGATTCAATCGCGCAGCGTCTCATGTAGATGGTGCAATGTCCATACTTACAGGTATTGCAGGAAACCGTTCACTTCGTACAGGTCAAGCTGTGCAGGTTGCGGATCTCGTGAAATTTTAGAGAAAAGCTTAAATAAGTTCATAGAGGAGGCCGTACAACACTTTCATGTGCTGTACGGCCTTGTTTTGATATAATAACAGAAAGTATACGATGAACGTATTGCAGGTTCTAAGAAAAGAGGAATACAACATGAAACGGATATTGGAAACGGTCCTCATCACCTTTGCGGGTGGGATGCTCTTTACCCTTTTGCATGTGCCGCTGAGCTGGATGCTTGGACCCTTGGCGGCGGTTCTGGTATGGACTGTTTGTACACGACGAAGTTTGGTTTGGCCGATTAGGCTGCGCAATGGGGGCTTACTGCTGCTTGGCTACAGCCTGGGGCTCTCCTTTACATTGAACAGTGCCAAGCAAATCTCCTCCCAGCTGCCATCCATGTTTATAGCTACGCTGTTAACGATAGCATTCAGCTTGGGTATAGCCTTTATTACGGCCCGCCAAACGGGAGTGAGTCCGGCTAGCAGTGCCATCGGCAGTATACCGGGAGGATTATCTCAGATGATAGTGCTGAGCGAAGAAATCGAAGGGGCAGATAAAGCGGTCGTAGCTTTTATGCAAACCATACGCTTGCTTATGGTAGTATTTGTGATCCCCTTTGTCGCTGTCCATGGACTTGCTGATGGGCTTGGTGTTGGAGGTGCAGGGGTAGGGAGCATTGCGAATGGAGGCAATGAGAACACACTTATAGGTTCCCTGCTGAGCTGGGGCATGGCATTGCACTCCCGGCCCATATTCTCATTCCTGATTTTTATGGGCGTGGCCGCTGCCTGTTGGGTAGCGGTGAAGCTGCGTTTCCCCACAGCCTATTTCCTGGGGCCTATTTTGGCTGCTGCTACTTTTACAGTCGCAGGCTTGGAGCCGCCGCATCTACCTTCTTTATTTGTACTGTTGGCTCAGTGGAGCTTAGGCATATACATGGGACTGGGAATTAAACTGAGCAGCCTTAGCAAATGGAGGCGACTGCTGCCGTATACCGTATTAGGTAATGTTGCTGTAATCGGATTCTCCATAGGACTATCCTATGCATTCAGTCTGGTCCTTCCTATGTCGTTGTTGACAGCATTTCTAGGCATGTCCCCAGGCGGGATGACGGAAATGGGGGTTACTGCTGCTCTTGTCGGAGCTGACGTTTCGTTAGTCGTTGCTTATCAAATGTTCCGCATTTTATTTATTTTGTTTATTGTTCCATATGCTCTTCGATGGGGGTTCCGATATTTCCGCAAAAATGTTGATGTTCATTCTAGCGGGAAGGTTTGAACAACTAAGAGATGTAAGTCGGTTAGCCTGAACGTTGTCAAGTTGCCGGTGTGGGAGTTGCTTGAAACGGTTCTAAAGTAAAATTAATGTGGGACGAAGGATAAGAGGAAGGCGAGGAGGAAAGCGAGGGTTAAAGGCGAGACAAAAGTCGGAAGTAAAGTCCAAGTCAAAGCTGAGAGCAAAGCGAAAACAGCGACCTAAGTCGAGAGCAATGAGAAAAACCAAAGTCAAAACCAAAGTCAAAACCAAAGTCAAAACCAAAGTCAAAACCAAAGTCAAAAACCAATGCAAGCTCCTATCCACTGTTTGACATATTAACTGGAATTTCTGGAGCTAATATTCCGCTTTTCTGCCTCAAAAGGAGTTTAGCTGGAAATTATCCATCTATTTTAATACGTATGTGGGGGAATTGCCCAAAAGGGTGATATTAACGGGAGTTTTCTCCGTTAAATTTGATATTTAGGTAATGTGGGCTATATTAGCGGGAGTTTTTCCAGTTAGAGTTGATCTAAAAGGAGAGGATCGCTGATTGATTAATAATTGAACCTTTTTTCGCCAATCTTACGTATTGGAAGGGGAAAGGAGAGGATTAAGGATAAATGGAAAATAAAGAACAGCTGTTGCGGGAGCTTCAAACTATTATTCGATGGGAAAAAGAACAAAAAGATTTGTGGTTCTGGGAGAAACTCGGACGGCTCCCCTTCGTCTTGTTGGATAAATGGACACCAAAATTAATTCAGGACAAAATAGAGCTAGCTTTGAATGAAATAGGTCGATTTATCCAAACCGGTGGAGATTACCTTGTGTCTGAAAAGACAATTCAGGACAAGCTTCAAAGGGAATATCGCCAAGCGGAACGTTGGACCGAAGAGATACAAGAATCCAAAGGACTTGAAAAGGTTAAAGGATACGAAGAGATCAAAGGACCCGAACAGATCAAAGGATACGAAGAGGTCAAGGGACTCGAGAAGATCAACGGACCCGAAGAGATCAAGGAACTCAAGGAGTTTCCTCTTGGCGTGATGGATCGAGTAGCGGACCAGCTAGGGGAAAGCCGAACAAATATGGCAACTGTTCAAGGAGCGGCGACCGGATTTGGCGGGCTGTTCACTATAGTAGCGGACATACCCGCCATGTTGGGGCTATCACTGAAGGTATTGCAGGAATTAGCTATTTGCTACGGCTTCAATCCAAAGGACGCAAGAGAGCGTACCTTTATTATAAAATGCCTGCAGTTCTCTTCTTCCGACATTGTAGGCAAAAAAGCAATTCTTGAAGAACTAGCCGAATATGATAGCGAAGATATCTCTGTCCAGGTTATGAGCCAACTTCAAGGCTGGCGCGAGGTTGTCTCCGCTTACCGGGACAGCTTCGGCATGAAGAAATTATTTCAGCTCGTGCCCATAGCTGGAACTCTATTCGGCGCTTACTCCAACCGAGAGTCGCTTCAGCAGGTGGCGGAGACTGGAAAAATGCTTTACCGCAAGCGAAGGATTATGGAGCGGCTGCGGCAATTGGAAGAAAAAGTTGTTTAATATCCGCGACTTGCGGCAATTGGAAGAAGCAGCTGTTTAATATCCGCGACTTGTGGCAATTGGAAGAAGCAGCTGTTTTAGAATACGCGACTTGTGGCAATTAGAAGAAGCAGCTGTTTAAAATACGCGAACTTGTTTGGAAGAAGCAATTGTTTAATGTATGCGACTTGTGGCAAATTGGAAGAGAAGCAGCTGTTTTAGAATACGCGACTTGTGGCAATTAGAAGAAGCAGCTGTTTAAAATACGCGAACTTGTTTGGAAGAAGCAATTGTTTAATGTATGCGACTTGTGGCAAATTGGAAGAGAAGCAGCTGTTTTAGAATACGCGACTTATATTTCCTGTAATGAAGCTAGCTGCTGCTGAAGCTGAGTGCTTATGCGAGTCAATGGAAGCCGCAAGCTATCGGACATTATTAGCAGCCGTTGGGCAAGCAACCATTTAAGTGGTGCCGGATTGGGCTCAGTGAACAGGAGTCGGATTAACGGAAGCAGTTCGTCAAACAGCAGCTTGGCTTCGCGCGTCTGTCCTGCCATAAAAAGCTGATACAATTGAACAAATCGATCAGTACCTATATGGGCTGAAGCAAGCATACCCCCTTGAGCCCCGCAGCAGAGTGACGCATAGAAATGCTCATCATCCCCGCACAGAACTGGTTTTGATCCAACCCGGAATAATTCCGAAACCAATTTAATACTGCCAGTGCTGTCCTTAAGTCCTATAATATGATCCATTTCCATTATAGTCCGTACAGTATTGACCTCCAATACAACCCCAGTACGGTGAGGAACATCATACATAATAACCGGAAGGCCTGCAGCTGCCAGACTGCGAAAATGTTCAATAATTCCTTGCTGCGAGGGCCGGCTATAATAGGGAACAACAACTAGCGCAGCATCAGCTCCATGGAACCCAGCTTGTTCGGTTTTTTGCAGGGTAGAAGCTGTGCTGTTCGTTCCTGTACCAACTACAATTGGAATTTGTCGAGTGGAGTCAATTGCCATACGTGCGGCTGCTATTAGAAGAGGTACTTCGTTCGATTCAACAGTAGGCGATTCGCCAGTGGTTCCATTGACAACCAAGCCATGAATACCTTCGGTAATTAAATGTTGGGCGAGCGATCCAAAGGACTCCAGGTCAAGCTCTCCATTAGCATTAAAAGGTGTTATGATAGGAACATAAATTCCACGAAGCTCTTGTGATTGTAACATTGCATCCAACTCCATTCATTAAGTGTGTATGGATACTTTAGCATGGATTCAATCATTACAGTTATCTATAATAAATGATGAGCATGATCATTATTTTTGATGATGATTAAGGGCGGCTTGCAGCTAAATGAACCATCTGCATGTTTCTGAATTGCAGCAGTCGTAAACAACCGTATGAAGGGAAGGTGCAAGTAGCTATGGATTTGACCTATCTGCGTACATTTCGTGAGGTTGCAAGGCGACATAGCTTTACGAGGGCGGCTGAAGAGCTCGGGTATGCGCAGTCCAGTATTACCATGCAAATTCAGAAGCTGGAGAAGGAGTATGGTGTGTCTTTAATAGAGCGGTATGGCCGACAGCTTCGGCTGACCCCGCCTGGAGAAGAGCTTCTAAAGCTGGCTGTGCAAATGCTCGATTTGTATGATCAGTCAAAGGAACAAATTGCAAATCAAATCGGAGGTTCGATCATTATCGGTACCATCGATTCGTTAGCTGCCTATTATTTGCCGCGCTATTTGCAGCAGTTGAAACAACAGATTGCGGGATTGACCGTCCAACTGCTTCCAGAAAGCGAATCCGTCTTGGTGACTAAAGTAAAGGACGGAGAATTTGATGTGGGGCTGCTGCTCGATCGTTATCCTGCGGATCCGACCCTTCATTGCATTTCAATACGTGAGGAGCCCTTGGTCTTGATAGCACCTCCTGCTCACCCTCTGATGAAACAAGCTCATGTGAGGATTCAAGATCTGGATGATATTGAATTAATCGTTTCTGAAGAGAGTTGTATTTATAGGGGGATTTTTGAAAAGCTGTTGAAGGATCATGGGATTCAATTTCGAATCGGCTTCGAGTTAGGTAGCTTGGAGGCGATCAAGCAATGCGTTGCTAATGGTCTGGGGATTGCACTCATGCCGCTGATTGCGGCACAAGAAGAAGTGAATCGGGGAAGTATTGCGATAGTCCCCTTTGCTCATGAGGCTCTTCGGTTCGAGCTCCAGCTTATTATACATCCCAAGAAATGGATGTCTCAAGCGCTGCTTGCTTTTATAAAGATGCTGACAGGCGAGTCTTTGAATACATCGAAGGAATAGATGGTAGATCGTTAAACGACTTCTATTTTATTATGAGTTGCCAAAGCTTTGATGTCAGCAAGCATCTGGTCTATTTCAGAATCGATTAACTCCAACTGAATTCCGTAATGGAAGGAGTGTTCGGTTTGCTTTTGCCAGCGAATGGTTCCACGGTATTTCATGGCTTGACCATCAATGGCTAAATTGACGAGCAGCTTAATCCGATTATTCTCAGCATTTAAGTCTAATTTCGTATAGAGCTTACAGCCGGACTTGCTTAGATCGATAATTGCAGCCTCAGCTGGTTTGGCCGAGATGGGATAGCCATTAATCTGAATAATTTCAAATGTGCATTCTGTTGGAGTCGTTAGCATGTACCTGAATGGCTCTTTTCTTTTACTTTCTACTGTCATAATAAATCCTCCTATAAAAATGCATGAAGACGCTCTGGTTTTGATTGATGTCAATAGTATAGTCTCATTCATAAACCAGGACAATGCGCTTGATTGAAACTTTATAGTAATTTAAGCAAAATTTTACCATTACCAAATGAACTGACCTGGGTTCCCATTAAAGCCCTCAAGTACCTCCAGAATTAAATGATGGGGTTGAGTCTTTTCCGGATTAAACGCCTCACCTAGCTCATTATGGAAAGAAGATAGAGGAATGCTGGAAGGGCCGCGCGATAACATATTGGTTTGATAGATATAGTTGTCATTAAGTTTAATGGTAACTTTAGTCCAGACAAAATCATTTTGGTTATCGATCATTAAATGCCGGGGAGCAAATGAAAGCGCCACAAGAAGCTCAGGCTCTTGTATATTACTAGTTTGGCTAGAGCATCCGACACAGAAGGAAAGGAGAGGAAGCAGGATGCATAAGCTAAGCGGCAGCCATCGTTTGGATATAAAGCTTGTACTTATAAACTGCCGTGAACTTTGAAACAGAGCTATCGGATTAAAATTCACCTTCTTATTCATGGGACTTTGCTCCTCTCCTTATCATACCGGGATGGTCGAAATGCGGCTTTATTTTTTGTAAGACAAGCTTAGGTCAAACCACATTTCCGGAGAGTCCGGATGACTGGTGTGAACCTCTACGGCTAAAGTATTGATGCCTTGCACCAGCAGATTCCGGTGGTTGCCAAGGGAGACGGTTTCATATAATCCGCCAGTATGGGGAACAGCTAGTGTTCGGTAGTCGACAAGCCCTTCACGGATCGAATCTCGGGCAATTTCAACTCCATTCAGATAGGCAATATAACCGTCTTCATATGAAATATGCATTATCCACTCTTTAATCGCGGCAGAAGCCTCAGCTTCATCCAGAATGAAGCTTTTTCGAAAGTAGTACGCTGGCGATTGAAGTTCAGCAGAGAGAGGGGTACGAATGTTGTTCTTACGGCCGCTGTCGGAGGAGCGGCCGAATGGCGCGGCTGACCAACGCCAGCCAGCGTCGTTGTACTCAGGGCTGCGCCAGTCCTGACGCGGCGGCCGCTCCATTGACCGGGTGGGGGTTTCCCCGGTCAGGTCAAGCCCTGGCGGTACTTCGGCGTGGACCTCCGGTCCACCTGCATGGTACCGCCACATGGCGCCGATGCTGATCGGCGCCCGCTCCTGCACAGCAGCCGGCTGGCGCAGCGCGGCTGCATCAAGCTCGAGCCGGTCCGCTGCGCGACCGGCTGGGTCCAAGGGCAGCGCCGCCTCGAGGCGGCTGCCCTGCCCTTGGACGATGAGCAGCCCGCCCGAAGGGCTGCTCACGGTCCACTCCGCCCACCCGGGGTGGGCGGAGCTGCGGTAACCGGCCTGCGGCTGCGCGGTTACCGTGGCTTCCGGCGCGTAGACCCGCGCGCCGATCAGCATGAGATCGGCGCCGCTCTCGGCGAGCCGATCCCACACCGCGGGCTGCACCGGCTCCTTCTGGAGGAGTACGATCCGGTGCAGCTGGGGATTCTCCTCCGCGGTTCGCTTCAGCCAATCGAGCTGTGCCGATGGCTCCTCCTCCAGCTTCGCGGCGTTAAGAAACCAGAACCGAGCTTCGCCATAGTCGACGAAGTAAGCGGTTCTGCCATATCCCTTTAGCTGTTCCTCAGGGATATGAGGGAACAAATCCCCATACTGGTCTCTAAAAGCAGCGGTTCCCTCATTCCATATTGGGAAAAATGACCGCGGAGCAGGCTTTCTAGCGGCCTGGATGTTTGACGTGTCGCTTGCCAGACTTGCCTCTCCCGTCCAAAACATAATATCTTTACGAGCCTCCAGCTGATGCTGTAAACGGCTCGGCTCTTTAACAGTCTGCTGTCCGATCAAGTATCCAATGGTCCATGCTGGAGAACGGTTCATATTCGAACTCTGCTCCATAACTCCTGTAAGAGGAGGTTTGGACATCAAAAGTGTAACCGTCAAGCATGCAAGCATTAACACGAATAGCATGGTTATTGGTAAGGCTGCTATGCTTCCTCTGCCTTTACTTTTCACTCCATCGCCTCCTTCTCTAAGTAATAGTGCTGATTAAGCAGGCCAGCCGAACAATGCATGATACACAGGGGGCCACAGGAGTATAAGCAGAATCAGCATAATGGTGGCAAAAGCATAAGTCCACTTGCGAAGCTTGAAATCAAATCGCATCAATAGTGGAAGCAGTATAAGCCAACTGGTGAGCCACACAACAAGTGCTGCGGCTTGTTTACCTGCAAAGGGGCCGATTCGATGCCCACTCGGAAGCCAGGAGCCCCATTGGAGCAATTTTGGATTGGCGTGAGGAGCGTCGGCAGCACTCCACCAATGAGCTGCGGTAAGCGCAGCCATGCCAAGAACTACTGCAGCCATAGCGGCAACCACTTCACCAGACCGGGGCTGCTTGGATGTCTCCGTTCTCTGAGGGGTTTCCTTGATTTGCTGTAACTCTGCTTGTTCATGTTCCGTTTCCATAATGGACCTCCTTACATCAGTTCTTAATACATGAAGATTCGGCTTACAGAGTTAAGCTCCTTCGAAACTATACCTCCTTACGCCAGCTTCCATTTTGCCAACACAAGACCGAACGTAAATCCGATAAACATGCAAAACCACATGAAGGTCAGTAAGATACCGACCACCCATCGAATCTCATCCATCTTCCTGCCTTCTGAAAATCTCCGAATCAGTACACTGGCAGCCACTCCCAGAGGAAAGGTCATGAGGCTGACAAATTCTTTGTATTCCATAACAACCCAATGGCCCATAGGAGCGTGTAGCTTAAACCATTCCGAGGCTCCTTCAGGAGCCTGGTATCCGATATACAGCCAATTTCCAGCGATTATGGTTGCCAAGGTTAGCAGGTTGGTCGTAAGCAGCCGCCACTCCAGCTTAGCTCCAGCAGCCTTGTTCCCTCTGGCGTAGGTATAGTAAGCATGCCAAGTGTAGGTTGCGACCAATAAGGTTAGCGATGCTCCAAGACCATGCAGGACACCGGATAAACGTTGGCTTCCCGGGCCGATTGCATTTGCCAATGGGATGAGCAGGAAAAAGAGGATAGCGATCATCCCCTGGGCAATGGCCATATCACGGTAAGGAGCTCCTTTTTTCATTTGCAGTTAGCCTCCTGAAAGTTTTCTCTCTAAAACTTGCTTCGTAAGCATTAGCTCAGCTTTCGCTAGAATTATCGCTCAACGATAAACGAGTCGATTTCATTTTGCTGAAGATCATACGCTCTAAAGGTTGATTTGCCGCCATCTACGTCCACGACCATGTAATGGTAGCTAGCCTTTGGCCCTACAACGACTTGTTTATTTTCTTTATTACCCGAATATAAGGGAGCTCCAGCACCGCCAACCGTTAATTGATAAATGGTGTTTGTAAACTGATAGCCGCTTCCATCAAAGCTGCTGTCCACTTTTCGCCGGTTGTAATTATGCTCATGGCCTACAAATACAGCGCTAACCTTATACTTGTCCAGGATAGACCATAAAGCGTCCCGGGAAGCCGGGTCACCGTCTAATGAATTCCCAAGATGGGCGCCGATGGGATAGGCGGGTACATGAAACTGAACGAAGTTATGTTTTTTATCGCTTGTTTTGAGCTGCTTTTCTAACCACTCAAGCTGATCCTTATCGATAATATATTTCTTTTTCGCGTTGGTGCGGTCGGAATTAAGTGTGATGAACCGTGAATTGCCGTAATCAAAAGCATATACGGTCTTGCCATAGCCAGTGAGCTGCTCCTTAGGAAGTGCAGGGAATGATTGCGTAAAAATAGCTTCATCATGCTCATGATTGCCTAGTGCCGGATACAGGGATGTAATTGGGAAATAGTCATCGACAATATTTTTCCAATCCTCCAGTTGTTTTCCTACATCCGAACCGCCGACCACCTGATCACCGGTAAATAAAATAAATCCGGGTAATGGAGACAGCTTTTTTACCTTTTCCATCAATGCGCGAAGCGTGGTTTCGTTAGTTCCGGTGGACGATCCCCGGCTGTCACCCATAACTACAAATCGATAAGGTTTATCCGCAGCCTGTCCCGATGAATTTGCCGGTGGCTGTGCGCTGCCAGGTGCTGTATGGGTTCCGGGAGCAGAAGCTCCGGGGGTTCCCGGATTAGTGGTTCCAGTGCCTGAAGCGGGAGCTTCACCTGATGGAGGAGCTGGTTGCGGCAACGGAGTATTGGACATGCAGCCTGCCAATAGAGTTATAGCAAGAACTAGCACAGGAAGACTACTATGACGATTTAATAGGATGTTTACTATATTACCCAATATAATCACCTCCTAAAATTGTGCCTATTATATGACATTCGATTCTCAAAGTCCAATTTACGGCTTGTTTGTTCTAAGTCATAACTTTCACCAATTTTTGTGGTAGTTTCTTCTACTTTATGGGTAATTCAATTATGAAACCAATCCATAGAGAGAAAACAAATCCAAAAACAAAGGTGAGGATGATGATGAGAAACATACTGATAGCCTGTTTATCCATTCTGCTCTCGGCAACTTTATGGCTTCCGGGGAAAATGACAACCGCTTATGCAGCCGATCCCCCGGAATGGACCCGATATCCTTTAATTGCCCACGCATTAGGTGGAATTGACGGTATTGATTACACCAACAGTTTACAAGCATTTACTCAAAACTATGATAAAGGACAGCGTGTGTTCGAGATTGATTTATCCTTAACCGAAGATGGCAAATTAGCTGCGCGTCATGATTGGATGGGCTATTTGGCGCAAAAATTCGAACAGGATATTCCCGAAAATAAGCTGGATGAGCCTCTAACCTTGAAAGAATTTAAAAGCTATAAAATTTTAGAAAAATATACGCCGCTCTCGTTCAATGATGTAGTCAGAATATTAAATAAACATCCTGATGTTTATTTTATCACGGATACGAAGGAAACGGACCCGAAGCTGGTTAAGCAGCAGTTTACTTTAATCCGGGATACGGCTAACAAAGTTGATCCCGCAATTCTCGATAGAGTTATACCGGAAATATATTCACCGGAAATGATGGAGACGGTTAAAGAAATTGTACCTTTTAAAAATGTCATTTTTTCGATCTATTTAAGCGCTATGGAACCTGATGAAGTTGTTAATTACGTAAAAAATAATGAGATCCGAGTGGTAGCCATGCCGACAGAACGGGTTACCGATAGTTTTATTGCGGCTCTAACTAAAGCTGGAGTTGTTACTTATGCGCATTCGATTAATGATACATCAGAGGTGAAACAGCTTATGGATTTGGGAGTCCATGGTGTTTATACAGATTTTCTCACCTATGCTGATCTGGGAATCAACCCGACTCCTTTGCATTCAGCAGCACTGGCCGATGCGAACGCAGATGTTAAATCTCAAGATTCCAAGCTGAATGCAAGTATATTGCAACCAGCTGTAACTGCTGCTGTAATAACCGAGCCCCTTGCTAACGGACAAACGATTGCTCAGGCTCCTCAGAAAAGCGCTTGGGAAACGCTAAAATCATTATGGACCGAGCTCATTTCCGCTATCTTGTAATACACGTCAAACTTTATAAGTTTTTTAAATCTTCATATAAAAAAGGATTGAGAAGCGGAGGACGAGTCCTCCGCTTTTAGTGTCTTGCAGTTGATCACTTTTACTTTGTATGAAATGACCATACCTCGGATTTGCTTTGCCCTCCGAATTCATCTTGGGAGACTGCATACCAATCATATTGTTGATCGGGCTGCAAGCCGTTGTAAGTTACTGTAGCTGAGCTGCCGCTAGGGACGTTCTCCACTTGACCTATTAGGTCATTAGTGCAGGCGTATATACCAATGTAATCGGTGGCGACCTGTTTTTCGATAGGTTTGAGATTAAGCGGCAGGACGAAATCATCTTCATCCGGTTTAAAAAAATTCCACTTCTTTATATAAGGCGAGTACGTATTGACCAGCAGCTTGTTATTTGTTAAATCAAACTGTAGAAACCTCATAAATCCTTGGCCGCCTTCGGGTCCATTCTGGTAATCGCTAAGCATTTCAAGAACTGTACGGTCGCCAAGCTTCTTAATATTATAAGCTGCACCCGGATTGTGGCCGCCTAATACCATAAATACATTGGAATTAGGAACGACAAGCTTCTCCCAAACTCCTTTGCCTTGACCGTAATATGCTTTGCTTGGCTTTAAATATTCATGAGTCGCAATGATCGCGTTGCGGTCAGAATATTTATGTAATACACCGTTTGCCCAATCAAATGTTTTTTGATCGATCAGCCATCCGAGGTATACAATAACAAAGTCATGACCGTTAACGGATACTAAATCATAATGATCCCGATTATTGTTCAAGTCACCTCCAAAGGTCGGTTGATTAACAAAACGCTCTCTCCCAAAATACTTCCAAAACTCATCGTAGTTGCCAACGTCATAATAAACATCGTGATTCCCTGCGACAACTCCGTACGGTATATGCGCATCATCCAGCGTTTTCATGCTCGCAGAGGCTCGTTCCCATTCCGCTTTGCTGTTCCAGTTGTTCACAATATCGCCGGTATGAAGGAGGTATTTGAATTTCTTTTCCTTCCAATTATCAACGACCCATTGGGTCATTAAATCATAAATCTTCGGATACGATTCCGAATAGTACTGCGTATCGGTCATCCATACAAATGCAAAATCATAGTCACCGGTCGAAGGAATCCTATCTTGAACTAGTACCTCTACGCGTTCGTTTCTGACATGAGCTGGGATAATCTTGCCATGCAGAGTAAAATCCTCCGTACCTATATTGGAATCGAGATCATCCCATGCAGCTTTTTCATAATTCCACAGGTACATCGTTACCAGGCGATCGGGGAGGGAATGTCCCGTCCATACCGCTTCTGCATCCTTAGGCAAGCTGCTGCCGACATTGAACGAAAATCGGTGGTAAGGGAAATTCTCCTTATCGTTATTTAATAAATACTTGCCATCACGAGTAGCAACGAGCTCTCGGTCTTGCGGAGTCAAAACCGTTTCACCAGAAGGGATTAAGGTTAACGGAGGTTCTCTATCGACGGCATGGGCATAGGATTCATGGATGCCGCCTGACTGAGCCAGGTCATAGCGTTTGGCTTTATAGAATGACACCTTCATAGGATCGTCCGTAGCATCACTTACACGCACACTAAGTGCTGTTTGCTTGGATGGAATTGTACTCAAATCTGCCGGAGCGGCCAATACAGGCGGATTTGGTTTTTCATCCAATACACGAAAGGTTACCGTTTTGTCCCGTTCATTGCCTGCTTTATCAGAGGCGGCGACATCCAGCTTATGTTCTCCGACTGCAAGCTTGGTAGTGTCGATCTCGGCAGGCAGTTCAATCAGCTTCCCATCCAGTTTAATTACTAAGGGACCGCTTCCAGAGCCTTCATCGGTAGATTTCACATTAACATTGACTTTATTTTTATAAGTTCTGCCCTCTATTGGGGTAATAATCTCCAGAGTCGGAGAAGTGTTATCAACTTGAACCGTCACTGCTTTTGCTTTTTTACCGGAGGGGCCGTCGGCTAGCAGTTGTATTTGGTGGCTGCCATCTGATATCTCTTGAGTATCCCATAAATAAAAAAAAGTACGGAATTTCTCGTCTTTGATCGTATAGTTGAAATCTTTGTAAAGCGATAAATTAGTTGGCTCCCCAGCCTGAGCGTCCCCGACTGTGTAGGTGGTGGCGGTTTTATAATTGGGATCGTCCAGTACCGTTCCATCTCCCAGCTCGAATTTCAAGGCGCGAAACCGCCAATCATCATGCTCTCCGGCTTCATCCTGCCGTGAAGTTAAGCTGCCTGATCGAAACGTTACTTTGTTGTTGCCGGACTTCAGTAAATGAGCTGGGACAGGGATAGTGACCTTAGTAAAAGTAGTGGCATTATTCTCGAAGGTATGGACTAATTTATCGTTAACCCACACGCTGTTCAAGTATCCGTTTCCTGCTTCCATATCATTGATTTCAAGTGTAAGTAGTGCATTTTGCTCCATAACGGGTTTAGTTGGCATTTTCGTCCCGTCAATTAGCAGCTTCAGATTCTTATCCATAGTTGCACTAGTGACCCCGATTACCTTAATGCCTCTAACAAAATCACCATTATCCAGTGATAATACAAATGAATCCTCAGTGCTCGCAGCTTGATGCCATTTAGTTTGAACCATAAGAGACCATAGGATCATCGAGACCAGTCCCGCTAAGGCGATCAGGACAGCGATGATTATTACAGTTTTTTGCTTTCTACTCATAGATGATCGGCTGTTCATACTATGTGCGCCCCCTATCGTTGCTTACCCTAAAAACCTGCATTTGTACATCCTTTTGACCGTTTAAATGGCAGTATGCTTAAATTCATGCAAAGATACATCTTTTTTCTATTCTTAACTGAACCGGACCAATTTTCCGTGAAAATTGCTGTACTTTTACACTTTTTTTCTCTTAAGAGCAATTTCGTTAGAAACAACTGCATGTTTGCAGGTTTTTTTCATGCTTATGGTCCGAGGAGGTCATTCAACTGATTTTGAGTTGAGCCTTTTTACATTGTAGTTAAGCCCTTATTTAACTTCATTACCCCGATTGCTATCCTCTTAAATCAGAAAATTCCTATATTATGGCAGTCGATTTAGCAAGGAAAGTAGAGTTGGATACACCTATATTAAGTCAAATATAAGCATGATATTATTGGCTTTGTTTCCAGTTAATTACATAATGCGAAAAGGAGCGAGACGGAAATTTATTTGCTTCTTCCAGCATTTTAGGTGAAGGGAGGCTGTAGGGAGAGCTGTTCGGTGGATAGAACCTTAAGGGTTGATAGATCTTTTGTATTTTAAAATGAAGGGAAGAGATTGATGAAAAAACGTTTGTTTTCCACACTTGTTATTGCTGCTTCTATTCTTGTATATTCGCTGCCCGTCCATGCCGCCTCTTATCAATGGATTGAAATGTACGAAAACTCTAATTCGCAAGTAGAATCCAGACATCATTATGGAACGCATGTATATATAAGTGTTAATAATAGTGCACCAACAGGCAATTGGGGAGACATTAATTGGGAACTTATAGACGGATACTCGAACATTATTGCCAGCGGTACAGTTACCAATCCTTTAACTGTATATGGCTACCCCAATTCGGGTGATCACAATATCACTGCGGATTTTGTATTGGACAGCTCTAATCAGAACGATGCAAGATTAGTACTGACTTGCACGAGCGGGAGATGCCAAGGGGACGCGTATATCGAAACGATTAATTAGTAATTACAAAAATCAGAGACTCAGAGTGCAAATATATCCTTGCCCTGCAAATGCCGAACAGGCGGCTTCAGATTAGAGATGTCATACGTCAATTACAGCGGATGCAATGGTGAGGCATGGCTGGATGTAACTGATTAATCTGTGCATTGCTGGATTTAACATAGCGTGGTAAAATGAATGCTTCGGTATTTTTTTCGTAAATACCGAAGCGGCTTAACTGGCGGGCCAATCTATCGCCGGTCGCGGTTCGAAATCCTCCCGCGTAATCAAAACTAAGGAGTAGTTACAATGTTTAATTTAGTATGGGGTTTTGCATTCGTCATCGTCAATTTTGCTTTGTTTCTAGTCAGTTACCGGCTCTTTGGCCGTAAGGGGCTCTATGCCTGGGTAGGTATTGCGACCGTGCTGGCTAACATTCAGGTTGTCAAAACGATCGAAATCTTCGGCATCGTCATGACATTGGGGAACTCGATCTATGCATCGATTTATATGACGACCGACCTGTTGAATGAAAAATACGGGGCCAAGGCTGCGAAACAAGCCGTTTGGTTTGGATTTTTCAGCTTATTCGCTTCGACGATCATTATGCAGATGGTGCTTGTGTTCATTCCTCAAGAGACTGATCTGGCACAGGAGGCTCTAAAGCAAATATTTGGCTTGGCACCGCAAATTGCCCTTGGAAGTGTGTGCGCCTACCTTGTCAGTCAATTCCTGGATGTTTATGTATTCAGTGCATTAAAACGAAGGTTTCCGGATCGCGGGCAGTTTTGGCTGCGCATTAACGGAAGCACAGGACTCAGCCAATTTGTTGATTCCCTTGTATTCTGTTCAATCGCCTTCTACGGAGTGTTCCCAATTGATGTGTGGTGGCAAATTCTGTTGACGACTTATGTGCTGAAGTTTGTCATTTCGGTTGCAGGAACGCCGGTATTGTATATTGCACGTTCCTTCAAGACCCATTCGGACGATAAATCCGAAAATTAACTAATTAAGCTCAAGAATGTACTTTTCCTTTATATTTTCCGGTATGCATAATATCCACATGAACCTCGACCTTGCCCAAGGTCTCTTTTTTTAGTACAAGCTTGTTTTCCTTTTGCAATTCAAACCATTTCCCCGAGTCTTTTCTATACAGTTCTCCAAGCAAATTTAGTGTGTCCATCTGAAGCGGGAGTCCTTTTTGATAGGTTGAAATGACTTCATTGCTTACAACCGCTTCGGCTTGTTTTTTCATCGTATTCACGGAGATGTTGGATACCATTTCATCGACATACGCACTGGCTTTAATGTTTACTTTAAACCGCAATTCATTATTCTCGAAGTAATACTGTATAGAATGATGGGGCTTAACCAATACCAAAGACGCATCCGGGTTTTTATTATCAGGAATATCAATAAGGGACCGTTTCATTTTTTTTTGTAGCCATCGTAGTCCCTTGAGATCATCTTCAGAATACCAATGTGCAATCAACTGTTCATTCATTAAGTAGGCCCCGTCTATTTGAAACATCGGTGTTTCCTTTTCATCCTCACTCCAAACATCTTTGGTTATAGAGATAGATGGGAGAATAGGCGTACGGCCCAGCTCATTGATTTCTGAAATAATCTTATAGCCGTATTGGGGAGGAATAAACGATCTTTGCGAAAAAGTATCCTCTGGGGTATCCAATATGGTGTCCAAAGGTGAAAGCTTAAATATGGACTTTTGAGTAAAGATTTCGGTCAAAGGATGCTTCGTCCCATATAACAAAACGTTATAACGAACCTCACGGTAACGGTTAATAGCGTCATAGGCTTGACGGACCGTCTCCTTCTGTTTTAATATCTCTTCGCTGCAGACGATAGCTTTGACATGCCCCCAGTAAACTTTTAATTGTGATGTCGCATAGATTGAAGTCATAGCTTCAGTAATGGTTTTGCCAACCCCTCTGCCGATCCACACGGGCACATTTTTACCAATTTCAAAATTTTCACTTTTGGCCACATTCGAGAAGTTTATAACCTGAACATAGACCTTAACTTCGTTATCCTTATAATCGAGCCCAAGAGCCGTTACATAAGCCAAGTTTTGAATAGACTTGGAATCCCAGCATCCGGATAGAGGCAAGAGCGCTATACAAACGAGAATCAGTTTAGTCCATAATTTCACACTAATCTTCCCCTTGTCGGTCCGAATCTATGGTGTGCAAGGAACGTGGTCTTGATTTATTTTTGCCCCAAGGAATCCGGAATATCGCTCCCAACAAATCTTTAAAAATAAGTGGCGATATTGGCGACAGATAGGGCACGCCCAGGGAGCGTAGAGTGCTCATATAGCCAATTAACAGCACAATGCCCAGAAGGAGCCCAAACATCCCAAGAAACGAAGAAATGAAAAAAAGCACAAGACGAATAACACTAACCGATGCGCTTAACGATTGGCTGACCAATGTTGTCCCGCTGACGGCCGTTATTGCTCCAACGACGACGACACTTGGTGAAACCAAGCCTGCTCGAATGGCCGCATCTCCTATTATTAATCCGCCGACAACGGTCAAGGTTTGACCTAGGGAATTCGGCAGACGCAAGCCTGCTTCTCTAAAGATCTCTAACAATAACAATAAAATAAACAATTCAAGCTGCCCGGAAAACGGAAGGCCGATACGAGCCGAGGATATGGTTGCCATAAGCCTGAATGGAATTTGATCCGGGTGGAATGAAGAGAGTGCTACCCAAGCTCCGGGAAGGAGAATGGATAAACAGAAGCTGAATATCCGAATAAAGCGGGCAAAGGAAATATATTGGAAGCTAAAGTATAGATCTTCAGGCGATTTCAGCATAAGCAAAAAGGTAGCAGGACCAATTAATACCATCGGATTTCCGTCAACTATGATTACGAATCTTCCGGCAAGCAAGCTGCTGACCGCCTTATCTGGCCGGCCTGTATAGTCTAGCAAAGGCATCAAAGAGTACTTGTTATCGGTAATCGTCTCTTCGAGCTGGTTGATGCTAAACAGTCCGTCGATCTGAAGCTGGCTTATTTTCTTTTGGATTCTTTCCAATATTTCGGGAGCGATGATATCTTGAAAATATAATAAACCGACCTTTGTTTTGGTCCGTTTTCCTAGTGTATAGGTTTCATAGTAGAGGGAAGGGCTTCGAAGACGTTTGCGGATTAAAGCTACATTGACACTAATATCCTCGACGAATCCATCCTTCGGTCCTTTGATGGACACCTCCGTACTCGATTCCCCCGGAGTGCGCTGAGGACGATTGCAAGTGCACATTTTGTATAAAGCATTAGTTGGGGGAAACAGCAGCAGCAGATCCCCTTCAAAGATTAATTCGGATATTTGTTCAGATGTAGCGTTAGCTTCCAGAGGTATTAATGGCAAGCTGCCGTAAGTACGGTCTAGAAGCAGTTCTTTAAACCCATTTTGACGAAACAAATGCTCAAGCTCCGGAAGGACGACCTCTCCGATCTGACTGGTCTCGCACAATCCTTCGCTATATAAAAGAATGACTTCAGTTGATGAGATATCATTCTCAAACCGATAGCTTATGATTTGAACATCTGCCGAATGAGGGAATAGAGCTTTTATCTTGTGCTCATTCCAACTCTCTACGGGTTCAAGCATCTTCCCATTCATGCAATTTCCCCCTTAACGGTCTTAGAAAATAAAGAGATAGTGATGCAGACGATGGATAAAAAGAAACCAATCGCAAGTGAAATGGGCATGTAGTACCGATACATCCATAAATAGAAGGTATAACTGTCAATAGGGATCATAGAGAGTACACCATAGCAGATAGTGATGAAAAGTATAAATCGGTTTCGCTGCTTCGAACTTGGAAATGGCAATAATTCTGCAAGTAGAAATTGGGCGAAGCTGATTCGAATAACGGCACCGGAAAGCCACTGGAACTCGGATAAAAAATCGACATGCTCGATATTATTGCCTAATTTGACCAGCCGCCATTGCTCAAAGGGGGATTCAAATTGTTTGGCCGCTTCCTCCTGTCCAAATTCGGTAATGCCGCCAACAATCGGACCGATCGTAATATAAATCATGATAATCCCCAAAATTACGAGCTTCCAGGCGCGAAGGTTGGATTTCAATCGATGCTGGATGGCGATGATCATGAACATCTCGATAAATCCGCCTCCGGCATAGAGCATCCCGTGAATAACAGGCTGTAATCCATGCTCCATAACAGGCTGCAGAAGAGTATAGTCTTTACGAGGGGAATTCGAGAAAGAAACGAAATAACCCAATAGAACGACGATTGGAAGTAAGATTCCCGCACTCACGGCAATCATGCTAATGCCTGATTTGGCGTAATAATAACAAACCAGACATAAAGTAATAACCAAGATAAGCTTTGGAGTGGAAGGCAAGTAGTTGGTTATTGTCCATGTTGCGCTATGCAAGACAGTACTACCACCGATTAGAAACAGCTGCAGACAGATCGGAATTACTATCATCCATGACACAATAGGAGTTGTTTTTCGAGCTAACCAAGGCTGGAGCTTTTGTTGACCTGATTTTTTCATAAACCATACAAGAAGAGCGCACCATGGGAGAAATAAGGCTCCAGTAAATAAAACAGAAATCCAGGCGTCTCTTCCAGAGGCATCCAGGAGCATCGGGTTCACAATGACATGATTCGTCAGTCCATTCATTAGCATAAGGATCATACAGACCTGCAAAAAACTGATTTTCTTAAGTGACGTTTCCATTTCACATCCACCTGAAACTTTTATTTTGTATGGTTATATTTTTCCATTCGATGCAGTAAATATGCAGATCTTTACATTCGTATGTTTTTTGCAGCTCATTTGGAAAATGTCTGAAACCTTGTTATGATAAGAAGTGGCAAGTTATTTCCTATAGGGTGGAGGGATACGGATGAAGGATGAGACCGAAAAGAAGGGCAGTTACGAGCTAGCGACGTTTGCAGGAGGATGCTTTTGGTGCATGGTTTCTCCATTTGAGGAAATGCCAGGGATTCAGCGAGTCGTTTCCGGTTATACGGGTGGAAGCACTGTAAATCCCACTTATGAGCAGGTTTGCTCGGAAATGACAGGGCATGCGGAAGCGGTGCAGATTACTTATGATCCGCAGCTATTCTCTTATGAGAAGCTGCTCGATATTTTCTGGCAGCAAATCGACCCGACGGATGCAGGCGGACAATTTCATGATCGCGGGCGTTCTTATCGAACAGCGATTTTTTATCATAGTGATGAGCAGAAGCAGCTGGCGGAGGCTTCCAAGCAAAAATTGGAGCAAAGCGGACGTTTCAGCAAACCTATTGTGACAGAAATCGTTGAGGCGGGACCCTTTTACGAAGCAGAAGACTATCATCAGGGCTATCATCATAAAAAAACGATGCATTACAAGATGTACAGAAAAGGCTCGGGTCGTGATAACTTCATAGCCGCTCACTGGAATACTGAAAAGGATAAAGAGAAGCTAAGAAGCAAGCTGACCCCAATTCAATATGAAGTGACACAAAACAATGCAACCGAACCTCCTTTCCAAAATGAATTCTGGGATCATAAAGGTGCAGGCATATATGTGGATATCGTATCAGGCGAGCCGTTGTTCAGTTCACTTGATAAGTTCGACTCCGGCTGCGGCTGGCCGAGCTTCACCAAACCGTTGGTATCTTCAAATGTGAAGGATAAGCAGGATTTCAGCCATTTCATGATCCGGACTGAAGTGCGCAGCCGGGAGGCGGATTCGCATTTGGGCCACGTTTTTAATGATGGTCCCAAGTCAGCAGGAGGACTGCGTTATTGCATTAATTCTGCGGCGCTGCGTTTTATACCAAAGAATGAGCTTGAGAAGGAAGGCTATGGTACTTATCTGGGATTGTTCGACTCCGAATAATCCTAGATAAGGCTGTCTTAATAATAAACTTTATTTTGGAGGGATTTTCTGATGAAATATTATGCCGTTTTTTTACCTATCATTAATATTGAGAAAAGCCAGCAGTTCCGCCCCCAGCATCTTGAATTTCTTGAAAAGGGTCGTAATGAGGGCAAAATATTTGCTAGTGGCAAGTTTTCAGACGGTTCCGGTGGATTGGTTATTTACATAGCGGAATCAACGGATGAAGTTGTGGAAGTGGTCAGACAAGACCCTTATGTATCCAGCGGCGCAAGAGGCTACGAAATACATGAATGGGAAATCGTTACGAAAGCCGTTATTCCTCAATAAATCGGATATAAGTGATCTTGATGGCATTATTCATATTCCCTAATAGAGAACCGGCTCCCAGCACATGATGTGTGCAGGGGGCCGGTTTTTTTCGGATTGACACGGACAAGCTGAGGGAGTTATACTAATTACAATTAGCACTAGGTACTAATACTAGATAATAAATAAAGGAGCGTTGACCCATGTACTTACAACATGCCCGTATTACAGCTATTGGCACCTATGTACCGGAACGCATACTACGAAATAAAGATCTCGAAGACATGGTGGAGACAAGCGATGAATGGATCGTACAACGAACCGGAATTCGAGAGCGCAGAATTAGCGGCCCCAACGAATATACCAGTCACTTATGCGTAGCGGCGGTTCAAGATTTGCTGCACAGATATAATAAGACCGTTAGCGATGTTGATTTGATTATAGTTGCCACAAGCACACCGGATTTTCCTTTTCCAAGTGTTGCGGCAATTGTTCAAGACCGTCTGGGTATACAGACGGCTGCTGGTGCTATTGATTTAAGTGCAGCCTGTGCCGGTTTTGCCTATGCGCTGCATACGGCACACAGCTTCATTGCATCAGGGCTGCACCGCAAAATTCTGGTTATCGGAGCGGACACGATCTCGAAGATAACAGATTACACAGACCGAACAACTTGTGTGTTGTTCGGGGATGGAGCCGGTGCTGCATTAGTGGAGCAGGATGCAGAGCAATCAAGCTTCGAGGCCTATCATATGGGAACGGAGGGCAAGGGAGGTATCCATGTTTACCGCACCGGCATAGCCAACAAGCTCAATGAGGTGGAACTGAAGGACTCTAAGCTGCTCGTACAAAATGGCAAGGAAGTGTTTAAGTGGGCGGTGCGCACAGTACCGGATGGAATGAATGCTTTACTTGAAAAAGGTGGACGGAGTATGGATCAGGTAGATTGGTTTATTCCGCATAGCGCTAATTTGCGAATTATTGAGCCTGTATGTGAGAGAAGCGGGTTTCCCATTGAGCGAACCCTCTACAGCCTCGTACAGTTCGGCAATACATCTGCTGCAACGATTCCGCTTTCGCTTGATTTGGGCATTCGGGATGGGAGAGTAAAGAATGGAGACCGATTGCTGCTCTATGGATTTGGAGCAGGACTTGTACAAGCGGGCTTGCTATTGAAGCTTCAACTGGATCCGCAAATCAATGAACCTTTAATATCTTACTAATAATGAGTGTTCAATAAGTTTACTTCGTGATCAAAAGTTGAACTTTTTGAACAATCTCTAATAAGGAGCTGTTCCTATATGTCAAGACGTGTAGCTGTTACAGGTTTAGGAGTTATATCCCCACTGGGATCGGATGTTTCATCCTTCTGGAGCCGACTGGTTCAAGGGGAATCAGGAATCTCGCGCATTGAAGTGTTTGATCCATCTTCTTTTGCTACGCAAATAGCCGGTATTGTTACTGATTTTCATCCTGAGGACTACTTCGAGCCCAAGGAACTGCGGCATATGGACCGTTTTGTACAGTTTGCTGTAGCGGCGGGGAAGCAGGCTCTGACTCATGCTGATTTAAAGATTACGGAACAAAATGCGTTCCGCGTAGGAGTGTCCATTGGAACCGGGATTGGCGGAATTCAAACGACACTCGACAATCATAAAACTATGCTGGAAAAAGGGGCACGTCGCATCAGTCCATTCCTTATTCCCATGATGATCGCTAACATGGGATCGGCTCAGCTATCTATTCAAATAGGGGCAAAGGGGCCGAATACAACGCCTGTTAATGCTTGTGCTTCCGGAAATAATGCGATCGGAGAAGCCTTTCATCTTATCCGATGCGGCGCTGCGGATGCAATGATTGCCGGTGGGGCGGAGTCGCCGGTGAATGAACTGTCCTTTGGAGGCTTTTGCAATATGAAGGCGATGTCGACACGAAATGATGAGCCGCAGAAGGCTAGCAGGCCGTTCGATGCGAATCGTGACGGATTTGTGATGTCAGAAGGAGCAGGGGTACTTGTACTGGAGGAGTGGGAGCATGCTCGAGCTAGAGGCGCCACAATTCTCGCGGAGATTATTGGCTATGGGCAATCTGCGGATGCCTATCATATAACAGCACCTGATCCGGAAGGAACAGGCAATGCTATGGCTATGAAGGAAGCGCTTAGGGATGCTGGCGTACAGCCGGAGGAAGTCGATTATATCAACGTGCATGCAACCGGTACTCCGCTTGGTGACCGTGCAGAGGTAAAGGGAATCAAACGAGTATTTGGTGAACATGCGTACCAGTTGAAGGTGAGTGCTACGAAATCGGCGACAGGGCATTTGTTCGGTGCCGCCGGAGGGCTGGAAGCTGTAATTACAGTGAAAAGCTTGATGGAGGGCATTATCCCGCCAACGATTAACTTCGAGAACCCAGATCCGGAATGTGATTTGGATATTGTCGCTAATAAGGCGGCAGCTTCTCCGATTCAGTTGGCCATTTCCAACGGCTTCGGCTTCGGGGGGCACAACGCAGTCCTCGTATTTAGAAAAGCCTGATCTTTACGCGGTTTGTTGCCGAAGCGCAAACCGCGTAAACCTCTCCTAAACCTCGGTATCCTATGAACCGTACCTTGATCCTCCTTGCAGCTTCTCGCTTTTTCAACCACTATTTGACAACCTTCATTAAGTCCATTCATTCTAAAAAATAATGCTGAATATACAAAATGTGAGATTAATCTCCTAATAATGGATGAAAAAGTGTAAGATAGAGCTTGGGCAATATCCATTGGGAAATAAAGGAATCGGCTTATACGGCTGCGGAGGAGTTATGTCAAAATCAATTTTAGTTCTATTAACCGGTGATATCAGGTCCCTCGACCCGATATTGCAGGAGCAAGTATATGATCAGTTTTACCGCTTAGTGTACCCTAAGATTATGTATATAGTTAGAGATCACCCGGCTGCAGAGGATATTATTCAAGATACATTTATAAATCTTATCCGAAAAAGTCCCCATGATGTTGAAGAAGGAAGAATTATAGCCTGGCTGCGAACGGTCGCGCGTAATGCAACTATAAGTTATTTAAGAAAAAATAATAATAAACGGAACGAACTTCTTTCTGATGATGTCTATATAGATAATGCCATATCTTTTATGAGTTCTATCCATCCTTCAACTGAAGCTGAGGTGGAGGCCAAGCTAATGAAGGAAGCTATTGTACATTACATACAACAATTGAAGCCTATATACAGGCAAGTGCTGCATATGCGTTGGGTCGAGCAGCTTTCCTACAAGGAGATGGCTGAACGGCTGGATGTTTCGGAGGAGAAAATCCGCCAAACATTGTTCAGGTCAAGAGAAGCAGTCAAGCGTAAACTTCAGGATGATTGGAAGGTGAATGAGCTATGAATAAGTCAGAGTTTGATGCGGAGTTCGAGCGTTTGTTTGACGAAGCCGCAGAAAATAGCGAGCCTTTACCAACTGAATTTAATGCTGATCCATCAGCCTCCTGGCGTACCCTGCAGCAACGTTTGCAGAAGGAACAACGCAAAGCAGTCTGGCTTCGCAGAGCCAAGTGGGCCTCGGTTAGCGCCGCTTCATTGATCGCAGGAGCAATGCTGTTTAGCACATTGCATACAACGGAAGCGTTTCGACCTATGTTTGAAATGGTTTATAAAGCGAAGAACAATACCATTAACGTGAGCGTCCGAAGCACGGAGAATGCGTCTACCGAAGGAGCCAAGACGCCACCTCCGCCACCGGACGACATGCTTCCTCCTCCCAAGCTGGAGGACAATCGCGATTTACCGAATGAATCTGCTTTTCGCAGAGTGAAGGTTACACTGGAGGAAGCCGCTTCTGCAGCACAGTTTGCTATGCCCATTCCGGCTTACATTCCTTCGGGCTATATACTTCAAGAGGCGACCGTCCATATAACCTTGGGGGAATCAAAAGCGAGCGCTGTTAAGCTGGTTTACCAGGGAAGCGCAGATAATCAGGGACAACTGGAGATATTGTTCCGCAAACGATCCTTCAGCCCGAATGCGGATCGCCCGGATGGAATACGCACTTTTACCACCCCAGCAAAGGGTGGAGGGGAGCTGGAATGGAATAATCAAGATATCAATATTATTGTTCGGTCTGCTATGAATGAGCAGGAATTGAATAAGATCGGTGAAGGATTAAAGGTCAAGCAATAGGAGGCAACATGGACCTGAAATGGATGCTGCTGTTTAAAGGAAATGTATTTTCATTGCCGGTAATAGTGCAAAAAACATTGTTCGATCATTATATGGCTGTGCTTTCTGAACTAGACGAGCTGTCTTTATTGGAGAAAACAGCTGTTCAGAACAGTGCTGTTGACGTTTTTTTATGGGCGGCCAAGCACCGGCGTTATTTTCGATTGCTGGATGAGGAGCAGATCGTTGTCATGCTCAGAGAGCTCATGATGCAGCGGATCAGTAAGCAGCTGCCATTGGCTGCGACGCTTACGCCTTCGCAACAAGTGCCGCTTCATCCCAATGAAACACTGCTGCTTCTGCCTGAGGCTTGGGAGCAGGTCTTAAAACGAATACATAGACATAAAAAACGGCGTTTATTTAGTGAACGTCTCGGATCGGTAGGCTTTATGATCACAGCTCTTGTATTCGGGGGCTTTATATTCGGAATGGTTATGCCGATAGCGCCAGGCATGGAATCACAGGTTTCAGCCTCCACCAAATCCATTGCATCCTCAACGAACGGGGCATCCCCTAATCAATTGGTTGAAGGACCGATTACATTAACAGAACTGAAGCTCAAAGAGCAGGAGGTCAAGAACTACGCTGATTTTAAAATGTATGTTCCAGCCTATTTGCCTAGTGGTTATACATTTGATGAGGGATTAGCTTGGATTCGCGAAGGAGAGAGCAAGACGGATCATACGATGCTCGTTTATATGAATGATAAGAATCATTTACTAAGGGTAACTTATTATAAGCTTCACAAGAATGGTGTTCTGACTACAGGTTCATTCGGGCCGGAGTCGAGTAAGGAAATATTTATCCGCGGAACCAAAGCATTGCTCGTCACTTCAATAACTGAGAATAGTTTCATAAGGCTAGACTGGACAGAAAATGATACATTTATCAGCATTTTCGGCAGGGAGCTCGAAGAGGAAGAACTAGTAAAGATGGCAAAAAGCTTGAAATAGTGGAACATTTAGCAGAGATCATCAATTGGAGGGTTTGGAATGAAACTTCAAGGCAAGGTTGCAGTGGTAACAGGGGCAGCTTCAGGTATGGGGAAAGCTATTGCTATTCTTTATGCACAAGAAGGAGCTAAAGTCGTTGTATCCGATATTAATGTAGACCCAGCTAATGCAGTCGTTGAAGAAATTAAATCCAATGGCGGGGAAGCTATAGCTGTAGCAGCCAACGTTGCAAAAGAAGAGGACATTCAGAATTTAATTGACAAGGCAGTTACCACCTATGGCACATTAGATATTTTAGTTAATAATGCAGGAATAATGGATAATTTTGTTCCAGCCGCTGACTTGACAGACGAGCTTTGGGAAAGAGTTTTTGCCATTAACACAACCGGCCCTATGAGAGCGATACGCAAGGCACTTCCCATCTTTACTTCAAAAGGAAGTGGAGTCATAGTTAACATAGCTTCAGCCGGAGGTTTGATGGGCTCAAGGGCAGGAGCGGCATACACGGCAGCCAAACACGCGGTTGTCGGATTAACAAAAAACGTAGGATTTCAGTATGCGACGCTCGGTGTTCGTTGTAATGCTATTGCTCCAGGCGGAGTAAATACTAATATCAGCACCTCCATTAATAAACCAAATGAGTTTGGCATGGGCAGAGCAATGGCCGGAATGAACTTAAACCCAAGAGCCGGTGAACCCGAAGAGATCGCCAAGGTCGCATTATTTCTTGCTTCAGATGATTCGAGCTTTGTTAATGGTACCGTTATTACTGCGGATGCTGGATGGACGGCGTATTAAAGAGGGTGCTTGATACGTGGGCTCAAACAGTTGGGCAAGGCTCCTGAGCAACCTCAATAAATACAAAAAGCCAAGTTTGCATAAACTGCGAGCTTGGCTTTTTGTTATGAGTGCTTATTTTAAAATATTATCGATCTTGGCAAGCTCTTCACTGCTGAAATCCAGGTTGGCCAAAGCTGCTACATTTTCTTCAATCTGACTGACGCGGCTCGCACCAATTAAAGCGGAGGTAACTCGCCCTTCACGCAGCACCCAAGCGAGTGACATTTGAGCAAGGCTTTGTCCCCGTTGCTGGGCAAGCTCATTCAATTGGCGGATTTTCGCAATTTTATCTTCGGTTACATCTTTTTCTTTCAGGAAGCTGGTAGGGTTGGAGGCTCTGGAATCAGCCGGAATTCCCGTTAAATATTTGTTCGTCAGCAAGCCCTGAGCCAGTGGGCAAAAAGCAATGCTTCCTACGCCATGCTCCTGCAGCACGTCTTGAAGTCCGTTCTCTACCCAACGGTTCAGCATGGAGTAAACAGGCTGATGGATCAGCAGCGGAGTACCCAATCGGTTCAAAATTTTAACCGCTTCCTCAGTTTGCTCGGCTGTGTAGCTGGAGATCCCGACATAGAGAGCTTTTCCTTGGCGGACGATTTGGTCGAGAGCACCCATTGTTTCTTCCAACGGAGTATTAGGGTCAAAACGATGGGAGTAGAAAATATCGACGTAATCAAGGCCCATGCGTTTTAAGCTTTGATCCAGGCTAGCAATAAGATACTTTTTCGAGCCCCATTCTCCATAAGGTCCTTCCCACATCCGATATCCGGCTTTGGAGGAAATAATTAATTCATCGCGGTACGGAGCCAGATCCGACTTCATCATCGACCCGAACATTTCTTCAGCTGAGCCCGGTGGCGGTCCGTAATTGTTGGCCAGATCGAAATGAGTAATGCCTAAATCAAATGCGGCTCTAAGCATTGCTCTTCCATTCTCATATGTATCCACGCCTCCAAAGTTATGCCACAGCCCCAATGATATTGCAGGCAGCTGCACACCTGATCTCCCGCTCCGGTTATATTTCATAGATTGATAACGTTCTGAATTCGCTTGATAAGGCATTTTGAACCTCCTTTAGTAGGTTGAATCTGACATCCTGCAGGCTGGGCACATTGAATCCCAACAGCTGCAAAATTCAGCTTCTCTAATCAGTATAAGGAAAACATAGTTGCGAGAAAAGTACTGAAATTAATATGACTTAGTAACATTTAGGTAAGCAATGCGCCTTAGTATTCGATTTTCAGCTGCAAAAATGGTAAAGTATTAACTGTTGATATGATGGAGATGGAAAAAAAGGAGACAGCAGCTTTCATGATTATTTTGTTCATTTTGTTTTTAATTTTGATGGGGTCGTTTTTTAGCGGAGCGCTCGTGGCATTTTTTCAAAAGAAGACTAAACTCGGTTTTTTATTGCTGGTGCTTGGACTAATTACAGCGTTCTTCTTCTACTATTCTATTTATGCGGGTTGGGTAACACTGCCTGAGCAAAAACGGTAGATCCACACTAAGGTGAAGCGCAGTACAAATTTATTAGCAAAAAGACTATTCGAAATCGTAGTCTTTTTTTTGTTCAAAGGTTCTATTTTTCAATTATAAACAGGGGTATTTATTGAAATTTCATAAATAATTGAACGGGGATGACAAGATGATATTTTGGAAGAAAAGTGTAATTATTGCTGCTAGTGCAGCTGTAATGCTCGGGATCTCATGGACAGGGAGTTCTGCACAGGCAAGCGAATCTGTTGTATTTGACTCAACTACTGTACAAGCTAACGGTAAGAAATTTACCGTACAGTGGACAACCATCGACTTGTCGGACCCGTATATTCGGGTTATGCCAATAACGGCGGAAGCGGGTATCGGATATGTGGAAAGCTTTGCCGGAATGATTGAACGCAGTGATGCGGTTGCAGGGGTTAACGGCACATTTTTCGATGCTTATGAGCAGGATGAAAGCAAGAGGCATCCCAACGGCTTGATGATCAAGTCCGGGAGCTTTGTGAGATCAGGAGAAAACGTGGCGTTAGGTATCCAGACGGATAAAACGGCTCAAATTCATCAGATGCAAACAAAGCTGAGCTTTAAGGTAAAACACAACAATAACGTGTATACAGTTAATCCATGGGGAGTAAACACTTATTACGGTGATGATGCCGATCAAGTTATCGCTTATACAAGTGATTTTGCACAACAGATAGACAGAGCTGGTGGAACGAAGGCTGTAATAGAAGCTGGACGAATTACGTCATTGACGGAGGGTACCACAGTAGCTCCTGAGAATGGTTATGTAATCTATATTGGGCATAGTCCAAATAATGATAAAAATTTGCTGCCTAATCTGCATGAGGGCGATCAAGTTGAAATAGAAGCCTATGTGGCTGACGGCAGCGGTTCGAATGCTGTTCCCGTTGCAGAAGCGTGGGAAACAGCTATTGGGGCAGGGCCGAAGCTGGTAACGAACGGACAGGCCGATGTAGATTTTGAAAGAGATGGCTTTGATGATCCTAAAATTACGGGATCGGCTAATACACGCAGTTTTGTTGGTGTGAACGGGGAGGGGCGGCTGGTTATGGGAACTGTATCCTCAGCAACAGCTGTAGATATGGCGCAAGCCCTGGTAGAGCTTGGAATGGTAGAGGCCATGAATATGGACGGGGGGTCCAGCTCAGCCTTGTACGCCGAAGGGATGATGAAGCGCTCTCCTGGCAGATTGCTGAGTAATGCCTTAATAGTAAAGCGCTACGATGATCCGCAGGTTCAGGTAGTAGTGAACGGTAAATTCGTCAATGAAAATCGCGGTTTTATTAAGCAGGATGTGACCATGGTGCCGTTTCGTGGTATTTTCGAGCGAATTGGAGCTGGTTTCAAATGGGATGGCGAAGAACGTGTATTAACTGCCAAACGTGGTACAACTGAGCTGACTTTGCGTCCAGATGTACCGGAAGCCATTGTAAACGGCAGGGCGATCAAGCTTGAGCAGGCTCCTGTCATAGTGGATGGACATTTGTATATACCACTTCGTTTTGCAGGGGAGACGTTGGGGGCGAAGGTTAGCTGGGATCAGCTGCTGTATCGCGCAACGCTAGAGCTGAAATAAGGCTAGGTATTCTGTAAACACTACTAAACAAACACACATTTCATCGGTACTAGTCGGGTATCCCAACCTTTTTATATGGCTTCTACATACATATACAGTATAGCAGAGACAAGTATCCTGTATCAGGTATTAGAAGAACATTTGAAGAAGGAAGGGAACTCGATGGACAAAAAGAAACGGATGCGGGGACAGCAGGTTTCCATAAGCTCATCAAGAGGCAGTGCCCCGGGGAAAGCGGTAACCAAAGGACGCAGTGGCAATGCTCCAGCCAAAGCTTATAAGCCCTATAAAAAGATTGCTGCAAGACCGTCAAGAGGAAGCAGGAATTTCATTGAGGATGAGGATATGCAGATAGGACGGATTGAATCGGAACAAAACGTGGAAGCTTCAGCATCCGCAACTCCAAATACCGGTGCTTCCTTACTGGGCGGCTTCGGCGGGATTGACGGAATTATATCCATGATGGGCAAAGCCAACCAAATGATTCGTCTTTTTCAGCAAATGGGACCGATTATGAAATTGTTTGGCATGTTTGGCGGAGGTGCGAAGGTATCGACGGCGAGTGTCCGTTTGAACCGGAAGAACCGTTCATCTTACAAGTCTGGCAGCAAGCCTGGTAGTCGTTCAGTAGCAAATCGGGCAACTATAAAGTCAAGAAGCAAACGTTGAAGCGGGTACAGTAAAGGGCGGCTAATCAGAGATTAGCCGCCCTTTACTTGGATTGTCTGGAGGCAGCAGCTAGTTCTGCAAAATGCCTTCAATGGAGTTGATTACATCCTCGGACAGCACGATTCCGGAGGCTGCACAGTTCTCGATAACCTGCTCCGGACGGCTTGCGCCGACTAATGCGCTCGCGACATTCGGCTGTCTCAGAATCCAGGCCAAAGCCAATTGTGAAACTTTAATATTCAGCTCATCAGCAATCTTAATCAGCTGCTCGACCTTAGCCAAGGTGGATTCGGTAAGCTTCTCATCCCCCCAGCTTTTGCTTGCAGCCCGGCTGTCGGCGGGTACACCGGCGCCTGCACGGTATTTTCCTGTAAGAATACCTTGAGCGAGTGGTGAGAATACGACCTGGCTAATCCCTTTGGACAAGCCGGTAGGGATGACTTCTTTTTCAATATAGCGGTTAAGCATGTTATATACCGGTTGGTTAACAATGATACGATCCAGCAAATATTTATCCGCAATGGAGAGAGCTTCGACCATCTGAGCAGCCGTCCACTCACTGACACCAACGTACAGGACTTTGCCTTGTGTTACAAGATCATCTAGGGCGCGAAGCGTTTCTTCAAGCGGTGTCTCAGGATCGAAGCGGTGGCAGTAGTAAAGGTCAACATAATCCGTATTCAGACGCTTCAAGCTGGCATGGCATTGCTCGATCACATGTTTACGGGAAAGACCCCGGTCGTTAGGACCGTCACCCATAGGCCAGAACACTTTAGTAGCCAGTACATAGGAATCTCTGGAATAGGCGCTTAATGCCTTACCCATAACGAGCTCGGCTTCCCCACGTTCATATACATTAGCTGTATCGAAAAAGTTAACTCCCAAGTCATAGGCTTGCTCTATTGATTTAACCGACTTATCGTCTTCAACATAACCTCCATAGGTCATCCAGCTGCCCAAGCTGATTTCGCTGACTTTTAAGCCGCTGTTTCCAAGCTTACGGTATTTCATTGTTAAAGCACCTCCAACTATTTTTCGTAACATGATAGATTCAGTGCCAATTATAATTAACATTCTTAGGTTTGTTAAGTACTGAATATATATTGCCTTACTAACGCCTCAGTGCCATCCTTACCTCAAGGTAACTTAATAAAGACTAAGTCACTCCTTATATTTCAACAGATTTTTCTATAAAATGAAAAGGGAAGCCGAATAAGTGAATACATACCCAAGCAAATCTGAGAGAACGCTTACGTTATCGATTTTGTTCAAAAAAAGACCGAGTGAAGGCTTACGATGCTGGTTTCGCTGAAACCTTAGGAGGAGATAATATGATAAAACGACTTGGACATATTGCTCTTACAGTTGAGGACATGGAACAATCCTTGCATTTTTACTGCAATATATTGGGTTTTCAGAAATTGTTCGAGCTGCAGGATAAGGATGATAAGCCTTGGATTCAATATCTTAAAGTATGCGAAGGGCAATTTATTGAACTCTTTTATGGTGGGTTAAATAAGGTCGAGCCCGTGCAGAAGCCTATAGGCTATAATCATTTATGCCTTGAGGTAGATGATATTCATGAAATTGCCAATCATTTGAAAGCGAACGGCGTGACTCTGGATGTTGAGCCAAAAATGGGCAAGGATACGAACTTCCAATGCTGGGCTAAAGACCCGGATGGCAACCGTATTGAATTCATGCAATTAATGCCGGGAGCACCACAATTGTCTAATTAATCATTATAATGTCAGTTTCGCAGAGCGAAACTCTTGGGAGGATATTGAAAATGAAATACCGTACATTAGGAAAAACGGGCATTCAGGTGTCCAGCTTGTGCTTTGGAACGATGTCTTTCGGAGGAAACGCAGACGAGGAAACCTCGCGAGCAATGTTTCGGAGATGCAGAGAGGTAGGCATTAATTTCTTTGATTGTGCCAATGTATACGCGGGAGGACGTTCAGAGGAAATACTCGGCCGCTGTATTGCTGATTGCCGTGATGAAATCGTCCTCACTTCGAAGGTTAGTATGGCGATGGGCAGTGACATCAATGCCCGAGGGATGTCGCGCCGCAATATTATGCTGTCCGTTGAACAAAGCTTGAAACGACTGGGCACGGACAGGCTCGACTTATATTTCATCCATAATTTCGATTCCACTACAGCAATGGAAGAAACACTGCGGGCCTTGGACGATTTGCAGCAGCAGGGTAAAATATTGTATCCGGCGGTTAGCAACTGGGCGGCTTGGCAAATCACCAAGGCGCTGGGGATTTCGGATAAAGCGGGCTTGGCTCGTTTCGAATGCATCCAGCCGATGTACAATCTGGTCAAGCGGCAGGCTGAGGTGGAGATTTTGCCATTGGCTGAATCCGAGCAGGTAGGCGTTATTTCTTACAGTCCATTAGGTGGCGGGCTTCTAAGTGGGAAATACGGCAAGGATAAAAGACCTGCACAAGGCAGGCTCGTTGATCAGGAGATGTATGGCAAACGTTACGGCGAGCAATTGTATTATGATGTTGCAGAACGTTTTACCGAATATGCCGCAGAACGTGAACTGCATCCGGCAACTTTAGCTATTGCGTGGGTTATGTCTCACCCAGGTGTGACTGCACCGATTATCGGAGCCCGTAGCCTGGAGCAGTTGGAGCCTTCGCTTGCAGCCCTACAGGTCGATATGACACCTGAGTGGCGTAAAGAGATTGATTCTTTATCAATCACGCCTCCACCTGCGACTGACCGCAGCGAAGAGAAATGAAGCTGAGGAATATCGGCATCGTTGCTCATGTTGATGCCGGCAAGACGACAACAACCGAGCATATGTTATACGAAAGCGGCCGAATCCGCAGTCTTGGCAGAGTTGATATGGGAACGGCACAGACCGATTGGCTGGATGTAGAGCGGGAACGGGGCATTTCGGTTCGGGCTGCGACAACAGTATTCGAATGGAAGGGCTACAAGGTCAATTTAATAGATACGCCGGGTCATGTTGATTTTTCCTCCGAGGTGGAAAGGTCGCTGCGCGTTCTGGATGGGGCCATCTTAATAGTGTCTGCAGTAGAAGGGGTTCAAGCTCATACGGAAACACTATGGAATGCTTTGCGGACTCTTCAGATTCCCACCTTAATTGTCATAAACAAGATGGATCGGACAGGCGCTTCGGCTCAGCGGGTGCTTAACGAAATCCGCTCCGTATTAACTCCTGATGCCATTCCTGTGCAGTGCTATTCGGGTGAGGAAGATAGCTTTAGCCGCGTAAACAGCCTGTGGGAGTGGGAGTTTTCGCTTAATGGAAAAAGTGAGACTGAAGCTTCAGTAGAGCAAGCGGATTATGACTCCGTTTTGGAGCAGCTCGCTGAACATGATGACCAGCTGATGAAGCATTATATAGAAGGGGAAGAGGTTCCCCGGCAGGTGCTTTATGAGCGTCTATGCGGATTGGCAAAACAAGCGAAGGTTTATCCTGTCTTGTTTGCCGCGGCGAGCAAAGGGATTGGCATAAAGGAGCTGATGGATGCAGCGCTATCCTTCTTGCCTTCTCCATCGGGTAAAGTGGAAGATCCGTTATCCGGTGTTGTATTTAAGCTTGAGCGTGACAAAGTAATGGGAAAAGTAGCGTTAGTCCGATTGTATGCCGGACGTATTCAGAATCGCGATATGATTCATAATACTACGCAAGAGCTGGATGAGAAAGTAACGCAAATTCGTAAAATCCATGCAGGCCATTATGAAGATGTCGGCGTGCTGAACGCCGGTGATATCGCTGCCGTCTGCGGGCTAAGCCGAGTGAAGATCGGGGATGTTATCGGCAGCGCTGCTTCCGTGCCTCCTGAGCACAGGCTGACAATTCCGCTGCTGACCGTGCAGGTGCATCCGGCAAGCAATGCCGAGTACCCTCAGCTTGTAGCTGCCTTGCAGGAGCTCGCTGATGAGGACCCGCTGCTGGATTTGCAGTGGCATCAGCAGGAGCGGGAGCTGCATATCAAGATCATGGGGCCAATTCAGCTGGAAATACTCACCCATCAGCTGCATAGCCGCTTCGGCCTGCGTGCTGAATTCGGCTCGCCAAGTGTGATTTACAAAGAAACCCCATCCGGCACAGGTTATGGATATGTGGCTTATACGATGCCCAAACCTTGCTGGGCGATATTGCGGTTTCACATTGAGCCTGGCCCTCGCGGCAGCGGACTTCAATATACTTCCCAGGTTAAGCCGGAGGATTTGCTGTACAGCTACCAAAATGAGGTGGCGAGGCGAGTACCTGAGGCACTAATGCAGGGCTTGCAGGGTTGGGAAGTTACAGATCTTCGAGTGACGCTGGTAGAGGGACAGCATCATGTTTGGCATACCCATCCGTTGGACTTTGTACTGGCTACACCCATGGGAATTATGGATGGACTGGCGCATACAAGAACAACGCTGCTGGAACCCTATCTTCATTTTAGAATTACAGCTCCTCAGGAAGTAAGCGGTAAAATATTGAACGAATTGAACCTTATGCGAGCTGTATTCGAATATCCTGTTATAGCAGGTGAAAGATTTACAGTGGAAGGGCTTATCCCGGTTGCAAGCTCATTAGAGTTCCCAGTGAAACTAAGCACCTTGACCGGTGGGCGAGGTACCTATACAGCCCGATTCGACAGCTACCGGGAATGTCCTCCTGATGTTGATGCAGCAAGAACTCGCAGAGGTGTCAATCCGCTCGATACATCCAAATACATTCTTAGTATGAGAAGCGCTTTAGGCTCCACCAGGTAGCCCTATATTTAAATTATAAGAAAAATTGGCAGGAGGGGAAGTAAGATGGAACAACGAAGAATGGGACGTCTGGGCAATCCCAGATCGGTCGTTATGTTTGGTGCAGCCAGTCTTGGCAAGGTGACACAGGAGGAAGCGGATGCTTCCATTTCGTATGCTTTGCAGCATGGTGTCAATCATTTTGATGCAGCAGCGAGCTACGGTGACGCAGAGCTGAGAATGGGACCCTGGATGCCGAAGGTCCGAGATGAAATTTTTCTTGCGACCAAAACAGGCGAACGTACGAAGGAGAAAGCGAAAGCTCAAATTTACCGTTCTTTGGAGCTGCTACAGGTAGATCATATCGATTTGCTTCAGCTTCATTCTGTTGGCACAGTGGACGAACTGGATAAATGTACGGAAAAGGGCGGAGCTTTGGAAGCTGCTCTGGAGGCTAAAGAAGAAGGCATCGTGAAGGCAATCGGAATTACAGGACATGGTCATCAAGCTCCAGTTACACATTTGGAAGCACTGCGTCGCTATTCCTTTGATACCGTGCTTCTGCCTTTGAACTATTACTTGTATTCCCTTCCCGATTACCGAGAGGCTTTCGACCAATTAATCGAGGAAACCGGCAGGCAAGATGTTGCCTTGCGAGTTATCAAAGCAATCGACGCCTGTGTCCATTTCGTATTATCCTTCCCAGGTGTGGCGGGATTTGCTACCGCGGGTGATGTACATCTATTCCCGAAAATTGTAGATGCCGCGGAAAGATACGGTTCGATGAGTGATGAGGAGGCAAAGCGCATTCTTGGTGGAATTAGCGGATACAGTTCACCGTTTGGCGCACCTACCTCAATAGCATAGTAAAGGAGTAGAGGGGCTGTCTCAAAAGCCATTTTGGAGCAGCCGCCTATCCACCCCTTAATCTGAAATAGGGATACAAAAGAATCAAGCATATCGACTTTATATCCACTTTGACAGTTGGAGTGCACCTCTTTGAATAGACATTGGAATAAACTTCTAGTTTATCCGATGAAATTCTAGGAGGTGCATTTTTATTGTGAGGTTTTATGCACATTCTACGGGATTCACTCACTAGGGTTTAGCTTTTTGGAAGTCAGCCCTTTCTTATTGGTCCCTTCTTGGGTACTCTCAGTCAAATGAAGAGATGAGTTCCTTTCCCAACGTGCGTGCTGATCTCGGGGATCGTGATTGGGGCTTGTGATTGGGGATTGTGATCTGGGATCGTGATTCAGTTACGTCATTTTATAGCAGCCAAACGTTCCCCACTCCCAGCAAAATATAAGGAAATTGTCATGTTAATTACTCCGAAAATAGCATTCCTAGCCCAATAACTGGAATTTCTCATGCTAATTCTACGTGTTTGGGGTGATATTATCCATAGCAGCTATTTTAGCGTGAGTTTTTCCAGTTAGATTGATTTCAAACGATATTCAGGCCGAATTAACGTGAGGATTTCCATCTATTTTCTTTCTCGGCCTATCTTCACTACAAAAACAAGCGAGGAAGTTTCCAACGCGAGCGAATCCCGCGGGGGAGCGTTGCGGAATTGCAAGGCAGTCGGTCCATACCCACGTCGATGGATGGAAGAACGCCGAGTATGTGTCCGTGCATCTGATGGTAGATAATGTGCTTAGTCAATTGAAGAACAACGGGGCTTTAGGGACTTCCTGCTTCGCGGCTTACCTAAGTAAGCTTGAAGATCGGGTGGCTTTCGCTTGCTCACATTTTGTTGAGGAAAGTATCGATCGACATTATAAGGCTGGCGATTGGGCATGGTTAGTCTCTGTGTCATTTTTTTTGGAGAACAATTGGGTTGCTCCCTTGTAGCTAAAGCTACTTCGGGACAACCCCTTCTTTTTTGTCCGATCATTGACTCCGGGGTAATATTTTTACTGTAAAGTGTGGAATGCTAAAGGGGCATAAATTACTTAAATTTTTTAGGAAAAGTCAAAATAATTGATAATGTGATCAAAATAGCGTTAAAAAAGAACCATCATTATTAATTATAATGTAATCAACATAAAGGAAGTCGAGGTGAATGACATATGAACTCCAATCCATCCGCTAACTCAGCGGGAAACCGGATTACTAAAAAGCGCAGCAGCAGCTTGCAGCGTAAAGAAACATTAGCGGGCTTCCTATTCGTAAGCCCAATGTTGATCGGGGTAACAGTACTTGTGTTGATTCCAATCATTGCGACGTTCATTTTAAGCTTTTCGAATTGGAATTTCATAATGGGCTTCGGTGGGTTTGAATGGGCTGGACTGGATAATTTCAAGAAATTATTTCATGATCCAACTTTTTTGAAGTCATTCCGCAACAATGCTGTTTTTCTGCTGACCGTTCCAGCGTACTTGATCATTTCATTGGTACTGGCGATTCTGATAGACAAGCAGGTTTACTTCAAAAGCTTTTTTAAAGTAGCCTACTTCATGCCTTATATTTCAAGCGTAGTGGCCGTTGCCATTGTATGGCAAGTATTGTTCCATCCTTCTCTTGGACCGGTCAATCAGTTCCTTATGTCCATCGGTGTCTCGAATCCGCCCAAGTGGATTGCCGATCCGGACTATGCGCTCCTTTCTGTCATGATGATCTATGTTTGGATTTCCATTGGCTTCAATCTAATCGTGTATATTGCAGCTTTGCAGGCGATACCGAAGGATTTGTATGAAGCGGCGGATATCGATGGCGCGAATGGCTGGGTAAAATTTAAAAGTGTTACATTGCCGATGCTGTCGCCAACAACATTTTTCCTTATGATAACCGGCTTTATTTCTACCTTTAAAGTGTTTGATTTGATAGCGGTGCTGACACAGGGGGGCCCCGTACAGTCAACCAGCTTGCTCGTATGGTATATGTATGATGCAGCTTTCACGAACCTGAAGTTAGGGTACGCTTCATCGATGGCCGCAGTTCTGTTCTTGTGCGTATTGGTAATTACGGCGCTTCAATGGATCGGCCAGAAAAAATGGGTTAATTATTAAAATTCGACGAGAATTATGGAAACGGGGGGAACTAACATGAGGGAGCCTCTAAGCCTCAGAAGGGTAATAGTGACCATTGTTATGTTTGCGGTCAGCATTTTGTTTCTTATGCCATTCTTTTGGATGCTGTCTGCATCCTTTAAGATGGAATCGGATGTGTTCAATTTTCCAATCGATTGGATTCCGCAGCAATGGAACGCAGTGAAGAACTATACGGAAGTATGGCTGGGTAAATTTCCGTTCTATTTATATTACTGGAACTCGATTAAAATTGCTTTAATTACGACTGCCATCTCAGTAATTGTTTCCAGTATGGCTGCTTATGGTTTCTCCAAGGTACAGTTTAAGGCAAGCAAGTGGCTGTTTCTAATCGTTCTGACAACCTTCATGGTTCCTGGACAAGCTACTTTGGTACCCCAATTTATTTTATACCGGTATATCGGACTGTTTGACAGTCACCTGGGACTTATTCTGCTTGGCAGCTTTAGTGTTCTTGGTACATTTATGCTGCGTCAGTTTTTTATGGGACTTCATAATGAATTTATTGAGTCCGCCAAAATTGACGGCGCTGGTCACTTTCGGATTTTTTGGTCCATTGCGCTGCCGCTAGTACGGCCGTCCATTGCGACTTATGCGATTCTTCGCTTCATTTGGACATGGAATGATTATCAGAACCCGTTGATCTTCTTGAGGACGGATAAGCTGTTCACTATTCCGCTCGCGATGCAAAAGTTCACTTCACTAAGCGGTGAATTCTACTCATTAATTATGGCTGCCGCTGTATCATCTATTCTTCCTTTGCTAATCATATTTATGATCGGTCAGAAGAGTGTTATCGAGGGTATTGCGACCGGTGGAGTCAAAGGATAAGAGGAAAAGTCAAAAAAATTGTAAAAAAGTCAATTTACGAGCATGGATTCAAGTGCTCGAATTGATACAATTTCATTGTAAGCGTTGTACAAAAACAAGATTGGCCCAAAACAAGGAGGGTTTCAACAACATGAACAAAAAGAAACTAGGTACTAGTGTAGTAAGCGGTATGTTAGTCATGGGGCTGTTGGCAGGCTGTGGTGCAGGCGCAGGTACAGAGAAAAATAATGACACTCAAGGTGCGGCACCTGCAGGCAAATTAACAGAGCTTCGCTTCTATACTTTTGGAACAGAAGGTAACTATAACTGGCAGAAAACAATAGCTGCTTATCAAGAGAAGAACCCGAATGTTAAAGTCAACGTTATCGGTTTGAGTGAGAAAGGCGATACTCAAGAGGCTTTAAAGAAGCTTGATCTTGCAGCGGCTTCAGGGGAAGCAATGGACGTTCTTATGTTCAGTGACCCGGCATCTTACGCTCAGCGCGTATCATTGGGTATGGTAGCTCCTCTCGATGATTACATTACTAAAGACGGATATAAAGTTAGTGAAGATTACAAGGTTGACACTAAGCTGAACGGTAAGTACTACGCCCTTCCAGGTAAATTTAACCCTTGGTATGTCATCTTGAACAAAACAGCATTGGACGCAGCCGGACTTGCCATTCCTAAGGATTGGACATGGGACGAGTTCATGGATTATGCTAAGAAGCTGACTAAAGGCGAGGGCGCTGCCAAAGTATACGGTACTTATTTCCACGGTCCGCAAAATGGCGGCTGGTTGGATTATGCGAAGCTGGCATTGGAGAATCAAAAGGATAATCCGGAATTTATTAAAGCAGACGGTTCTTCCAATATGGATTCACCGCTCTTTAAGAAATCATTGGAACTTCGTATGAAGATGGAGAAGGATGATAAATCGGCTACTCCGTACGCTGATATGCTTTCCCAAAAGTTAAACTACCGTACTCAATTCTTTAATCAAAAAGCAGCTATGATCGTAACAGGCAGCTGGATGAATACAGAGCTAGGCGGTACTGAGCAGGTTCCTTTGAATTTTAATGTAGCTATAGCTCCATTCCCTAAAAACACTGCAGCTGATCCAAGCGGCTATACTCAAGTAACTACAGACTATATGTCAGTTGCTGCAAGCTCCAAGAACAAGGAAGAAGCATACAAATTTATTCGCTGGTTGACTACGGACGGAGCATTGGTTCAAGGTAAGAACATTCCATCCTGGAACAAAGTGAAAGCTGAAGATCTTGGTAAAATCACAGACACAATTCTTAGCGGCACCAAAAACCCTGAGAAAGTCGACAAAGCTTCTTTGAACAGTGTTCTGGCGAATGCTAAGGCATCTGCAATCGTACCTCCGGTTTCTTACCAAGCTGAGGTTTACAAAGCAGTGAACGAGGAATTCGAGAAAATGATCTTAGGCAAACAAGATATTGATGCAACTGTAAAAGCTTCCCAGGATCGCGTTAAAGGTATTATTGACGCCAATAAAAAATAATCTGCTATACTAAGGAAATACTGCAATATGAGGGGATGGTGCAAGCCGCCCCTCTCTTTTTACGTTTAAAGGGCAGGTCCCCAAATGGTTTGAGGAGGCGTTTTAACTGCAATTTCGATTACGTCGATGGTTATCAATGAGGTCGTTTCGTTTTAAGCTGATGATGGTTTCTATCATTTGTATTTTGCTTCCAGCCTGCATTACCCTAGCGACGTATAACTATTTGACTCAAGATGCAGTGAAGGAGCAGGCCATCACGAACTCACAGGAGTCCATGCTGTTGGTCAATAACTATGTAACGAATTCTTTGAAATATATGCTCAATATTGCGAACTCTATCCAAATGGATTCTGATCTGAATTTCATCTTCAAGTCGAATGTTTCGGGACATCGTTATACGGAACCCACTGCGGAATATGACGAATTTTATGATAAGAACAAAATAATGAAGCAAATTGATAATATTACAATTGGCGGGGAAATATGCTACGTAACGATCCTGCTTACCAATGGTTCTTATTACTCCAATTATTCAATCTACGAATATAATCCTCTTAATCTAACGAAGGAGCCGTGGTTTTCCCAATTGAAAAACCTGTACGGCTTTCAATCCTATTGGGTTGGAACCACGCCTACCGTGTTTGAATCCGAGAAGGTGAGAAATCCTTATCAGCTATCGGTTGTGCGCACGCTTCGTGGCGAGGGGTCAACTATATACGGTTATGTTATTGTAACGGTTATGGAAAATCAGCTGAACCATAATTTCGAGAATCTTCCTAATAATCAGGAATTTATGATTATGGATGCTAACAACGTTATTTTATCTCACAATAATGGAGAGAAAATCGGGCAAACCTTTCCATTTCCATACGTTAATCAAGAAAGCCAACAGATCAGCTCCGATATTGTTGAGGTTAACAATGAAGAGTATTTGATGACCCAACGCTCCTTATCCTTCACAGGCTGGAAGCTGGTTTCCATAACTCCATATAAAATGGCGATATCTAAAATTGAAGCTATTTTTAATAAAGTGTTCGGATTTCAAATTATTTCATTTATCGTATTTTTGCTGCTGCTGTTGTATTTATTGGGCACCTTTACGAAGCCGCTCGTTAGACTGGGAAGGGTGGCCCTTACTGTTCAGAAAGGCGATCTTGAGACCCGTTCGAATATTCGTGGCGAGGACGAGATTGGACGACTGGGCTTCTTGTTCGATCAGATGCTCGACAGGATCAAAGAGATGATTGCTGAAGTATCCTATACGCAAGCACGCAAACGTAAAGCTGAGCTTGCTATGCTTCAAGCGCAAATAAACCCCCACTTCTTATTTAATGTGCTCAACTCCATTCGTATGAAGGTAATGCTACGAGGGGATAGGGAAAGTGCGGATATGATAGGGTCGCTCTCCAAGCTGCTGCGGATGACTATTAATCAGGAGAAAGAAACTATCAGCTTGCATGAGGAAATAGAAATAGTTATGGATTATGTTGTGTTGATGAATATGCGGCAAAAGGAGCCCGTTTTATTGAAAACCGACATATCAGCTGATGCTCTGTTAATAAAAGTACCTCGTTTTTTTCTACAGCCCTTGATTGAGAACGCATTAATCCATGGATTAACACAATCCGCCGGTACAATCATGCTGAAGGCTTGGATGGAAGAGAATACGTTGATTCTAAGTGTAGAGGATAATGGCAGAGGGATACCTGTAGAAATATTGCATAGGCTTCGCAAGATGCTAGTGTCAGGAGAGGAAAGGGAGCAGACGGCTGTGGAATCTCCAAAAGGATTTTCAAGTATAGGCTTATTGAATGTACATGAAAGGATGCGCTTAACCTACGGCGACAGGTTTAACATGAGAATTGACAGTTCGGAAGGGGAAGGAACTCGCATTACGATGTATATTCCCCGTGTGGAGGTGACAGCTGCTTATGTATAATGTCATGCTTGTTGATGATGATTACCCGGTACTGCAGCTTTTATCGGAGACGATTAACTGGGAGGCATACGGTCTGCAGCTTCAAGGCTGCTATGAGAATGGGGCCGTTGCGCTAGAGCATGCTACTATTCAAATGCCGGATATTCTGATTACAGACATCGGAATGCCCTTGATGAACGGCATCGAGCTGATTGGTTTGCTTAAGGAGCAGAAGCCTAACCTGCGGGTGGCCATTCTTTCCTGCCACAGCGAATTTCATTACGCACAGCAAGCCATGAAGCTTAATGTGCAGGAATATGTGCTCAAGGATACGCTTGATCCGGCTGATTTGGAGAAGCTGCTGCTGCAATTCAAAGTAAGTTTGGATCAAGAAGAGCAGGTTCAGGCGCATCAGCATCAGCTGCAGCATATGGTGGATCGCAACAAGGAGCTGCTCAAAGAGAAGTTTATCCGTAGAATGATGCAGCAGCCAATTATTGATCCTCAGGATTGGCTGCTGGAAGCAAAAGCCTTCAATCTAGACATGGAGGGCAAAGCATGCCTGCCGATTCTGGGGTTTGTTGACGAGTATCGATTGGCCAAACATCGTTTTATGTCCGACGACATTTTGCGCTTTGCCATGGATAACGTGATTAGCGAGGTTTGTGCCCGATATGATACGCCAGAGGTTCATTTTGCTTATGGAATCAAGGAGTCCTTCTTCTTATACCCCTATCATGCGACCCTTAAGATTAATCCGTTTGATACAGCAATAATACAAATAAAGGCGATTCAAGATGCTCTGCTCAAATATTTGAAGATTTCGATGTCTTTTATTATCGGCGATATTTGTTACCGTCCTGATGAAATTAAGGTTGCTCTCAATGGGCTGTTATCGAGTACGGTTCAGCGGTTTTATATGGATGAAGGCTCCATTACGAAACAGCGTCCATTTATTGACGGAGATATCGATTTATTCTCTTGGTATGATCAGGCTAGCAAGGAATTTAGGGAAATGATGATTGAGAAGAAAGCCGATAGGATTATTCCTACGGTTAAGCACTGGATGGAATTTCTGAAGGAGCATTCTTTTCCGCCGGAGAAGGTCAAGGATTGGGTGCTCAAGCTGCTGCTTGACCTTAAGCTGAAGCTTCAGTCGCTGCAATATTTTCGTTCCACGTATGCTGTAGAAAGCCTTCATAAAGAGATTCTGGATATCGATTCCCTAGTGGAGTTGGAGCATTGGCTAATAGAGCATTTTCAGTCGGTTATTGCATTGGCCGGTGAGATTTGGGAGCAGAGCAAACGGACCGAAGTGGTGCAGGCTTGTCATTATGTGTCCTTGCATTTGGACAAAAGGATCAGTCTGGAGGAGGTGGCCGACCATTTGTTTTTGAACAGCAGCTACTTCAGCCGCTTGTTTAAGAAGGAAACAGGGGAAACCTTTATTGAATATGTAACCCGGATGAAAATGATCCGTGCCAAGGAGCTGCTTGATCAGACCAGCCATCCTGTAGGCAAAATTTGCGAGATGCTTGGTTACGATAATCAGAGCTATTTTATCAAAATATTCAAGGCTTCAGAAGGGGTTACACCAGTCGAATACAGAGGTCAAAAAATAACTTGAAAAAGTAAAAAAAGTTGTATTTTATAAGCATTAAATGCATTAGTATGGAGTTAAGATTACTCGTGTACTATGGGGGGCTTATATATGAATCAGAATCAGATTAAGCAGCTGCTAAGCAAATATTCAGGTGATAGCTCGTCACTTCTTTTCAGCCCTGGAAGTCAGGATGCATGGTGGAGGGAGCTGAGTCTGGCTGAATCCTACCGTCCTATGATCGATGAAATCCGCTTGGAAGCAGAGCAGCTGTTAACGCAGCCTACACCGGACTTATCTTTCTCTTTATTTCGTATTTTTGGAGAAAGCGGATCCCGGCTCGAGTACGAGAGAGTATATTTTATTATGAGAAAGAGGCTTAATACGTTTACCCTCATGTCCTTGCTTGAGCCTGAGCGTGTAGATTATGTGGAAGCATTGCAGGAAACGATCTGGTCGATATGCAATGAATACACCTGGTGTTTGCCTGCACATGCGGGTACAACGGTTGAAACAACACAGGCTGCACAATATTCTTTGGATAATTACTTAGGAGCTATTCAAGGAAACGCTTCTGTTATCGACTTGTTTGCAGCCGAAACTGGATTTGCTTTAAGCGAAGTGCTCAGATTAATGGAGAATAGATTACCGCTGCTGCTTCGCAACCGAATCACACATGAGATTTACCGTCGGATCTTCTGGCCCTACCTTCATCAAGGTCCATTCTCTTGGGAAACAGCAACACATAATTGGGCAGCCGTTTGTGCAGGCTCTATCGGCTCTGCAGCGCTCCATATGATGAAAGATGAAGATGATTTAGCGAAAATATTGGAGCGTGTGCTCGGGACCTTGGATAGTTATTTGGAAGGGTTCGAGGAAGATGGGGCTACTACAGAAGGGTACGGATATTGGTACTACGGCTTTGGATTTTTTGTGTTTTTTGCCGATTTATTGAAGAAAAGAACAGCCGGCTGTCTGAATTTGTTTTCTAACGAGAAGATACACCGGATTGCCTTGTTTCAACAAAAATGCTTTATGACCGGCAGCTCGGTCGTTAACTTCTCCGATTCGATGCCTGAATCCCGTATTCATATGGGGCTGACCCATTATTTAAACAGGATTTACCCGGATGTCGTCATTCCTGATATGGCTTTACGGACGAGCTATACGGAGGATCATTGCAACCGGTGGGCAACGGCACTGCGCAATATATTATGGTTCCGGCCTGATAAAGCGAGTCTTGGAGAGCCTTGGGGGCAAGCAACCTATTATTTGAATGATGCGGAATGGCTTATCTCTAGATATGCGAATGACGAAGGTGTTTTTTGCTTTGCAGCAAAGGGCGGACATAATAATGAGCCGCATAATCATAATGATGTCGGGCATTTTATTATGCATGCTCAAGGGGAAACGTTTCTCGCTGACCTAGGCTCCGGCATGTATACCAAAAGCTATTTCGGAGCGGAGCGTTACTCCTATCTCTGCAACGGATCGCAAGGCCACTCAGTGCCGATAATCAATGGTCATTTGCAGAAGGAGGGTGCTGCACACCGTGCAGAAGTATTGAATGTGGCATTGGAAAAGGATCAAGAGTCCATACGGCTTAATCTTGCTGCTGCGTATGAAGATGAGAATCTTCTAAGCCTGGAAAGAAGCTTTACATGGTGCAAGAAGGAGCATCCCGTACTCTTACTGGAGGATTCCTATCGATTCAGCGAGGTGCCAGAAGGGATAGTCGAACGATTTGTGACCTGCCTTGAACCGGATTTATCTGGTGAATCCATAGTTATTCCTGGGAAGGAGCAGCGTTTGACGATTGGATACGATCACCACACCCTTCAGCCTCATGTTCAGAGTCTTGAGTTTACAGATCATTTTGGCGTGGTGAAAAAAGTGTTCGCAATAGATTTTACATTGCTTCAGCAGGAGAAAATATGCAAGATCCAATTAAGCTTTCAGTTTGAATAAGAAACTAACGAAGCAAGTTTTCTCGTGCAAACTCTTAGGGAGATGAATACAAGATGAGCATTCAAGTGGAACAATGGGTAGAAGAAGCATGGCAGCAGACGGTGAATAAAGTAAGCAGGACCAGCCAGAGAATCGGGGCGCAATTTCCACATGCAAGTGTGAATGGTTCCTATGTATTGGAGCCTTCTTATTGGTGGACAGCCGGCTTCTGGCCAGGACTGTTGTGGCTATTATATAGAGAAACTAAGGATGAGCAGTTTAAATCGATAGCAGAGCAATGCGAGCTGAAGCTGGATGAAGTAATTGCTAACTACTATAAGCTCGACCATGATATAGGCTTTATGTGGACCTTAACGAGCGTGGCACGCTACAAGCTGCTGCAGGCTGAGGATGCCAAGCGCCGCGGGCTGCTAGCTGCCAATTTATTAGCAGCACGCTTTAACGTGAAGGGCAGCTTCATCCGCGCGTGGAACCCGTGGAGGGAGGGCGAGGACAACTCTGGTATCGCTATTATCGATTGTCTTATGAACTTGCCGCTGTTGTATTGGGCATCCGAACAAACAGTGGACCCTCGGTATAAGCACCTGGCTATCGAACACGCGGATACTGTACTTAACCATTTTATTCGACCGGATGGCTCGGTTTATCATATTGTTCGTTTTGATCCACATACCGGAGAGAGGATAGAAGCTCTGGGGGGGCAAGGCTTTGCCCCGGAATCAGCATGGTCCCGCGGCGCTTCTTGGGCGATATATGGGATGGCTTTAAGCTATCAGTATACGGGAGATGAGAGATATCTCCAGGCAGCCAAGCGAGTGGCCCATTTCTTCATCGCACAGCTTTCTGAGGATCATGTGCCATTATGGGATTTCCGCCTCCCGCCTGATATCACTCCGTATCGGGATACATCAGCAGGAGCTTGCGCAGCATGCGGTCTGCTGTTGATTGCCGATCAAGTGGATTCGGTGGAAGCGGATAGCTATCGCAATGCGGGCAAAGACATATTGCGTTCCTTGTTTGAAAATTACGGAGCATGGAATAATCTTCAGGAGGAAGGCTTGATTCTGCATGGTACGAGCCATTATCCTGAAGGCAAGAACGTGGATGTCCCTCTTATCTATGGTGATTACTTCTTTGTAGAGGGCTTGAGCCGGTTGAAGGGACATACTGAGCTGTTTTGGTAAAAAGCATAAAACAGTTTGTATCAGAAGGCTATCAGATCGGACAATGATTCTTGAGATCTTTACGGATTCAATCATCAGGCGAGTTCCTTTTTATATTCGGATAGCGGGAAACAGCTATGTGCCTCTATAGATCCCTTACGGAACTGGAAGTTCCGTTATTTAATCAGTTACCTCCAATTTAAGACGATAGCGGAAGGTAGAATTCCGCTATTAGGAGCGAATAGGGACATATTGAACAAAAACAGAGAGATAACGGAAGAAGTTGTTCCGTTATCTCTCTGTTTTTTGTGCTTACCATGCCATAACGGAACAATTACATCCGCTAATGCTTCGACTCAGTCATTATGGGGTATTGTCTGTCATTTTTCATGAAATGGCTATCTGTCATAGAAATGTGAGTCAGTAGTCAGTGAACGGGCATTTATCGTTAAACCTTTTATGGTACAATAGAATGTGTCATATCACACAGTAATCATAAGATAGCTGTTGTAATATGAATGTATTCGTGAAGGTGGGACTCACAGCAATGGAATTGGACAGTACCCGGCTGGAAACTTATGCAAGCCTCTATGTGATTAGAGGAGAGCCTCATCGTTCTGGCACCTGTGTAAATTTGTCGGCGAAGGAATTGTTTGTCGGGCGAATGACGAACGATGATATTCCAGATTTGGCTTTCTCTAACGCCTTCATCTCCCGCAAGCATTTCATGATCAAGAGGGAGAATGAAGAAGCGGTTTTATATGATTTAGGCAGCAGACATGGAACTGAAATTAACGGATTCAGGATTGAACCGTATACCCCGCATATTTTACGTTCGTTTGACATAATCAAGCTTGCAAAAGGAATGGTAGTTATTCATTTTTCGTATTTGTTTGCAGATCAGACTCTGGAATTCGAGCCTATCAGTTATCCACGGCAAGTGGGATTACAGGAGTCAGGGTTTTCAATCAACTGGGAGAAGCATGAATGCTATGTTGACGGTCAACGAATTGTTATGTCGGAGAAAGAATACGGGTTCATTAAAGTTTTGAACGATCATGCCAATCAGCTGGTATCTTTTGATATGATCAAGAAGACCGTTTGGCAGGAGCGCTCAACTGGAGAAGATGGGGTTCCGGACGTAAGTATGGATGAGCTCAATGCATTAATATATCGAATTCGCAAAAAATATGGAAAAGATACCTTTACGATCAGCGCTGTTCGAGGCAGCGGCTATGTTTTGGAAAAAGAATAAGTCGAACCAAACCCATAGGAAAGCAGGTACGATCGTGGATTACATACAAGTACAAAGCAGCGGTCCGCTTCACGGTGCCGTCTCGATTCAAGGCTCTAAGAACAGCTCTTTAGCATTGCTTGCGGCATCATGCTTAGCAGATGCTACGGTTACCCTGGAAGGTATTCCTGATATTTATGATTTTCGCGTCATCCGCCAAATCGGCAAAGACATAGGCTTGCAAATAGAACGGCTGCCAACCGGAGAGATGCTGCTCGATCCACGCTATATTCACAGTGCAGTCATTGACCCAGGGAAAGCTTCCGCTTATCGGGCTTCCTACTATTTCGTCGGTGCCCTTCTGGCAAAATTCGGCAAGGTCACTGTGGGATTCCCTGGCGGAGATGATTTCGTTTCACGGCCGATCGATCAACACATCAAGGCACTCCGTTTGCTTGGTGCTGAGGTTACATTCTTTAACGATTATTACATCGTAGAAGCGAAACAGCTGCGCGGTGCCGATATTTACTTTGACATGATTACTTCTGGCGCAACGATAAATGCCATGCTTGCCGCTGTAAGAGCCGAAGGTCGCACAAGATTGTACAATGCTGCTATGGATCCTGAGGTAGTCGATACAGCTAATTTCTTAAATCAGCTTGGTGCCAAAATAGTAGGGGCCGGGACCGATCACATCCGTATTGATGGGGTTCCGTTTCTTGGTGGCGGTACCTATACCGTAATTCCCGACCGTTTGATTGCTGGGGCATTTCTGATGGCTGCGGGTATAAAGGGAGGCAGCATCACTGTAAATAATGTTATTCCAGAGCATATGGGCTCATGTATGGCCAAGCTGCGCGAGATTGGCATGGAGCTTGAGATGACGGATCAAAGCCTAACAGCACATTCGACCGGTAAGCTGCGGGCTACGCGTGTTAGAACCGGTATGTATCCGGGATTTGCTACTGATTTACAGCAGCCCTTCACCGCTCTGCTGTTGCAGGCTCAAGGGAAGAGTATCGTGACAGAGCGGGTATATCCTAAACGATTTAACCATATTCACCAGTTAAAGCGATTGGGTGCAGATGTGGAGGTACGTAAGGAAAGCGCCTTTATAAGAGGAGGCACTCCGCTTAAAGGCAACTGGGTTCATGCTACCGATGTTCGTGCAGGTACTTGTCTTCTTCTGGCTGGTCTAGTTGCAGAGGGGGTTACCCGTATTACGGGTATCGAGCATATCGAGCGGGGCTATGAGAATGCGATCCATTTGTTCCGATCTTTGGGCGCTAATGTTTCTTTACGAAGCCAGAATGAAGAAGCTGGAAATATCTCGCAATTTCAATGAAAAACATTTATTCTATTAAGTAAGTATCCTGCGAAAAGTAAGGGTGCTTTCTTTTTTTTATGTAAATCGATGAATGGGGGAACAGATCATAAATGGAAGCTACATTGCAAAAAGCGATTAAAGTGGCTGTTGAGGCGGCCAAGGCTGCGGGCCATGCAGCAAGGGTTTGTTTCGATGAAGACTTCACGATGGAAGAGAAGGATGAGTTTGGCGATGTGCTGACCGAAGCAGATATCAAAGCGGAGCATGAGATTTTATCCAGGCTTGGAGCAGTATTTCCCGATCACCAAATCCGCAGCGAGGAATCCGGCTGGTCGGGAGTCGAGAGCGATTGGCTATGGCTCGTTGATCCATTGGACGGAACGAATAATTTTGCTGTAGGCTTACCTTTGTTTGGCGTCTCACTTACGCTTATTTACAAGAAGGAGCCTATGCTTGGTGTTATATACGATACAATCCTGGATAAAATGTATACGGCTGTCTACAATCAGGGAGCTGCCTGTAATGAACAAGCTTTGAGGATACAGCCGAGAACGATGCCAAGTCGTTTAACGGTGGGTTGGATTCAAGGACATAAAGTACAGCAGGAGGCACGAGCGGTACAATTGAGAGCGCATATAGAGAAGCATACGAAGCGGATGATGAGGCTGTGGGCTCCAACGATGCAGTGGAGTATGCTGGCTCGCGGACAATTGGACGGGATTGTACTGTACAATTCCGAAGGCGATGACCTTTACTCCGGTTTGCTGCTCGTACGCGAAGCAGGGGGATTAATTCTGGATTTCAACGGGAATCCGTTTACCGGTATGAACCCGGAACCGTATATCATCGCTTGTCCTCCAGACCGTAAGGACGCTATGCTTAAGCTGGTAAGGGATGGTTTGACAGAACAACTTTAGATGCTGACAAAGCAAAAAAATTACTATTTTTTCGGATAATGGAACTTTTCACAAGTTATTGCGTCATTCTCTATGAAGAATCGGAGAGGTTGTGAGTAAAGGATGAAGCTAAAATATTTGTTGTCCATGCTGCTGGTGGCTGTGGTTGGAGGTGCCGAAACCTCGAGTCACGTCATTGGACTTGGCCCCTCTGTAAAGGCTGAGGCCCAGGCAGTCAACCTGCCTGCAAAGGTTCCTTTGGCTGAGAGCTCTTTGAAGCTAAGCGTATCGGATACTCCTAAAGGGTTTCGTATAGTATTGAATGATGCAGATAATGGATATGTGATGCAAACCTTATCCACTCCGAGTCAGGATGCAGTAGTTCATGTTGTTAGGAGAACAGAGCAGTTTAATGGAGAAACGCATTACCGGAAAGATCTGCTTGTTGTCAGGCCTGAATCCAAATCGGTTCAAAACTACATGCTTATGTACGGCAGTACAGCAGATTCGTATATGACGGATAGCGTAACCGAATTATTTGGCTTTATAGATGCTGAGCATATCATTTATGTAGCGGTGCATGGCACACCTGAGACAGAAACATTTTACAACATTGAACAAATGAATATATACACGGGCGAGAAAAAGGTATTGTTCGACAAACAGCCTGAACAAGCTTCTCCTGATTTTTTTATGCCGGGTTGGCTCAATTATAGCAAGGATAAGCTGATTCTTCCCTCTTTTTCCGAAGGGAAATTACGTGTTTATGATTTGGATCAGGGGAGCTTCCACGTGTCGGATGACCGATTTCCTAGCACATGGCCCAGATATTCAATTTTACGATCACCTGACGGAGAACGGTTCTGGCATAAAGATAAACTATACTTTCTGGATGGCAGCTTGTTGTCAGAGCCGAGCTTGCCCGGGAGCATCGGGCTGAACGTAAGCTGGAGTCCGGACAACCGCTACTTGGTGCGACACTATGCTTTTGAAGATGGAGCTGAGCATTGGATGACTGGAGGAGAAAGTGATATCTTAGCCCCGCAAGGCTTGATGATTATGGACGAATTCGGAAAAATTCAACATCAGATCGAGACTCCGGGCGGTGGCGTTCACTTGGAGCTGGCAGGCTGGATACCTGATCTAGAAATCGCTCTTATACGCTATTTTGAAATTGATAAGAAGCTGCAAACCGAGGACCAAAAGGCGAGTGTAAGCTACAAAACCTTAAATTTGTTGTCAGGAACTCTATCTGAACTCAAGAATGTCAATCTGGAAGAGCTGACTAATCAAGATCAGGTTTATACCTGGTCTCCATACACAGAGGCTTACGATCCTCCTTTCTTTGTAGACCTCGAAAATGGGACATATTGGCGATCCGGGGAAAATGCTTATTATTTAGGGTATAGGGTAGACAAGGGGCATATTTGGAAGACAATTGATTACAACCAAAGCACTTCGAACTTCTATAGCCTGTTACTAAAAGATGGAAAAATGAAAGAAATATTTCAAGCACACACGATCAACTCCATCAATTTGTATTTAAACGATTGGATTATAGAAGATACCAGTTTGACTTATAGCAGTTTGAACGACTAGAATCGAGTAGGAAGACAAATATGGACTGGCCTTAGAACCAGGCTGCTGCTTTTCGGAGGTGTATTTTATGAAACGGATGCTTCTAGCCTTGGTGCTGTTTTACCGCAAATTTATTTCTCCGCTCAAGCCGCCGACCTGCCGCTTTTATCCAACCTGCTCGCAGTATGCATTGGATGCTCTCGAGCTGCATGGCCCTGCCAAGGGGACTTGGCTCAGTGTGAAGAGAGTGTGCAAATGCCATCCCTTTCACCCGGGAGGGATCGACCACGTGCCCCCTGCTTCAGGAAAAAAGAAGTAATTCATTGAAGCTCTGCTCCAACTATGTAAACATGAAGAAACGTGAATCAGGCCATTAACTTGACATGAGTCCGTATATTCCGCTATATTTGGCTTAACCATATATTTGAATTGCCTATGAACGGATGAGTACTCTGCAGAGGTCATACAGAGAGCCGGTGTTGTGCTGAGAGCCGGTTGACTGAAATAGAGGAAGATGGTCCTGGAGGATATGACTATGAGTTTGCCGAAGAAACAGCTTCGAGCTTGGGAAGCGGCGAATAAATAGTCATCGCAGTTCCGGCGTTAACGGAAAGTCGCAACATGACTGCTGAGCCTTGTCTTCCTAACACGGAAGCGGGGGAAGTTGGGTGGTACCGCGTGAGCACAAGCTCTCGTCCCAAGATGGACAGGGCTTCTTTTGTTTTTTTTTAAACCTGAAGGAGGCCGAGTGACATGACTGAGCAACAAAAATCGTTTTACATTACAACGCCGATTTATTACCCGAGCGACAAGCTGCATATCGGGCACGCTTATACAACCGTGGCTGGGGATGCGATGGCACGCTACAAGAGGCTGAAAGGCTTCAATGTTCTTTACTTGACGGGTACTGACGAGCATGGTCAAAAGATTGAACGGAAGGCGCAGGAAAAGGGAGTTACTCCGCAGCAATTCGTTGATGAAGTGGTAGCGGGCATTAAAGACTTATGGAAAAAGCTTGATATTTCCTATGACGATTTTATTCGTACTACGGAATCGCGTCATAAACAATCGGTTGAGAAAATTTTTGCTCAGTTGATGGAGCAGGGAGATATTTATTTAGGCACCTATGAAGGCTGGTATTGTACACCCTGTGAATCGTTTTTCTTGGAAAATAAGCTGGTTGACGGTAAATGCCCGGATTGCGGCCGTCCCGTTGAATTAATTAAAGAAGATAGCTATTTCTTCCGCATGAGTAAGTATGCAGACCGCTTGCTTAAATTTTACGAAGAAAATCCGGAGTTCATTCAACCGGAATCCCGCAAGAATGAAATGATCAACAACTTCATCAAGCCGGGTCTTGAGGATCTTGCTGTATCCCGAACGACGTTTGACTGGGGAGTTAAAGTGCCGAATGATCCCAAGCATGTTATTTATGTATGGATCGATGCATTATCCAACTATATTACAGCCCTAGGATACGGCAGTGAGGATGACAGCAAATATCGGACCTACTGGCCGGCGGATGTTCATCTGGTCGGAAAAGAAATTGTCCGCTTCCATACGATCTATTGGCCAATCATGCTGATGGCGCTCGATCTTCCGCTGCCTAAGAAAGTATTCGGTCATGGTTGGCTGTTGACGAAGGATGGAAAAATGTCCAAGTCCAAAGGGAATGTTGTCGATCCGGTTATGCTAATTGATCGTTACGGTCTCGATGCATTGCGGTATTATTTGCTGCGTGAGGTGCCGTTCGGCTCGGATGGAGCTTTTACGCCGGAGAGCTTCATTGAACGGATTAATTTCGATTTGGCCAATGACTTGGGTAATCTGCTTAGCCGAACTGTAGTTATGATCGATAAATATTTTAACGGTACGATTCAGCCTTACATCGAAGGTGCAACTGAATACGACGCAGCTCTGTTGGAAACGATTCGCACAACAGTAATCAAGGTTGAGGAAGCGATGGAAAAAATGGAGTTTTCCGTTGCTTTAACCGCACTTTGGCAGATGGTAAGCCGCACCAATAAATATATTGACGAGACGCAGCCATGGTCGCTGGTCAAGGAAGAGAGCAAACGCCCTGTATTGGGCTCTGTACTTTATTGTCTGGCTGAATCATTGCGCATAACTTCCGTGTTACTGCAGCCATTCCTGACGCTTACACCGCATAAAATGTGGGCACAGCTTGGTATAAGCGAAGGCCCATTGACTGCATGGGACACCATTCACAGCTTTGGCACACTGCCTAGCGGAATTCAAGTTGTGAAGGGCGAGGTAATGTTCCCGCGTCTTGAGCTGGCGAAGGAGGTTTCCTCGATCGTTGAGGCAATGGGAGGGACACTCGAAGCTGCTGCTCCAGATTCAGCTGCTCCTGCCGGGGGAAGTGTGCAGAAAGCAGGCAAGAAGCCTGCTGAAGCTTCGAAACAGACCGCTACCGCGGAAGTTGAAACCCAAGAAATCTCGATTGATGATTTCTTTAAAGTTGAGCTGCGCGTAGCTGAGGTGCTGGCAGCTGAGCCGGTGAAGGGCGCTGACAAGCTGCTGAAGCTGCAGCTGGATCTGGGTACAGAGCAGCGCCAGGTTGTCTCTGGCATCGCCAAATTTTATACGCCTGAACAAATGGTCGGCCGTAAAGTCATCTGCGTGACTAACCTGAAACCGGTCAAATTAAGAGGGGAATTGTCACAAGGAATGATTCTTGCAGCATCACATGGAGATCAATTAACTTTAGCTACAATTTCTGATGCACTTCCTAATGGATCTGTGGTAAAATGAGGATTGTTCACGTTAACAATTTACTAATAATCATGATCTAATTACCAGGAGGTTTTAGTTCTTATGCAAAACAAGGATGGAATGAATTATGCACCGCAAGGCAAGCCAAATCCGGTTGTTAACAAGGGAGAATTTGCTTTTGCAGCAATTGCATTGGATCACGGCCATATTTATGGGATGTGTAATGGACTGATTGAGGCTGGCGCTGATTTGGTCGCTGTTTATGATCCGGATCCGGCGAAAGTCGAAGCGTTTATTAACAAGTTTCCTCAAGCTAAAGCCGCTGCTTCCGAAGAGGAAATTTTGAACAATCCGTCCATTAAGCTGGTAGCTGGTGCGGCTGTACCATCAAAGCGCTGCGCATTAGGTCTTCGTGTTATGGATCATGGCAAAGATTACTTTACAGATAAAACACCGCTAACGTCTCTGGAGCAATTAGAGCAAGCTAAAGCGAAAGTGAAAGAAACCGGTCGTAAATATATGGTTTACTATAGTGAACGTCTGCATGTTGAAAGTGCGGTGTTTGCTGGTCAATTAATTGAGCAGGGCGCTATCGGCCGCGTAGTTCAAGTTATTGGATTTGGTCCTCATCGCTTGAATGCGCCGTCCAGACCGGATTGGTTTTTTGAAGCTGATAAATACGGCGGTATTCTATGTGATATCGGCAGCCATCAAATTGAGCAGTTCTTGTATTTCACAGGAGCTAAGGATGCAACAGTTGTCAACAGTAAGGTTGCAAACTACAAGAACAAGAACTATCCGGAGCTCGAGGATTTTGGCGATGCTACCCTGATTGCTGACAATGGAGCAACCAACTACTTCCGTGTTGACTGGTTAACGCCAGACGGCCTGGGTACTTGGGGAGACGGTCGGATGACGATTCTTGGAACCGAAGGTTACATTGAGATTCGTAAATACATTGATATTGCACGTGACCCGTCTGGAGACCATTTATATTTGGTCAATCATGAAGGTGAGAAGCATTATTCACTCCGCGGCCAAGTGGGCTATCCGTTCTTCGGTCAGCTTGTGCTTGACTGCATCAATCGTACAGAGAATGCCATGACTCAAGATCATGCATTCAAAGCGGTTGAGCTATGTGTGAAAGCTCAGCTTCAAGCGGTCCGTGTCGAATAGTAGCTGCAACTCTTATGTGACAGTTAATAGTAACAGCATTCAAACCGGGAACATTCGGTTGGATGCTGTTTTTTTTATATTAATGAAGTTTAAAACGTATCTAATCGTAAATATTATTAATAGTTGACAATTTTGAGAGTCCGGTCGTATAATCAAATCTGTTAATAAAAATAATTACGATTTACATAAGGAGTGTTCGTAAATGTCTGCTGTTAAGAGAGCTATTGTAATTCCTGCACTACTAATTTTAATATTGTCGATCATGTTATCTGGTTGCGGTAAGCCGCAAGCTACGCTGGTTTCGGGAAAAATCAATGTTGTTGCCAGCTTCTATCCACTCTATGATTTCGCGAAAAAAATTGGCGGCGATCATGTCAATGTCATTAACCTCGTTCCTGCAGGAGTAGAGCCTCACGATTGGTCGCCTAAAGGACGCGATATACAGAATATTACTAAAGCTGAAATGTTTCTTTATTTAGGTGCCGGCTTTGAGGGCTGGGTGGATGATACGCTTAGCAGCATGCCCAAGGACTCCAAACAATTGGTAGTCGAAGCTAGTAAAGGTCTTGATCTAATCGAGGCTGCCGAGGAGGATGAGCATGGACATGAGGCTGAGAAAAAAGATAGCAGCAATAAAGAAAAAGCCAAGGACGCACAAGTGCATGAAGGCCACTGGGATCCACATGTATGGCTAAGTCCTGTAAATGCCAAAAAAATGGCGCAGACCGTCAAGGATAATTTGATAAAAGTCGATGCGGCCCATAAAGCTGATTATGAAGCCAATTATAATCAATATGCAGCTCAGCTTGACCAACTGCATAATAAATATAAGCAGACACTATCCGGTTTGTCGAAAAAAGAAATTGTTGTAACTCACCAATCATTCGGATATTTGGCGAAAGAATACGGTTTGATACAAAAACCTATTATGGGCCTATCTCCTGACGCGGAACCAACCTCCAAGGACTTAAAAAATATTAATGAATTCATTCGTACGAATAATGTCAAAATTATTTTCTTCGAGGAGCTGGTCTCCGACAAATTAGCCAAAACATTGGCCAAGGATGCAAAAGTGGAAACAGCCGTGCTAAATCCGATCGAAGGTTTAACAGAGGAGCAGTCAAAGGCTGGAGCAGATTATATATCAATTATGAACAGCAATTTGAATAATTTAATAAAAGCATTACAATAGAAGGAAGAGCCTGTTGAAGAAGGAGCTAATATCTATGGATTCCAATGCATCACCTATTGGCAATGCAGGATGTCATCAGAGTATCGTCACAGTTGATGACGTCTCTTTTTTTTATGAGAATAAACAAGTGATAGAGCATCTCAATTTTACTGTTTTGGAACGTGATTTTGTTGGGCTGATCGGATCCAATGGAGCAGGGAAAACAACATTGTTGAAAATGATCGTTGGCCTGCTGAAGCCGTCGCAGGGGGAAATACGTTTGTTCGGTCAGCCAATAAGTACATTCCGCGATTGGGAACGTATCGGCTATGTGCCGCAGAAAAATGCCTTTAATCCGCTGTTCCCGGCTACCGTACGGGAAGTAGTGCTATCCGGTCTGTATGGCAAGAAGAATATGTTTCGCCGGATAGGTAAGGCGGAGCAGCAAAAATGCGAGGACGCGCTTTATGCAATGCGCATTGAGGACTTGGCAGACCGTCGCATAGGACAGCTTTCAGGAGGACAACAGCAGCGCGTATTTCTGGCACGGGCATTAATTAACAATCCGCAGCTGCTCATCCTGGATGAACCTACGGTAGGTATTGACGCCGAAACGCAAGCAGGTTTTTTCCGGATGATCCGCCATATGCATCAGCATCACCATATTACATTTCTTCTGGTATCACATGATATGGATATGGTACAATCTTATATTGGAAACGAGCCTGCCCAAAAAAGCGGGGCTTTATCTTTTTACGTTAAGCATACGCATGAGCCTGAAAATTGCAAAGAAACGAATTTGACGCATTCCATCCAGCAGCTGCGGGAGCAAATGGAAGTGTTGGTTTAATGAAAGCTGGAGCTAGGAGCGAGTCAGTTGGACATTTTTTCAGAATATTTTTTTCAACGCGCCTTATTGGGCGGTATATTAATCGGGCTTACTGCGCCATTAATGGGCGTATTTCTTGTTCTCCGCAGATTATCGATGATCGGAGATACACTTGCCCACGTTTCGATAGCGGGAATTGCGCTTGGTTTCTTGATCAATGTGTATCCTATTGGAGTCGGGCTCATATTTGCGCTGCTGGCGTCCTTTGCCATAGAGAGGCTGCGCAAGGCATATAAATCATATGCGGAATTATCCATCGCGATCATCATGTCAGGCGGCGTTGCTCTGGCTACCTTGCTGTTTACACTGGGCAAAGGCTTTAATATGAATGTTATGAGCTATTTTTTCGGCAGTATTTACACCTTGGATAATTTTGATCTGTGGGTGGTTTTTGGAGTAACGGTTATAGTTGTCGGAGTTATATTGCTGAACTATAAAGAGTTGTTTTTGATGTTTTTCGATGAAGACGCTGCTGGCGTCAGCGGTTTGCCGCTTCGTTTTTACAACATCATGATTACGATGCTCACTGCACTTGTTATTAGCGTTGCGATAAAAATAGTGGGGGCGCTGCTGGTTTCCTCGCTATTAACCATCCCTGTCGCATGCAGCTTGCTTGTAGCCAAAAGCTTTAAAAAGTCGATCTTTTGGTCGGTTCTATTCTCCGAGGTTTCCGTTGTCGGCGGCTTGTTTGCTGCAGGAATGTGGGATTTGGCACCGGGAGCTACTATTGTTCTATTTTTAATCGGGCTGTTGATTTTGAGCTTATTTATTAAAAGGGGATTTCGCTTATAGTATAAATGGGATGGAATTATTTCATTGCATGGAGCAAGAGAGACACATAATTTTCGAAAAGGTTATCCGTGCAAGTTGAAAAATTCGATATAATGAGGGGTAGGATCAGAGATTATTCTCTGGATTTAGGGGGCGTAAATGTTTGGAAATTAATCTATGGATTGCCCTATGGGCAGGCTTTGCATCATTCATATCACCCTGCTGCTTGCCGTTGTATCCTTCCTATTTATCCTATATAACAGGGATATCCGTCAGTCAGCTTAAGAATGCGGACTCCGGAACGGAGATTCGCAGCAAAACCATTTTACATACGCTTTGCTTTGTTGCCGGCTTCTCGATTATTTTTTACAGCTTGGGCTGGGGGGCCAGCGTCGTATCCAACCTGTTTATTGATTACAAGGATTTATTGCGGCAAATCGCGGCGCTGTTGATTTTTGCTATGGGCTTGTTCTTGCTGGGCATCTTTCAACCGCAATGGCTTTTGAGAGAGCGTAAGCTTCAATGGAAGCTGAAGCCGGCAGGCTACCTCGGAAGCATCCTGGTAGGAATGGGCTTCGCAGCTGGCTGGTCTCCTTGTATTGGCCCGATTTTATCTGCGATTTTGGCATTAGCGGCGACAAATCCGGATTCATGGGTACCCCTGATTACAGCGTATTCGCTCGGGTTTGCCATTCCCTTTGTAATACTTGCCTTTTTTATCGGCACGACCAAATGGATATTGCGCTATTCATCGTTAATTATGAAACTTGGCGGAGGATTAATGATTATTATGGCCATTCTCCTTTATACGGATCAGATGACCCGAATTACCATATGGTTGAATCAAATAACCCCCGACTATTTGAAGTTTTAAGTGAAATAATCAATTTTGGCTTGCGGAAATTTCTCAAAGATCTGTTCTGTAATGAATTCTCGCAAAGCATTGGCTTGGTCATCCGGGTACACATATTTGCCTTGACCCCAGCGGCCCCATTTGTATTTGCGCTTCGTTTCATCTAACTCTAACTTTGTTTTGGGATAACGCTGCTGGATGACGGTTTTGGCTGTTTTGGTGAAACGATGCTGGATCAATTCAAAGGTTAGATCAGAGGTAGCTTCTTCAGGAAGCGCCTCTTTTAATTTCTCCAGCAGCTCCTGATAGCCATTTTCCCAGCCCTCATGCCATATTATTGGAGCGATAATGAAGCCGAGTGGATAACCAGCTTGGGCAACCTGTCCTGCCGCTGTTATTCGTTCATAAAAGCTGGAGGTCGCCGGTTCAAAATTTTTGATTACATAATCAGCATTAACACTAAACCGAAAACGAGTATGTTTATTGTGTTTTAACCCGAGAAGTGGTTCCACGTGATGGAATTTGGTTACAAATCTGAGGCGTCCGAGCGGCTCCTGTGCCATGAATTCTATTAGCTCTTTTAATGATCCGCTTATATGCTCCAGACCGACAGGATCGGAGGTACAAGCCGCTTCAAATCTTGTTATTTCGGGAGCCCGTTCTTCGATATACTGCTTGGCGGCTTTTAGAATGTCATCTGTGTTTACATAGACTCGGATATAGGGTTTGGCTCCCAGAGTAGTTTGCAGGTAGCAATAGTGGCAGTGAGCCATACAGCCTGTGGCAATTGGGATTGCATATTCGGCGGAAGGCTTGGAAGTATCGAATTTTAAAGTTTTACGAATTCCTACGACAAGCGTTCGCTTAGCTATTTTGTATTTCTCCAGGTCACTTTCACCGGGCAGATTAGTAATTCGGTTGTGAGAGGTAGTCATTTGAATAGGTAAGCCTTGCTGCTTGGCCCATTCAAGTATTCGCTGGCCTTTGGGATAATTTAATGCATCCGGTTCAAAATAAACCAGCTCTGGAACAAAAACCTGCGTTTGCCGTATGGGGGGAGTGAGCAGTCCAGTTGACATGGTTATGTTGCCTCCAATGTTACGTTCTTAGTTAGTCTGCGCTGCGCTGTAAGCATCAATTGAATCGATGTATGAGTCAGGATTTCATTATGCGTTATGCTTATTTTAAGCAAGTTAATTTACTCCTCATGCTTAACTTGCGTCAACCATTAGGCTGTGTTATAGTAAAAGGCGCTTATAATGAGCCTAGTTTGATCAGAACCGCTGCGGTTCACTCATGGGAATTATATGTTGCCAGGTTTTATGAATTACGGGAGGAAAGCTAAATGGCTACACCGAGTATGGAGGACTATCTGGAGAGGATCTATAAATTAATAGACGAGAAAGGGTATGCACGTGTATCCGATATCGCCGAAGGTTTAGAAGTACACCCTTCCTCTGTTACCAAAATGATTCAGAAACTGGATAAGGACAATTATTTGGTGTATGAAAAATACCGTGGTCTGGTATTAACTTCTAAAGGACAGAAGATGGGCAAACGATTGGTTGTCCGGCATCAGCTATTGGAGGAATTTTTAACTGTTATTGGCGTATCGGAAGATACGATCTATAAAGATGTGGAAGGTATTGAGCATCACCTGAGCTGGGATTCGATTACATGCATTGAAACTTTGGTCGAATATTTTAAGCGTGACCCTATTAGACTTCAGGACCTTATGAATTTGAAAAAAGAAATGGACGAAACTTAGAAAGCATCCGATCTTGATCGGATGCTTTTTCTAAAGCAATTTTTATTTGGGGGAGAACCTTACCCTTATCGCAAGAGCAAGGCGTGTTGGGGCGATCCCAGCAATAATATTCTCGTCTTATGAAAGTCAACATTGAAGTCTCATATTAAAGTTTAGCTGGAAATTCTGGAGCTAATACCTCCTTTATCTCCCAAATGAGAGGTTTAGCTGGAAATTCTTCATCTAATCAGCATTAATTGAGGTAATAGGCTGGATGTGAACGGAATTAGAAGGATGTTTTCCTGCTATATGTGCTGATTGACCCATATGGACCAATATTAACTGGAGGATTTCCCGCTAACCATTTGGAAGCAAGACAATTTACTTTAGTCAAGTTTGGAAATTGGTGTAAGAAGGTTTCCGCTTCGGCAGGCCTGATTATCCAATCAACACGAGAACCAAAAGTGGTCGAAACCCCTCACTTAGTCCCACTCCATGCACGAACTTATGGAATAAGCTTAAATAGTACGGTTGATTCTGTGAGCAGTGAGTTTTACAAATACGGTATTGGGTCAAACCCGCCCTGCATATATTCCAATAAGTAGCGGTCTGTTGCGGACTTATATAAATGCGGGGATGGGATACGTATGAAAATTAATGCCGTGTTTGAAGGCGGAGGGGTTAAGGGGATCGCATTGGCAGGCGCTGTACACGCAGCAGAGAGTAAGGGCCTTACTTTTAACCAGGTGGCAGGGACGTCTTCAGGGGCCATTGTCGCCTCTTTAGTAGCCGCGGGCTATACATCGGATGAATTGAAAACAGTCATTGAAGCTACTCCATTCAGCGCTTTTATGCAGCGTTCTAAATTATTTGATACAAAATTGATCGGACCGTTAGCGCGTTTATTCTTGAAAAAAGGCTTATACTCCGGAGAAACATTGGAGCATTGGATACATACATTGCTATTGGCCAAAGGGATTCGTACTTTCGGTGATCTTCGTCCGAACCAGCTGCGAATTATAGCTTCGGATATTTCCGGTCGCAAGCTGCTTGTACTTCCGGATGATATTGCGGATTATGGTATTGATCCCGTTCAATTTTCCATTTCCAAGGCTGTACGGATGAGTACAAGCATTCCATATTTTTTCGACCCCGTCATTATTCGCAAATCAGCGGCTAAAAGGCTTCCAACGGAAACCTTCGCCGAACAATTTGTTTATATCGTGGACGGCGGATTATTAAGCAATTTCCCACTGTGGCTGTTTGATAGGGACGAGATTCCAGCTCTGGATTCAATGATTCCGACTATAGGTTTTCAATTGGTAGGTCGGGGATCAGGTATGCCCAATAAAATTTATGGACCCTTATCCATGCTGAAGGCGCTCTTCTCTACTATGATGGATGCTCATGATGAACGTTACATTGAGGATGTTAACCGGTTCAGGACTGTGAAAATTCCTACTTTAGGAGTTAGTAACACGGAATTTGATATATCGAAGGAGAAAAGCCAGGGGCTCTATGAATCAGGCAATCTGGCAGCTGAAAATTTCTTCAACAAGTGGAAGCTGACTGATTATAAAACAAACTACATGCAGCATGTGGTTCGCAAAAGAAAACCGATTAATTATTAATAAAAAAAACGGCGATCAGATCGCCGTTTAATGATATTTGGGAGGCTCATCCGAGCTTCCCTTATTGCCGTCTATGACACGAAATGAAGCATTTCTGCTTCGTTTCTCTTTGGTGCGGCTGTAATTTTTGGGGCCTTGCTTGGATTTTCCGATATTTCCCCAGGTGCTTGGCGGGAACTTATAGAGCAGAAAAATTACAGCAAACACTGCGATCGGGATAATGAGAGACAAAGCTTTGGATGCCAATCCAATTAAGGCTAATCCAAGTATAATATAGGCGGCAATAGGATAACGTTTCTTCATCACGATTTCCTCCCTGGAGTTTCGCGAGCAGCGAAACTTTCTTCATAAACTTCAGCTTTAAGCTTATACTCTTGCTTGTTTATCCAACTCTAACATCCGGTTAAAAGAAGCGATGGACACTTCAACTTGGGAATCATCAGGCTGTTTGGTGGTCAAAAGCTGCAGCCACAAACCTGGATAACCAAGATAACGAAGTACTGGTATGTCGCGAAGCAGGTTAGTGAAACGTAAGACCTCGTACGAAACCCCTATAACAACAGGCAGAAGAATGATCCGCTGCACAATTCTTTGAACAAAGGTATCGTAGGTGAAAAAGGAATAAATAATGACTCCGACTAACACCGTGAAAACGATAAAGCTGCTCCCGCAGCGATAGTGAAGTGTGCTGAATTTCTGTACATTAGCTACAGTCAACTCAACTCCTGCTTCGTATGCGCTTATAACTTTATGCTCAGCTCCATGATATTGGAACAGTCTGCGAATCATCGGCGTGAGTGAGATAAAGTATATATAGGCTACGAGCAAAATGATTTTGATAAGTCCTTCGAGCAAGTTGTGTCCGATCTGATTGACGAATAAATTACCGAATAAAACTTGTTCGATAGTAGGCGGGACCAGCGTAAATATAAACTTCCCAAACAGGAAGGATAAAACCCCTACTACAGCGACACCCAGAATCATGGAAATTTTTCCTGTAAAGGATTCCTTCTGCTCTTCTTTGGGCGCTTGTTCCTCACCTTGCTCCTCGGCAAATGTTTCAGCAGAAAAGTTCAAATGCTGCGCACCCTTGGCGCTTGCCTCGACTATGCCGACAATTCCCCGAATGAAGGGTATTTTCTTCAAAGCTTGCACCCAGCCGATTTCCTTCTTTGGCACTTCGAAATAGGCGATGGAATTATCCTTTCGGCGTACGGCCGTGACATGGGTTTTTAGACCTGCAAACATTACTCCTTCGATCACGGCTTGACCTCCGTAAATCGTACATGGCTGCTCATTTTGCGACAACGAATACACCTTCTTTTGATATATATGTGTAGGCTTCACTATTTATTGTATCGGATTCAAAGAGAGAAAGCTACCGCTGGGTATGAAAATAAGGAAGGACCCTGTATTTAAGTTGAGCAAGAAGTATAAGTTTTTATACTTGTTACCGTTGACAGATGGTTAGAATGGCAACTAATACATATTGACCCTTAGGACAACGTAAAGTTTAGGGTACAAAAAATTGTATATACTAACGTTATTCAGAACATAAACCCATTCAATCATACTGAAAGAAACGGAGGATCATTATGGCGGCTGAGGGAGAAAAGGGAACCGATAAACGCTCCAATAAATGGACTTTTTCACTGTATATTGGTTTTTTTACCGGACTGCTGTGGGGAGCAGTGAAAATGGTAGAGCATTATTTTCATTTCACCAGCTTGCCGCCGGGATTTTTGGTGGAGCCTTTTTTCAAAAACAGCTTTTTGCTGACGTGGAAGGGCTATTTGCTCGGTTGGGTGGTTTTTATTTTATTTTCTATTGTGGCTACGCTGTTGTATACCGTTTTTCTAGCCAAAGCAGTTGGGCCATGGGTCGGAATTATGTATGGGCTAGCGATCTGGGGGATCATCTTTCTTTTAGTGGGCCCAATAACAGGGATGATGAACTGGATTGCGTTTCTGGATTGGAACACTATACTTACAGAGGCTTGTCTGTTTATGCTTTGGGGATTATTTATTGGATATAGCATAGCCTTTGAATTTAACGATGAAAGTGTTCGTGAACCATTCAGTTCAGGATCGAACAAACCACAGCCGGAATAGGGTCTGACGTATCTTCGTAAAAAATAGTTCTCAAATAGAAGAAAGTTATGGTAAAATATTTTGTACGTGTATTTTAAGGGTATGTGGAGGGTCTGAGTTTGAAGCGGATTTTAGTGTTAAACGGTCCTAATCTAAACATGCTGGGTGTACGTGAGCCCGGTATTTACGGTTCTGTTTCGTTAAAGGCCATTGAAGATAACCTTCGGAAGCTTGCGACAGAGCTTGGAATTGAGCTGGAATGCTTTCAATCCAATCACGAAGGGGCCTTGATCGATAAAATTCATGAGGCCTTCGGCACTATGGATGGTATTATTATGAACCCGGGTGCCTTCACGCACTACAGCTATGCACTGCGGGATGCTATCAGTACTGTACAGCTTCCGTTAATTGAAGTGCATATCTCCAATATTCACAAAAGAGAAGCATTTCGCCATGTATCGGTGATTGCTCCTGTTGCGCTGGGACAAATTGCAGGATTGGGTGCGGAAGGTTATGAATTAGGCCTTCGCGCTATGGTAAACCACCTCAAGTCATTGGAGGGATAACAATGCAGCAAGCACGATTGGATCGTATCCGGGTTGTCATGCAAGAACAAGGATTGCAAGCACTGCTCATCACCAATGGAGTTAACCGTCAGTATTTGACGGGATTTACCGGTTCGTCCGGATATGTGCTCGTAACTGAAGCCAAAGCTTATCTGCTGACGGATTTTCGTTACATGACTCAAGCGCCAGCGCAGGCTGTAAGCTATGAAGTTGTAGAGCATGCGCCCAAGGCGATGGAGACGGTTCGTGCACTGCTCGCTCAGCTTGGTATCTCTAAGGTTGGTTTCGAGAAATTGGATATGACCTATGGTACTTACCTGTCTACCGCCGAATCGCTGCAAGGAATCGAAATGGTTGCAACAGGCGGGCTTGTTGAGCAGCTGAGATTGGTAAAGGATGCTGCCGAGCTTGATGTTATGAAGGAAGCAGCTGATTTGGCTGACCGAACCTTTACACATATTTTGCCTTTTCTGAAGCCGGGAGCCAAGGAACTGGATATCGCGCTTGAGATTGAGTTTTTCGTAAGGAAGAACGGAGCTGCTTCGACTTCCTTTGAAACCATCGTCGCCTCAGGCGAACGGTCTGCACTGCCGCACGGTAAGGCAAGCGATCGAATCCTGCAAACGAATGAGTTTGTAAAATTGGATTACGGAGCTTACTACAAAAGCTATTGTTCGGACATTACACGAACTGTCGTTCTTGGGAAACCGACGGACAAACACAAAGAAATATACAGCATCGTGCTGGAGGCTCAGCTGACAGCATTGGAGAGAATCAAGCCGGGAATGACGGGCCAACAAGCGGATGCGATTGCCCGCGATGTCATTAAACGTCATGGTTACGGAGATTTTTTTGGCCACGGACTGGGCCATGGGCTTGGCATGGAAATACATGAAGCGCCGCGGCTATCCACCCAAGGGGATGTTGTCTTGACACCAGGTATGACGGTAACGGTCGAACCGGGTATTTATTTGCCGGGCTTTGGCGGCGTACGCATCGAAGACGATATCGTTATTACCGAAACCGGTAACCAGAAATTAACACATTCAAGTAAAGACTTGATTGTGCTTGATTAGTATTACAATTCAGCAGCGTCTGAACTTTTGTCTATGGCAATGGATGCCGTCTGCTCACATTTTTAGGGAGGTATTTTTCAGTGATTTCAGTTAACGAATTTAAAACAGGCTTAACCATCGAGGTAGAACATGATTTGTTTACAGTTATTGATTTTCAACACGTAAAACCAGGTAAGGGTGCTGCATTCGTTCGCTCCAAGCTGAAAAACCTGCGTAACGGAAATACAGTTGAGCGTACTTTTCGTGCTGGTGAGAACGTAGGTCGCGCACATATTGAAAACCGTGAGATGCAATATCTATATGCAAGCGGTACGGAATATACGTTTATGGATACGGAAACCTTCGACCAGTTCAGCCTAACAGCCAAGCAATTGGAGTGGGAGCTTAACTTCCTGAAAGAAAACATGATGATCCATATTATGAGCTATCAAGGTGAGATTCTAGGAATTAACCTTCCTAACAGCATCGAGCTGAAGGTAGCTGAGACAGAGCCTGGTATTAAAGGTAATACTGCACAAGGAGCTACTAAGAGCGCTAAGCTGGAAACTGGCTTTAGTGTACAGGTTCCTCTATTTATTAACGAAGGTGACCTGCTATTAATTGACTCGCGTGAAGGCAAATACATTTCCCGCGCCAAAGAGTAGTTATTGTCATTTTTTAAATAGTGCAAATAAAAGATTTATACCTGAAAAGCTTGCTGCCAAACAGCTGCCCATAAGGTGTAAATCTTTTTTTTAGGACTAAATTACCGTTACAGAGATTAGGGAGGACGAGCATATGATTAGTTATGAAGACGGAGAGCTCGAGCTCCGATTGTGTGAGGTTAAATATGCAGCGCAATTATATGAGCTGGTGAACAATAACCGGGCTCATCTGCGCGAGTGGCTGCCATGGGTGGATAGCACGCGAAGTGCTGCATATACCCAGATGTTTCTTGAATCCTGTGTGAGACAGCTTGCCGCAAACAATGGATTTAATTGCTTTTTATTTTACCGCGGTGAGCTTGCAGGAAATATAGGGCTGCATTCTATTGATTGGACTCATAGAAAAACTTCCATTGGCTATTGGCTTGCATCAGGCTACGAGGGGAAGGGACTGATGACGAAAAGCTGTCATGCAGTGGTTGACCATTTGTTTGGAGTGATGAAACTAAATCGTGTAGAAATTAAAGCCGGGGAATTGAATGTCAGAAGCAGAGCGATTCCTGAGAAGCTGGGATTTAAGCTCGAAGGGGTTGTCCGGCAGGCTGAATGGCTTTATGATCATTATATTGACCATGCCGTTTACGGTATGCTTGCTCAAGAGTGGAAGCAGAGCAACAGGGTAGCTCTATCTTGAAGCGCCAAAATTTCATATGGAGGGGCCGGTAGGCTTGGATAGAGCTCGATTTCATCAACGGCTGCGGACAACTGCGTGGTTACTTTTTATTGGATACTCTACTTTTATGATCTACCTGTTGTTTTTTGGCTTTTCCCGTTCTAATCGGTCCGTTCGGATGTATAACATTATTCCCTTCAAAACGATCGCGAATTATATTCAAGAGTATCATCATTACAATTTTGGCATATGGGTCATTAATTTATTTGGCAACGTCGGAGCCTTCATCCCTTTTGGAATCCTCATTCCATGGCTATTCCCTCGTCATATGAAGCCCTTGCACTTGGCGAGTCTTTTTGTGCTGGTTCTAACAGCGGTTGAATCTTTGCAGTTCATCGGTAAAGTAGGCAGCTTTGACGTCGATGATATTTTGTTGAATTTAATCGGTGTGATGATAGGACGAGGTTGTTTTTCATTGATGGTTTGGCTTGGTTTGGTTAAAGGTGCCAGAAAATAGGGTACTAATTAAATAAGGATGTAAGACGAGGTTGATGTGCATAAAATAAAGTAACAACAAGATTAGGGGTGGCGGCATATGGAAATTATTTTTGTTCGTCATGGTCATGGAGAGCATATGGTGCATACACCGGACAGCTACAATGTAGCTGATCCCAAATTGACTCAACAAGGTGAGGAGGAAGCTGCATCATTGAGAGTTACGCTGCCTTTAACGGAGCAGGACGCTGTTATTGCCAGTCCAACTCGATATTCACTCCAGACAGCTCAAGTGTGGTGCTCCGGAACGAATGCAGCACGTTTTATACATCCAGCTATCGGTCCGAGGCAGTTTCCGAATCGCTATGACTTTACAACAATGCCTTGTGATAATACTTTAGAGCCGCCGCGTTTAATTGAGCTGTTCAGCGATTTTTTGCTGCCAAGTGATATTCCTGCCTATTTGTGGCTTCAAGGGATTAATACCGTCCCTACCGTTCTATTTGAAAAATGGGCGGATCAGTTTATAGCTTGGTGTAAAAGGCTGGATAAGACCAGGGTACACATTGTAAGCCACGACGGAACGATTGCATCCTATATGGAGTACATACGAAGAGGGAAGCTGAGCCGAGAGGAGCTGCCTGGGCAATCCGGCCAGTCGGGTTCGATAGGCTGGAAGCCTCTTTCGATTTAACGGACATTTTTCTGCTTCAACCTTAGAGGTAGTTATGATATAATGATACATTGTTATGTATTTTTCGGTAGGGAGTGAACAGCTTTGTCTCTTATAGTAATGAAATTTGGCGGAAGTTCCGTTGGTGATGCGGAACGGATGAAGCGCGTGGCTAACCGTGTAGTAGAGACACAAAGAAATGGTCATCAATGCGTTGTTGTTGTCTCTGCGATGGGGGATACGACGGATGATTTGATCGACTTGACGAAGCAGATTAGTACGGAAACGCCTCCGACCAGAGAGATGGATATGCTGTTATCCACAGGCGAGCAGGTATCTGTTGCTTTGCTGTCCATTGCCATACATAGTTTGGGGCAGTCGGCCGTTTCGTATACAGGTTGGCAAGCAGGTATGTATACTGAAGCCGTACACGGAAAGGCAAGAATCACAGATATAAAGCCTGAACGTGTGTTGGATGCATTGGGCCAAGGGAATGTGGTTATTGTCGCAGGATTCCAGGGTATGACGGAAGAAGGCGAGATCACAACTTTGGGACGGGGCGGTTCGGATACAACGGCAGTTGCTTTGGCAGCCGCAATAAAAGCGGATGTCTGCGAAATTTTCACCGATGTAGACGGCATTTATTCAACGGACCCGCGTGTGGTTAAATGCGCTCGCAAGCTTCCTGAGATCACGTATGATGAAATGCTGGAGCTTGCAAATTTGGGAGCAGCCGTGCTGCATCCAAGAGCTGTGGAATATGCGAAAAATTATAATGTGCCGCTGGTCGTAAGATCCAGCTTCAACCATAATGCAGGTACGAATGTGAAGGAGGAAGCAGCGATGGAACAAGGAATCGTTGTTCGCGGGATTGCAAGCGATAAGAATGTAGCGAGAATCAGTATTCTAGGAGTAGAAGAAAAACCGGGGCAGCTGGCAAAAGTATTTACGGCTCTGGCCCAAGCGCAAATTGATGTGGATATTATTGTACAAAGCGGCGTTCTTCACGGACTGGCTGACTTCTCCTTTACCGTTGCTTTAACCGATAAAGACAATGCACTAGGAGTCATCGAAGGCATCCGCTCTGAAGTAGGTTTCCGTGAGGTTACTTCTCAAGAGAATTTGGTGAAAGTTTCCATCGTGGGAGCAGGAATGGTGAGCACACCAGGCGTTGCTGCCAAAATGTTTGAAACGATTTCCAACCTGGGCTTAAGCATTAATATGGTTAGCACGTCCGAAATCAAAACTTCCTGCGTTATTGATAACAGCCGCCTGAACGAAGTTATTCAAGCGCTGCATACAGCATATGGCTTGGACACCGATGTGCAAGCATTTGTCGGCGGACCTTCCGACAGACGTTAGTTATCACGGCTTGTCCATTGGCAGGCCCGTCAACACTTACTTTAATTTGTCGAACACGAATGTAAACAGTTTTAATAAAAAAGCAGTGATTCCCGCTGCCATCAGCGGCCCAACGGGAATTCCCCTTAGAAAGACAATGCCAAAGATCGATCCAATCACCAGACCCACAATTAATTGTGGGTCTATTTTTAATAGTGCCAGGCCTTTGCCGTTCATGTAAGTAGCGATTGCTCCTCCGAGCAATGCCAATATACCGGGCCATGATGTAAAAACGCTAACCACGTCTTTGTAAGAAATCCGTTCACTGGCAAACGGAACCAATACTCCCATCGTTAGAAAGAGTAATCCCAGCTCAAGACCTCTACGCTCGATTGTCGGAAGGAATCTGTCAAGGCTAATTAGCTTGACAATAAGCAGAACACATGCTGCTGTCGTAATAATGTGAGAGCGTCCGATCAGCCCGATAATGATGAGAACTACGAGTAATATGTCTCCGTACATTTGTAGGACCCCTTGTCTCATTGATTTCTCTCTAAGTGTATGAGGGGGGCATTGATTTAGAACTTGTTTCAGATGAACTGGTTTACTGGCGAGGCCACCAGTTGGCCATCTTGGATGATCGGCACCAGTTGAATTAGATTTAAACGAGAGCAATATATAATGTCGTCAGTAAACCCTAGCTTGCTAAGCCTCTTACCATTAGAGCAATTGAGCAAAACCTGAGTCATGTTGCCTTGAACTTGTCGGTATGCATACAGCATGCTGAGTCCTAAATCGTTAATTTCAGGCTCTGTGCAGCCTGTAGCCTGCAAGGCGGTCTGAAGCTCTTCAATAAGCTGTCCTGCGCAAATCCCGTCTTCAAAAGCGTAAATGTCCTGAGTGCCGGAGCATAGAATTACGATATCCTTCTTTAACGCTGCTGCTTCCTTGGCGCAAGCTTTTCCATTCAGCAGCGAGGCGGCAATGATGGTACTCGCTTTGAGCGATTTTTGGATGGAGCGGGTTCCATTAGTTGTAGTCATGACAAGATGTTTACCGGTTATTTTATCGTCCATATACTCAAAAGGAGAGTTGCCGAAATCGAACCCGGGAATTTTTTTGCAAGCCCGCTCCCCGCCGAGCAAATAGCCTGGTTGTTGCAGCTGTTTAGCTTGCAATACCGTTTCCGTGGGAATGATCGCCCTGCATCCATGAGCTAACGCGGTTAACATGGTACTCGTTGCCCGCAGCACATCGATAACTATCACGGTTTTATTCGCCAAGTCATCCATGCGCGCTTCATTGACGCTGGGAATTACCAGTATTTCCACAAGTGTAACCTCCTAAGGGTTTTCTGCAGGAAAACCAACTGCGTAAGCATTTGCTGGGTTTTCCGCAGAACTTCGTAAGCATTAACTCCATTTACTTTTTAATCCTCAATTATCGCAGTCGTTTTCCACAGCAGCCGTTCCCACTCCAAAATGCAAGGTGTCGGATCTTAGTCCTCTACGCAGTGCTTCTAGTGATATTAAGTCGTGAGGAGCTATATTGCCGAGATGGATATCAGAGCCTAACATGTTCAGCAAATGAACCTGTTGATCCTTGTGCGGCGCTTCCCATAGTAATAAATCCTTGCTTGGCACCTGCTGCAGCACTTGCTCAATTTCATTGTCCTTACATGCCCCGTTTTCATCGAAGATGCCTACACCTTTACCCGACTCTCGTCCTTCAATCGTAATGAGGCTGGCACCCAATTCAGCATCGATAATAACCGTCTCAATTAAATCATCAATTTCAATGGACGAACCCCAGCATTTTTTACCGTATTCGGTTATTACCTTGAAGCCCGCTTCTTTAGCCCGCTGAATCAACTCGCTTCTCAAGCCGCGCTCAAGCTGAATCGTACCGTCTGAAATTTCTAATCCGTTAAACCCTAAGTAGCTGACCATGTCAAAAAAGGCATCAACTTTTCCTTGTTGGATCGCTACCTCCAAGAAAGTACCTCCAGGGTACACCAGGATTTGTTGCGCCTTGGCCATTTCGATTTTTTGCTTTAGCAGCTCCGTCTTATAGAGGGAGGAAGTGCCAAATCCCATTTTTAGCATATCCACATAAGCGCCTGCGGTTTGCAAAAAATCATCGAGTGCATGCAGGCCCATGCCTTTATCAATAACCATCGTTTTACCTAGCATTCTCGGTTTGTCCGTTCGTCTGCTTGACGGATCTCTAAGTAGCGGATGCCACTTGAGATGTGATGTTGCCTCCATGATCGATCGCCTCGCGTTTTCTGTTTGTTTAAGTTTCAGTGTCATCATATGCAGCTGGAATTAGTGGTGTGCCCATGATGCCTAAATTTAGCCGGGTTTGCATAGATTGATAGAGAGGCTTGTCAGGAGTTGATTTGCATAGATTCGACCGACTTTGAAAGTGGAGCAAGATCTGCCAAAGCAAATGCTTTAAAGGAGGTGAACAAAAAACGATGTTAAACAAAATCGTGCTGGGCATGGCGTCACTGCGGTTCATGTCCGGCAGCATTGAGATCATAGCGGCGCTGCTCATGCTTCGTTTTAATCAGATTGATAAAGCGCTGATGGTCAATACAGGGCTCGCAATGGTTGGACCTCTCATTTTGCTGACTACTACAACCATTGGGCTGGCGGGACTTGCAGATAAGCTGTCTTATGGCAAAATGCTCTGGGTGCTGGCTGGAGTGAGCTGTATCTTCATTGGTATTTTGAAAAAGTAAATGGTCATATTTAATTAGTCCAAGCATACATATGAATATTAAAAGTACAAGTATTAATGATGAAGAGCTTGGAGGGATGACAACGATGCAATCGCTACTCCAGCTTTTTTCTGTCCCTTTGCGACAAAGACTAGCAACTCTACCAAAGCATGTTATGCAGGAATTACAAGAGATCAGGGTTCGGGAGCTGAGACCGCTAGAAATCGCCTGGGGGCGCAGCTACGGGTTTGTATCCCGACAATCCGGACTGTGTGAGGATCCGGCTGCAGCTTACCTGCCGACTCGAGAAGACTGTGCAGCGCTCTTGGAAATGCTGACCATGCACTCTCTGTACACCTTCGAGGAGGAGCTTCGCAGAGGTTACATTACCGTAACCGGAGGCCATAGGGTGGGACTAGCGGGCAGGACAGTGCTCGAGCATGGAAAGGTAAAGCATCTGAAGGATATTACCGGTTTCAATATCCGCATTGCTAAAGAACATAGAGGTGCGGCGGTAAAGGTTCTTCCTTATTTGTTGGATCAACAGCAGGAACATAGAGCGATTCATCACACCTTAGTCGTCTCGCCTCCTCAGCAGGGTAAGACAACGCTTATACGGGATTTAGCTCGAATCGTAAGCAATGGTCCGGCAATCAAGGAGGGGAGCTTGATGCACAGGGGGTACAAAGTGGGCATTGTAGATGAGCGTTCAGAAATTGCGGCCTGCGTCAAAGGCGTTCCTCGTTTTGAACTGGGTCCGCGTACGGATGTGCTTGATGCTTGCCCCAAAGCGGAAGGGATGATGATGCTGATACGCTCTATGTCCCCTGAGGTGCTTATTGTCGATGAGATTGGCCGAAGTGAAGATGCAGCGGCTATACACGAAGCGGTTCATGCAGGCATTAGAGTAATTGCTACAGCACATGGCATGGATTACACGGATGTAATTAAACGTCCGGTCTTGCATGAGATGCTTGCCGAAGGTGTCTTTAGCAGGATTGTAGTACTGGGCAATCGCAATGGCGTTGGAACCTTGCTAGGCGTTTACGATGCTCAAGGATGTCCGGTGCTCCTGAAATCCGAGCTTTTAACACCCGCTGGATCCGTCCAAGCCTCATGGAAGGAAGAGAGAGGCAGCCCACCCCCACCGGTAGCCATCGACTGGACAAGGAATCACACTTTGCTGCAAGGGCAGCTTATGTCCAAGAAGCAGGAACCCTTATGTTGAAGCTGCTGGGTGCAATGCTGATCCTGCTTGCCGCTACCTCGTTTGGTTTTTATCAAGCTCAGCAGTATGCGCGGCGGCCGAAGCAGATTGGTGATCTTATACGGGCTCTCCAAAGGCTGGAAACCGAAATTATTTACGGGTCGACGCCACTGCCCGACGCACTGCTGCAAGTGGCAAAAACTTGCCCTCCACCGATTCATCTGATCTTCCGGCATGTAGCCGAAGAATTAACGAGAGCGGGAGGGCGTTCGGTTCAGTCGATTTGGCAGCAGACGGTTTCGTCAGATTGGAGGCATACCTCGATGAAGCCGGGTGAACAGGATATATTTCGCCAGCTGGGCTTTACTCTAGGTTTGTCGGATGGAGCAGATCAAGTGAAGCATCTTCGATTGACGGTGCAGCAGCTGCAAAGTGAGTTAGAAACCGCTCAGGAGGAGCGCAAACGGTACGAAAGCATGTGGAGGACTCTGGGGCTTCTGATGGGCGCGCTTATAGTCATCCTGATGTATTGAATTAACTTGGGCAGTAAAGTGCTTTGAGGCTGGAGGTGAGGTGCCACGAATGAATGTAGATGTGAACGCGATATTCCAAATTGCCGGAATTGGCATTATTATCGCGATGATCCATACCGTCCTGAAGCAAATGGGCAAAGAGGATATGGCACATTGGGTTACGGTAATCGGATTTGTTGTCGTTTTGTTCATGGTCGTAAGATTGCTTGATAACTTATTCAAAGAGATCAAAACCATTTTCTTGTTCCAGTAGATTATTCTCCGAATGACAGGAGAGGTGAACCGTCTTGGAGATTATACAAATCGTAGGCTTGGGCCTTCTTGCCACCGTGCTGGTCCTGATCATCAAAGAGCAGAAGCCAATGTTTGCCTTCCTGCTCACTGCCTTTACGGGTATCACCATATTTTTATTTCTGATCGGCAAAATCTCGTCTGTCATTCAAGTGCTCGAGGATCTGGCGCTTAAAGCCAACATCAATATGATTTTTCTGAAAACGATACTCAAAATTATCGGCATAGCCTACATTGCAGAGTTTGGCGCTCAAATCGTAAGGGATGCGGGACAAGAGTCCATTGCTTCCAAAATCGAGCTTTCCGGCAAAATTTTAATTATGGTTATGGCCATCCCTATCGTATCCGTCATTATCGAAACGGTAGTCAAGCTTTTGCCGGCATAAGCCTTTAGAAGAAAAAGACGGAGGATACCAGGAGATGAAGCATTGGACCCCGCTCAAGCTGCTGAACCCGTTAACAAAGTTCCATCCCTCCGGTTCTATGAAAGAGCGTGCTTGGCAAGCTAAGCCATATCGGCCAGATTACCTCAAGCAAACGCTGTTGCTATTATTATTTACGGTCTACTGCTTCACCTTCGGTGCTCCTGGATTCATAGCAGGTTATGGTCCAACTGTGCAAGCTTACGCTGCTACACCTGTAGAGCAAATTATTCAGGAGCAGGCTGACAGGTTGCAGACGGATCAGGTGGAGCAGTATTGGAATCAATTGATGAAGAAGTATGGGGGATATTTTCCGGATAGCAAAACCCCGACATTCGCCGAGCTGCTTGCAGGAGCCAAGGATTTTAAAATGAGTTCCATTTTTTCGGGCATATTTCTTTATTTTTTTCATGAGCTCTTATATAACGGAAAGCTTCTTGCTTCCATAGTTATTTTAACCATTTTCAGCATGCTGCTGGAGACGCTTCAAAGCTCCTTCGAGAAAAATACAGTGAGCAAGGTTGCTTATGCAATTGCTTTTATGGTGCTGATGATAATGGCCATCAATAGTTTCAGCGTAGCGATCGGATATGCCAATGGCGCTATATCGGACATGATACATTTCATGGTTGCTGTCATTCCGCTGCTGCTGACCTTGCTGGCATCGATGGGGAATATCGTCTCGGTTTCTGTGCTTCACCCATTGATCGTGTTTATGATTCACGCAGTAGGAACCGCCATTTATCTCGTAGTATTTCCGCTGTTGTTTTTCTCGGCAGTGCTCCATATAGTCAGCTCCTTGTCGGATAAATACAAGGTAACGCAGCTTGCCAATCTTCTTCGAACGGTTAGCGTAGCTTGCCTGGGTGTGTTCGTCACCGTGTTTCTGGGGGTTATATCGGTTCGTGGTGTAGGTAGCGCGGTTGTTGATGGAGTTACGATAAGGACGGCCAAGTATATTGCGGGAAATTTTGTTCCCGTAGTAGGGAGAATGTTCTCGGATGCTTCAGAGACCGTTATCGGAGCTTCCTTACTTGTGAAAAATGCGGTTGGACTGGCTGGAGTGGTGATCATAATTATGCTTTGCGCTTTTCCAGCTTTGAAAATAATGGCGTTAGCCTTGATATACAATTTGTCAGCCGCAATTATGCAGCCGCTTGGAGATAATCCGATGATCGCCTGTTTGGAAACAATCGGTAAAAGCATGATTTATGTATTTGCAGCTCTCGCTATAGTCGGATTAATGTTCTTTCTTGCTCTTACGATCTTAATTACGGCAGGAAATTTGTCAGTAATGATGCGGTAGGCTGCAGATCAACGGAAAGGAGCGGTTTGCAATTGGATTGGCTGGGCAGTTGGCTCAAATCAATTATTCTGATTATTTTGCTGGCTACGTTTGTGGACATTCTTCTCCCGAATCAGACCATGCAGCGTTATGTAAAAACGGTTATGAGCCTTTTTATTCTGCTGACCCTTCTGCAGCCTCTGCTGTCATTGTTTCAAAAGAATGCTTCCATAGACAGCATGCTGGCGGATGCTGAAGCCATGTTTAAAGGTTCAAATGACAAAAGCGTGCTTTCGGCATTCAGTCCAAAGCAAGGGGGACCGGCTGACATGCAGACGCTGGACAGCATTGAGCGGCAGGCTGAGCAGCTTAAAACGAGGCAGGAGCAACAATCCCAAAGCTTGGCGCAGCAGCAGGTCAGTGAATTGATGAAAAGAAATATCGAGCAAACCACTGGCATGATGGTAACGAACTTGAATGTTGAGATTGCGAAAGATATGAGCGGGCAAATGCAGATCAGCAAAGTATACGTGCAAGCGAGTGTGCCTTCCAAGCCAACAGGGGTCAAACAAACGACCGCCGCTCCTGTCAAACCAATAACTGTAGAACCGGTAAAGAAAATTGACATTACGATTGAACCTAAATCAGAGGCTGTTTTTGGAGGCAATAAGGACAAGGTTGACGAGAGTGCTAACGGAATTGCAGGCAAGACCACAAGCACGGTAAATACTCAAGAGCAAACACAAATCAAAATGCTTCTGAACAAAGACTGGCAGGTTCCATTGGAGCGTATTACGGTTGAAATTGCAGCTTCAAGCGGCAAGGCCGATTACTGAACCAATAAAGCTTATGCCGGGGAGGTGACCTGATGGGGGCTATGATGAAATGGTTGGAGCAATGGTTTAGCGGCGGACCGGGTGGAACGAAGCGAATTGCAACGTTTCGCTGGCTGTTGCTGCTAGGCTTGGTGGGAGCTGCGTTTATGATTGTCAACTCCTACGTAACAGTGAAGGATGTTGATCCCATTGGTGTAGGGAGGGCGTCCCCTCCCGCTGCTGATAAGCCGGCTTTCGGCAGTTCGGTAAGCAAAGAGCGGAATACGTTCCGGGAATATGAGGAGGCTTACCAGCTGCAGTTAAAAGAGATTTTAACCAAGATTGTCGGTGTAGGCGAAGTGGAAGTGCTGGTTACTATTGAGTCCACTGAGGAGATCATGGTGGAACGTAATTCGAAGGATTCGCAGCAAGTAACCAATGAGAAGGACCAACACGGAGCAACCCGCCATATTACCGATGTTTCCAGGAGCGGGGAAGTGGTTTTGTACGAAGTGTCAGGAGGTAAGCAGCCGTTGGTTGTGAAGACCATTAAACCGAAAATCAGGGGGGTTTTGGTTGTAGCGAAAGGCGCTGAAAATTTGACTGTGAAAAAAATGATTACTGAGGCTGTGGAGCGCGGTCTGGATGTGCCGGCTAATCGCATCTCCATTCTTCCTAGAAAGCAGTAGGGATCGATATAATCCCAATCACAAAATTTTGAAAGACATTTTACAAAAAAAGCATGAATGGTTGACGAAGTAAGTTTTCTATGAAAACTCTAAGGAGGAATTTGAATATGAATTCGAAAAGGCAAACAATCTGGCTGGTTTCTATGTTGAGTTTAATGGTTGTGCTCTCCGCTTACTATCTATTTACCGAGGACGTCAATAACTTGCAATTTGGTTCCAACCAAACGACCAAGACAACCGGTACCGTAAGTACAACGAGCCCCAGCGCTAAAGAAATTGTTGTGAACACCAATGACCTGAATGTCAATCCAACTCCATCTGGCGCTCAAACGGATAAGAAAGCAAGTGCTGCGACAACTCCAGAAGTCAAACAGCCGACTGCGACCCCGGTTAAGCCTGAACAAAAAGAGAGCAGCATTAAAACAGAGACCAATAAGGATACTCAAACCAATGCTTCTCAGACTGGTGGCAAAACCGCTGCTGCTGCAGACACAAAAGCTGCACAGCCGACTGCCAAAACCGATACTCAAGTAAGCGCAGCTGACGCCAAAGTATTGCAGCAAGTAATGACTCAGGCCAAATCAGGGACAGACTATTTCACTAGCATTGGCCTTAAGCGAAATGAAGATTTGGCTAAGCAAACGGAAAAGTGGTTAACGATTATCTCCGACCCTAAGCAAACAGCGGAAGCGGCAGCCAATGCCGAAGCCGAGCTTAGAAAGATTCAGGATAATGAAGCGAAGGTTACCAGCCTCGAAGAAACTTTGATGAAAGAATTCCCGCAAGCGGTCATTACTGAAGAATCCAGCAAGTGGAAGATAACCGTTCAAAGCAATAAGCTGGAGAAAAGCCAAGCGGTTAGCATCATAGAAAAGGTAATGAACGAAATGAATGTCGGCGCTGAAAAAATTGTCGTTCAATATGTTCCTTAAGCTGTATAATTCAATATAGGCAACAGAAAAAAAGAGTCCGGACAAACTGGACTCTTTCCATTTCTTTTCTATGTGTTATAATAACAACGTTATTGTTTCACCTATTGTTGAAGGAGTGAATCTTGTGTTTAAACTAAGCGAAATTAAAGAACTAATCAAACTAGTGGATCAAACCTCTTTGCAAGAGTTAGAAATTGAAAGCGAAGGCTCTCGCCTTATGATTCGTAAACCTAATAAAACCGAACAGGTTGTAGTAAGCGCAGCACCGTACCAGCAATCGTTTCAACCGATTGTATCCCAGCAGCAGCCTGCTTCCTTCGTCGGCGGACAAGCTCCTCAAACTGCAGAAGCCAACCATGCAGCAGCTGCTGCCGATAAGGCGGCTGCAATGGAAGCCAACCTACATAGAATCGTCTCGCCAATGGTAGGTACATACTATGAATCACCGTCGCCAGGCGCTCCGGAGTTTGTGTCCAAAGGCAGCCAGGTGAAGGAGAAGTCCGTCGTTTGTATTATTGAAGCAATGAAGCTTATGAATGAAATCGAAGCTGAAATTAAAGGTGAAATTGTCGAAGTGCTTGTGGAAAATGGACAATTGGTAGAATACGGCCAGCCGTTATTCCTGGTGAGACCGGAATAATAGTTGGTGATCATAAACCAATTTAAAACAATCCATTAAATAAAGCCTGTACATACGTTATAAGTTTCGTTCAAGTGAAACTTAAGTAACGCTTATGAAGTGAACTTTCCTTCGGAAAGTTCAGCCTATGCTTTCGTAGTAAGTTCGCTCAAGCGAAACTCTTAGGAGGAATATCCAATTGAAGTTTCAAAAAGTATTAATTGCCAATCGCGGTGAAATTGCTGTCAGAATCATTCGCGCTTGCCGTGAATTAGGCATATCTACCGTTGCGATATATTCGGAAGCCGATAAGGAAGCGCTGCATGTGCGTCTTGCTGATGAAGCCTATTGTATCGGCCCCGTACTTTCCAAAGACAGCTATTTAAATTTGACTAACATTATGAGTGTAGCTACATTAACGGAAACCGATGCGATTCACCCGGGTTATGGTTTTTTAGCTGAGAATGCTAACTTCGCAGAAATATGTGAAAGTTGTAATATAACGTTTATCGGACCATCACCGGATGCAATAAGCCGTATGGGAGATAAGGCGGTTGCCAAGCAAACGATGAAGGAAGCTAATGTTCCTGTCATTCCAGGCTCGGACGGGCTTGTGGAGGATTTGGAGGAAGCGGTGCGTATCAGCCGTGAAATCGGATATCCTGTCATTATTAAAGCTACGGCCGGAGGCGGTGGCAAAGGGATCCGAATTGCTGAAAATGAGGAAATGCTCATCCAGCAAATCACAACAGCCCAGCAGGAAGCTCAGAACGCATTCGGTAATGCTGGCGTATATCTTGAAAAATATTTGACTGGCATGAAGCATGTGGAAATTCAAATATTAGCTGATAAGCATGGCAATGTAGTACATTTGGGAGAGCGTGACTGCTCAGTTCAGCGGAGACGTCAGAAGCTGGTTGAGGAAGCGCCATGCCCGATATTGACTCCGGAAATCCGTGCACAAATGGGCGATGCTGCTGTACGAGCTGCTAAATCTGTTTCTTATTCAGGAGCAGGAACCTTGGAGTTTTTACTTGGCGCGGACGGACAGTTTTATTTTATGGAGATGAACACCCGGATCCAGGTGGAGCATCCAGTAACAGAGCTCATCACAGGTATAGATATCATTAAGGAAATGATCCGTGTTGCAGAAGGAGAGCCTCTATCCTTTACTCAAGACGAAGTGAAGATCGATGGGTGGGCTATTGAATGCAGGATTAACGCTGAGGATTCCAATCGTAATTTCATGCCTTCAGCCGGTCAAATTCAATTTTATCTGCCACCAGGTGGATTCGGTGTAAGGGTTGACAGTGCTGCTTATCCAGGCTACACGATCACGCCTCATTATGACTCGATGATCGCTAAGCTGATCGTTTGGGGCAAAGACCGTAATGAAGCTATTCAACGAATGAAGCGCGCCCTATCCGAATTTTCTGTTGAAGGCATCCATTCTACCATTCCATTTCATCTGAAGCTTTTAGAACATAAGAAGTTTATTGCTGGTGATTTTGACATCAAGTTCTTAGAAGAGCATGATGTGAACGATCCTGAATCGTAAACTGACAATTTGTCAAGTTTTTAGGATAATGATATAGTATATAGACTAAGACAAGTTTTGCGTGACTCGCGCATATCCATAATAGAGGTTGGTTAAAAGTCCGCTTTACTAACGAAGTAGAGAAGAAGATTTATCTATTAGGATTAGTTGCGATGCAATAATTTCGTAAAACTTCCAAGGAGGCTCCGATTATGACGATCATTGCTGCGGATTATGAGAAAACCGATATTGGCACGATTCAGATAGCACCCGAGGTTATTGAAATCATTGCTGGGATGGCTACAGTTGAAGTTCCAGGTGTTGCCGGTATGAGCGGTGGATTTGCAGGCGGTATCGCGGAATTGCTGGGACGCAAGAACATGTCCAAGGGTGTAAAGGTAGACGTTGGACAACGTGAGGCTGCTATTGATGTGTCGATCGTTATTGAATTCGGAACCAGAATCCCTGAGGTAGCGTCCGGCGTTCAACAAAATGTTAAACATGCGATTGAATCGATGACAGGGCTAAGTGTAGTTCAAGTGAATGTACATATTCATGATGTCATTTTCAAAGGTGCGGAGAAAGTAGAAGAAGTAGAAGCATCACCAAATCGAGTCAAGTAAACAAGGATGGATAAACGGCTTTGCCGTCCTCACGGGACGCGCAACGTTTGTCAAGGTTGATGTATTGAAAGCATACCCTTATGCCTTCTAATCAACTAAATAAACGTTTGGCTAACCCCCTTCAAGTTGCAAGGGGGTTTCCTCTAATTTGGAAGGAGTCCGGTTTCGTGGTTAAAGTTCTAGATAGATTGCTTCTATTTATTTTTAGCTTGGTTGTTCTCATTGCAGCTTGTACTCTTCTTGTTTGCGCATTTGGTTGGATTTCATTTGAGCGTGTAGGTTCCTTTGCTTATAATGTTTATTATGATTTAAATACCGCGCTTCCCTTCATTACCTTAACGGTCGTGGTAGCTGTGGTCAGTATCCGTTTTCTGTATGTCGCAGTGCGCAGAGGCAGAGCGAATGCTCCTTCTATCGATCAGCGTACAGATTATGGCGATATTCGAATTTCCATAGAAACGGTTGAAAACCTTTCATTGAAGGCAGCCAAACGTACCCGCGGCGTGAAGGATTTGAAGGCGCGTGTGCGAGTGAGCCCTGCAGGGTTGGAAATTATTATTCGTGCTATTGTTGATGGGGAAAGCTCGATTCCACTATTAACGGAAGAGATGCAGTCAGGCGTCAAAAATCATATTGAAGAAATTACCGGCATTCCGGTTGCCGTCGTTACTGTATTTGTAGCAAACATTCAACAATCAGCACCTACTTTTAAAAGTAGAGTGGAATAGAGGTGAGCTCCATCATGTGGATTCAACTGTGGGAACATCTTTGGGAGAGGCACAGGGGCAAAACCTTGGGCGCAGCCACGGGTGTTCTGCTTGGACTCATCTATTTGATTTGCGGTTTGTGGGATATGTTAATCTTTGTCCTAATCGTATATACTTGTTATAATATAGGGAAAAGAATCGAACGGGGCGATACGCCTGTTCCCATTCAACAGTTTTGGCGTTGGTTATTGGACAAATGGAGATTGTTAAGATGAATTGACAACTGACACGGCTGCACGTGTGAAGCAGTTGCAATGAAAATCCCTGGTTCGAATCCAAGGATTTTTTTCATGTTTATGAGGAAGAACTTATGAAGAATTGTTGGAACAAGCAAAACTCAGTTAAAAGCTTACGATGCAAGTTTCGCTAATGCGAAACTCTTAGGAGGAAACACAAAGAATGAGAAGAAGATTGGCAAGGGAACTGGCGGTTCAAAGCCTGTACCAAATGGAAATGAACGAGGTTAATATGGTTGAGGCAATCGGTATTGTGGTGGAAGAAGCACAGACGGACGACGAGGCCCAACTAACCCAAACGAAGGACACTATCGCTCTTGAGGAAATAAGTGAGCTTGTTGAAGGAACTTACTCGAACAAGGAACAGATAGACAAGCTGCTGCTGGATTATTTAAAGGGCTGGAAGATGGACAGGCTGTCCCGGGTTGATCGTGAAATCCTGCGATTGGCAACCTATGAAATGGTCTACCGCAATGATGTGCCGCCTAAGGTTGTTGTAAATGAAGCCATCGAATTGGCCAAGCATTTTGGAACAGATGAATCGGGGAAGTTTGTTAATGGAGTACTTGGAAAAATGATCAAGGAACTTGAAGAAATCAAAGCCAAGAGCTAACAATCCGGATGAGGGGGCATCATCATGTCAGCACAAGTCATTAATGGGAAAGAAATTGTCAGCGCGTATCGCGCTCAAATTAAAGAAGAAGTAGCAATTCTGACACAGCAAGGTGTTCAGCCTGGCCTGGCGGTCGTTCTGGTCGGGGAGGACCCAGCTTCCCAAGTATATGTACGCAACAAAGCGAAGGCCTGTGAAGAAGCAGGAATTTATTCCGAGGTTCATACTTTGGAAGCAGCTACAGAGGAATCCGATGTACTTCAATTAATTGAACAGTTAAATCAGAATCCTAAAATTCATGGCATTTTAGTACAATCCCCACTACCCAAGCATATTTCCGAAGAAAAAATTGTAGAAGCAATCGCTGTACACAAGGATGCGGATTGTTTTCATCCGGTTAACGTCGGAAATTTGATGATCGGTAAAGAAGGGCCTGCGCCTTGTACGCCAGCTGGTGTCATCGACATTCTAAAAAAAATCGGTGTTGAAATAGCAGGTAAGCATGCAGTAGTAATCGGACGAAGCAACATAGTTGGCAAACCGATGGCGATATTATTGTTAAGAGAGAACGCGACCGTTACCGTATGTCATTCCAGAACAGCCAATATGGCGGAAATTACACGTCAAGCAGATATTTTGATCGCAGCGGTGGGCAAACCCAAGATGGTGAAGCGCGAGCATGTAAAACCTGGCGCAATTGTTGTCGATGTTGGAATAAATCGTCTGGATACGGGCAAGCTGGCTGGTGACGTTGATTTTGACGATGTGCTGGATGTAGCTAGCTACATAACGCCGGTTCCGGGCTGTGTAGGTCCGATGACGATAACCGTATTGTTAAGAAATACGCTGGAAGCGGCTAAGCGTGCGGCAGCGTTGCAGTCTGCAGCAAACCGGTAAGCCATGAAGGATCAGCGAATATTTTCCATTAAAGATGTAAATCGATACATAAAAATGCGGCTGGAGACCGATAACGTGCTCCAGGATGTGTGGGTGCGCGGGGAAATATCCAACTTCACTCATCATTCCAGCGGACATATGTATTTTACGTTAAAGGATGCGGACAGCCGCTTGAAAAGCATTATGTTCGCTTCTCACAACCAGCGTCTAGGCTTTATCCCGCGGGAAGGCACCAAGGTGCTGGCTTGCGGGAATATTTCCGTCTATGAGCGGGATGGCCAATACCAATTTTATGCAACGCAAATGCAGCCCGATGGGATTGGCAGCTTGTATCTGGCCTTCGAGCAGCTGAAGAAAAAGCTTGAGGGAGAGGGATTATTTGCAGCTCAGCGCAAAAGACCGCTCCCTCGCTACCCCAAAGCTATCGGTGTTATTACCTCACCAACTGGAGCAGCAGTCCGGGATATTATTATAACGCTGCAGCGTCGCTATCCCAATGTACCGGTGCAGCTATACCCGGTGCTGGTTCAAGGGAACCAGGCAGCTCCAGCGATTGTCAAGGCGATCGAAGCGATGAATGCAATGAACGAAGTGGATGTGCTGATTGTTGGCAGGGGCGGCGGCTCTTTAGAAGAGCTGTGGGCTTTTAACGAGGAAACAGTTGCACGCGCTATCTTTGCCTCGCTTATTCCGGTCATTTCTGCAGTTGGTCATGAAACGGACTTCACGATAGCGGATTTCGTTGCTGATCTTCGAGCAGCTACCCCAACAGCAGCAGCTGAGCTGGCGGTTCCCCATTATCAGGAGCTGAAGCAGCAGCTTGGATACTTCAAGCAGCAGCTGTACGGGGGGCTGTCCAATCAGCTGGACAGAAGCCGTGAACGATTAAACAGGCTGCAGCGTTCGCCGGTTCTGACCAATCCGCGCAGGCAGCTGCTTATTCAGCCGATGGAGCGGCTGGATCGGACGAAGGAGCAGCTCGCCTACAAGCTGCGCGGGCGTCTTGCTAAGCTGCAGGAGCAGCGAATGAAGCTTGACCGGCGGATCTCTTCGTTTAATCCGAAGGAACAAGCTGGCTTCGCCAAGCGACGGCTGGGTACTTCAGTGCGGCAGCTGCAGCAAGCGATGCAGACGGCTAAGAAGCATAAGCAGCAGGATCTGTTAGCGGCCATCCGGCAATTGGATGCATTGAGCCCATTGAAAGTAATGCAGCGGGGGTATAGTCTCGTTTATGACGAGAAGGAACAGCAGTTAATTAAGTCCATACAACAGGTGCAGCTTGGGGATGTGTTGAAGCTCAGGTTGATGGATGGCAATGTGGATTGTCATGTGTGGTCAATGGAGGAGAAGCAAAATGACAAAACAGGAAACGACGCCTAGCTTCGAGCAGGCGATGGATAAGCTGGAGCAGATCGTTGCTCAACTGGAGAGCGGGGACGTACCCTTGGAACAGGCGATTGATCTGTTTCAAGAAGGGATGAAGCTTTCCCAGCTATGCGGTCAAAAGCTGGAACAGGTTGAACGAAAGATTGAAATTCTAATGGAGCAAGAGGGCGGACTTGTGAAGAAGCCGTTCAACCCTGCAACTGACGAGAAGGGTGAAGTCAAATGAGTACCGAGTTAACGATCAAACAGTATATAGAAGACAAAGCAGCGCGGATCGAAGCTGATCTTATGGAATCGCTGCCTGCAATCTGGAGCATTCCGGACACGCTAAGAGAATCTATGATGTATTCTTTAATGGCAGGCGGCAAGCGGCTTCGTCCTACCTTGGTTTTGGCAACAGTAGAAGCTCTGCGGGGAAGCACAGAAGCGGCTATGCCCGTTGCTTGCGCGATAGAGATGATTCATACCTATTCACTTATTCACGATGATCTGCCAGCAATGGATAATGATGATTATCGTCGCGGGAAGCTGACCAATCATAAAATATACGGTGACGCAATGGCGATATTAGCGGGAGATGCGCTGTTGACCCATGCGTTTTATTCGATTGTTCAATCCTACCGTGCTTTTGAGGTACCAGCTGAACAAATAGTCGAGATTATTGAGGATTTATCCAAGCTGGCAGGTGCTTCGGGAATGGTGGGTGGCCAAGCTGCTGATATGCAAGGGGAGCAAGGCATCACAAAGCTGGAGGAATTGGAGTACATCCACATTCATAAGACGAGCGATTTGATCGTATTTTCCCTTAAGGCGGGAGGTCATTTAGCCGGAGCAACTCCGAAGCAGCTGCAAGCCTTGGAGAAGTATGGATATAATATTGGACTTGCCTTTCAAATTCAAGACGACATTCTTGATTTAATCGGTGATGAGAAGAAAATAGGCAAGCCGGTAAAAAGCGATGAGAAACAGCAAAAAGTGACCTACCCTTATTTTGTTGGGATAGAAGCTTCACAGGAAAAAATCCGGCAATTAACGGAGCAAGGAAAACAAGCCATTGAAAATGCGCATTTTCCTAATCCCGACAGACTGCTGCAGCTTGCTGATTTTTTGACGAAAAGAGACCATTAAATGGCTATTTGTATAACTTTTGTATCGTACTATCATTGAGTGGCATCCTTCTCTATGCTATAATGGGTGCAAGTTTAATGGGATACATAGGTTTATGTCGAAAAAAGATGAACCTGATGAACCAATCACTCCATCTGATGGAGTTTTCTTTTATCCCAACAAGGAAAGCGGGGGAACAACGTGCTGCTCGAACAAATAACTCAGCCCAAAGACTTGAAACAACTGTCCATAGAGCAACTGGAACAACTGGCTACGGAAACCCGGCAGTTTCTTGTTGAAAAGCTTTCGGTCACCGGCGGACATCTCTCGTCTAACCTTGGTGTTGTTGAGCTTACTATAGCGCTTCATTATTTATTTAATAGTCCCTATGATAAATTTATTTTTGATGTGGGTCATCAGTCGTATGTTCATAAAATGTTTACCGGCCGTATGGACAAATTTGACACGCTGCGTAAATATAAAGGCTTATGCGGGTTTGTAAAGAGATCCGAAAGTGAGCATGACGTCTGGGAGGCCGGACATAGCAGTACCTCTTTATCGGCTGCAATGGGGATGGCAATTGCTCGTGACCTCAAAGGCGACCATAATCGGGTTGTAGCCGTTATTGGTGACGGAGCTTTGACTGGCGGTATGGCGCTGGAAGCATTAAATCATATTGGACATGAGAAAAAGAACCTGATCGTTGTTTTGAATGATAATGAAATGTCGATTGCTCCCAATGTAGGAGCTCTGCACAATTATTTAGGCAAAATACGTTCGGATAAGCATTATGTGAAAGTGAAAGAAGAAGTCGAGTATTTGATCAAAAAAATTCCTGCCATCGGCGGAACGCTAGCCAAAACAATTGAGAAGCTGAAGGACAGCTTGAAATATATGGTTGTACCGGGCGTTTTATTCGAAGAATTGGGCTTGACCTACTTGGGTCCGATAGATGGTCATAATCTGCCTGTTCTATTAGAAACGCTTAAGCAAGCGGAGAAGGTGGAAGGGCCGGTTCTTCTGCATGTGGTTACTTTGAAGGGGAAAGGTTATTCCCCGGCCGAAGCCGATTCCCATACATGGCACGGGGCAAGCCCATATAAGATCGAATCGGGTCAAATGCTCAAAGCTGTAGGGCCACCTATGTACACCGAGGTATTCAGTAAATCGTTAATTGATTTGGCCCGTGAAGACTCGCGTATCGTTGCCGTTACACCGGCAATGCCCGGGGGATCTGGTTTATTAAAGTTTGCGGATGAGTTTCCTGATCGCATGATAGATGTAGGTATTGCCGAGCAGCATGCAGCTACATTGTGTGCGGCACTTGCGAATGAAGGGATCAAGCCCGTTTTTGCAGTGTATTCTACCTTCCTGCAGAGGGCTTATGATCAGGTTGTGCATGACATTTGCCGCGCGAACTTGAATGTTATATTCGCCATTGATCGTGCCGGATTTGTCGGACCTGATGGAGAGACTCATCAAGGTGCGTATGACATCGCTTTTTTACGCAGCATCCCTAATATGGTACTGATGATGCCGAAGGATGAGGATGAATTGCGGCATATGATGAAAACGGCCGTTGAATATAATGAGGGGCCAATTGCTGTTCGTTATCCACGGATCAGCGGACTTGGAACCTCGATGGATAATCCTTATCACACCATTCCTATTGGTACTTGGGAAGTTTTAAGACCTGGCGACAGTGCAGTAGTGCTTGCCGTAGGTCCGATGATTTCACTGGCAATGGAAGCTGCGGAGCAATTAAGCAAGGAAGGCGTTCAGTTGAGAGTCATCAATGCCAGATTCATTAAGCCAATGGACGAAGCTATGCTCCTTCAACTGGCTAAGGATAATCTGCCTATTATCACGATGGAGGAAGGCGCACTAATGGGCGGCTTTGGCAGCAGCGTGCTTGAATACTACGCGAATCAGAATCTATATGGCCTTCGAATCAAAATTCTAGGAATACCCGATTATTTTGTGGAGCATGGTTCCGTTCAGGAGCAGCGTAAGGAAGTTGGACTTACATCGGAGAGACTCGTATCCGAGGTCAAAGCGCTTGTGCCGCGTAGACGTCAACACGCGTAGCCCATTGCAGCAGAAGATAATAGGAGTATGAATGAACCATGGCAGCAGATAAGGAACGGTTGGATATATTATTAATGGAACAAGGGTTCTTTGAGACACGCGAGAAAGCCAAAGCATCTATTATGGCTGGATTGGTTCTGGTTGATAATGAACCGGTTGACAAAGCAGGTACGAAAATATTACGAACAGCGAAGATACTTGTCAAGGGAGCTCTTCATCCTTATGTAAGCCGCGGCGGCCTGAAGCTGGAAAAAGCTTTAAAGCATTTTTCCATTGATGTTACGGGTGTCACCATGCTGGACATAGGAGCTTCGACAGGGGGGTTTACAGATTGTGCTCTGCAAAATGGAGCGGAGTATGTATATGCTGTAGATGTGGGTTATAACCAGCTGGATTGGTCGCTGCGTAACGATCCGAGGGTTCATGTGAAGGAACGCACTAATTTCCGCTTCATGCAGCCAGAAGATTTAGAAGGACCGCGACCGACCTTTGCCTCAATCGATGTGTCGTTTATATCGCTGAAGCTGATTCTCCCTCCATTGAGAGGGATATTGGCGGAACGGGGAGAGGTAGTAGCCCTGATTAAGCCACAGTTTGAGGCAGGGCGAGAAAAGGTGCCCAAAACGGGGGTCGTACGTGAGCCCGCCATTCATACAGAGGTTTTACAAACAACGCTAGGATTCGCATCGGAAGCGGGATTTGTATTGAAGGGTCTGACCTATTCACCGATTCGAGGCGGAGAAGGCAATGTGGAGTTTTTGGCATATTTGGTATGCAACTCGGACGAGCCTGCTCATTCTCCAGAAGTCGTGGAGGATTGGATTCGTCAAGCGGTCAGCGATGCCGGGAAGCTTCAAAACTCATCGGGATGATGAGTTTTTTTGTTGCATAGGGGGATTTTTTGGCCAACTGGAGGATATTGACACCGATTTCTAGAATACTAATGATGCGGGTGTTCGCATTAAAGGTAGAGGTGATGTGTTTATGAAGGCTGGGGATGGATCGATACTTATTGTTATTTTGCTGGTATTGGGCATTTGGCTATTTTTTTATACCCGAAATCGGATGAGAACTATAGTGCATAGTGGGACGGCACCTGCGATCCCTGAGAATGATGAACCGGTGTCAGAGGATGATGTTACTCAGCTGTTATCTGAAGAAGGCTATAGCATCGTTAGCGGCAAGCAGCGAATTCCGATCCATATATCTGTAAATGAGGATGCTGAGCTTTTGGAAAGTCGCTTGTTTATTGATTATTTTGCCGAAAAAGACGGATTTTATTACGCAGTAAAAATAGCGAAGGACCGCAAGCCATTGGAAATGCGCGGCAGCATGCTTCGTGACCGGTTATTGGTCTATCAGCTAGTTTATCCGCAGACCTCCGGGGTTATTTATGTTGAGCTTGAACAGCAAAAGTTAAACTTGATTGTGTTTGAATTGGATACCGAAGAACACGTTGGATGAATTAAAATTAAGGCAACGAAGTAGCTTTTAGCTTTTCCAAAAGGAAGGTTTGAGTTTAAGCTTACTGTAAGCTTTGCCTTCGGCAAAACTCTTAGGAGGTAACCAATGAAAGGCCAAAGACACATTAAAATAAGAGAAATTATTACTAACAATGAAATCGAAACGCAGGATGAATTGGTGGATCAGCTGAGGCTGTCAGGGTTCCCTATAACACAAGCAACCATCTCACGTGATATAAAAGAACTGCATCTGATAAAGGTACCTTTGGATGATGGACGGTATAAATACTCGGTTCCCGCGGACCAGCGCTATAACCCGATGCATCGACTTAAACGAGCTCTAAACGATCATTTTGTCCATATTGACTATACGGAAAATTTAGTTGTGCTGAAAAGCTTGCCGGGCACTGCAAACGCTATCGGGGCATTAATCGACAGCCTGGAGTGGAACGAAATTATGGGGACGATTTGTGGTGACGACACGATTCTGATCATTTGCCGAAACAAAGACCAAAGCTCGGTAGTGGTCAATCAGATTTTATCCATGTTAAGTTAACGGGAGAGATAACGATGCTGCTTGAAATATCCATACGAAATTTAGCCGTAATTGAGTCTGTCCATTTGAATTTTCGCAAAGGTTTTCATGTCATTACCGGAGAGACAGGTGCCGGCAAATCAATTATCATCGATGCTTTAACCCTTGTAGCAGGCGGTAGAAGCTCGGCAGATTTAGTTCGTTACGGCAGCGATAAAGCTTATATAGAAGCATTGTTTCACATTGAGGCGGGGCATCCGGTTTGGCAGACGCTCGAAGAGCTGGGAATCGAAGCCGATGCGGAAGAACATTTGATTATTCGCCGCGAGATAACATCTCAAGGAAAAAGCACAAGCCGAATTAATGGACAGTTGGTTAATTTATCAGGGCTAAAGTCAGTTGGGGAATGGCTTGTTAATATACATGGACAACACGAGCATCAATCGTTGTTTCATGTGGACGAGCATATTCGCTGGCTTGATTTGTTTGGCGAAACAGAGATAGGCCCTTACAAACGAGATTACCAGGAAGCTTATCATAAATACATACAAGTTCGAAAAAGCTTGAGAGACCTTGAGGAAACAAGCAAGCAGTCCCTTCAAATGCTGGATTTATATCGTTTTCAAGTGGAAGAAATAACTTCTGCCAAATTAAAAAAGGGTGAAGATGAATCATTAGCCGAAGAAAAGCGCAAACTAGCCAATGCGGAAAAATTATTTCAACATGCTTCTGATGCATACGAACTTGTTTACGGCAGCAAAAAAGGATTGGAATCTATAAGCAAAGCCGTACAAAAGCTTCAAGATATTACCTCGCTTGACCCAGTGAAGCTTCAGCCTATAATGGAACAGGCGCAGAATGCTTATTACCAGCTGGAGGATGCTGCTTATCAAATTCGGGACTACCGGGATGATATAGAGTTCAATCCTGCTCGCCTTGATTTTATTGAACAAAGGCTGGACACCATTTCGTCCTTACGAAGAAAGTATGGGGAAAATGTAGCGGATATTTTGCAGTATTTAATTAAAATTAAAGAAGAATTAGATTTAATCGAGAATAAAGATGAAAAGCTGCAGGAGCTTCAGAAGCAAGAACAGCAGATTCTAACCGTTGTAAGAAACTTAGCGCGTGAATTATCCGATCAGAGACAACTGACTGCTGAAAGATTAGCAGGAGAAATTGTTTCAGAGTTGCGCGATTTACATATGGAAAAAACTCAATTCAAAGTACAAGTCTCATTCAATGAAAATGCTCTTTCAGCTGATGGTGCGGACGGTGTGGAGTTTCTGATCTCAGCCAATCCAGGGGAGCCGCTCCGATCTTTAAGCAGGATTGCTTCCGGTGGCGAAATATCCAGGGTTATGCTTGCTTTAAAATCCATTTTTGCAAGAGTTGACCGTATTCCAGTGCTTGTTTTTGATGAAGTGGATACTGGGGTAAGTGGAAGAGCAGCGCAGGCTATTGCTGAAAAAATGTCTCGTTTATCCCGCAGTTGTCAAGTCTTTTCAATAACTCATCTCCCTCAGGTTGCCTGCATGGCAGATGCTCATTACCGCATTCACAAAACAACGGACGGTGAAAGAACATTTACCCATGTTGACGATCTGGATACTGATGGCCGGATGGATGAGCTTGCGCGTATGCTGGGCGGTGTTGAGGTTACAGGGACCACATTACAGCATGCTCAAGAAATGCTCGATTTGGCAAATGACAAGAAATCAAGGATGTAAAGTTAAGTGAGGCATCATTTTCTGTTATAAAACGAAAGGTGTGGGGATACCTTAAAGGTACGCAAAACGGCGGTGAGCATTTGCCGCTGTAGCAGAGGAAGCAAGGGAGCGTGACACCATGAGTTCCAACCAAAGAAAGAAATTGATTGGCTTGCTGCTCGTCTTCTTCGTTTGTCTGGGGAGCCTCTCCACACCTTTCCAGAGTTTTGCCTCCTTTCCTGAGGAGCTTCGGCTTTTCACTGGCCAACAAGCAAGTCTCCAGCTGACAATGCCCGTCAGTGCACAGGTTACAGTGAATAATCCGGAAATAGTCAAGGTTAATGGTTCAACCAAGCACTCATTTCAAGTAGATCTCCATAATCCAATTTCTTTGGAATCCTACAAAGCGGGTCAAGCTGAAATGAAACTTAAGCTTTTTGGCAAAATTCCTCTCAAAACGGTTAAAGTTAATGTTGTCCCCGATCTAAAAGTTATTCCAGGGGGGCATACTATTGGCGTTAAATTAAAATCTGCAGGCGTTTTAGTGGTCGGTCATCATTTAGTAACGATTGCAGACGATAAAAAGATTTCACCGGGCGAGGATGCCAAAATTCAGTTAGGCGATTTAATTGTAAAAATTAACGGGAAGCCATTGACCGATGTGTCAAAAGTTTCTGAGCTAGTTGCAGCGGCGGGTGAAAATAAGAAGCCTCTGACGCTAACCATCACACGAAATAATGAAATAATTGAGCTTCAGGTGCAGCCGTCCTACGATGTTGTGGACAAGACCTACCGTCTAGGATTGTATATTCGGGACTCTGCCGCAGGAGTGGGTACGTTAACCTTTTATGCGCCGGATCAAGGCGTGTATGGGGCTCTGGGACACGTTATAACGGATATGGATACACAGACTCCTATAACAGTTGGGTCAGGAGAAATTGTACATTCTAATGTTACTTCAATCTCCAAAAGCCAGAACGGGGAGCCAGGAGAAAAAAGAGCCCAGTTTTCAAAGGAAAGTAAAGTTCTAGGGAATATTGAGAAAAACACATCATTCGGGATTTTTGGTAAAATGGGTGAATTGCCTGATCATGGTCTGACTAAAGAAGCGCTTCCTGTTGCTTTTGCTGAGGAAGTTAAGGAAGGCCCCGCCCAAATTTACACAGTAGTGAATGGCCAAAAGGTTGAAAAATTCGATATCGAAGTCATTCATGTTGCAAAACAAGATTTCCCTGCGACCAAAGGAATGGTTATCAAGATTACGGATCCTCGCCTGCTTGAAAAAACAGGTGGTATCGTACAAGGAATGAGTGGAAGTCCGATTATCCAAAACGGAAAAGTAATTGGTGCAGTGACACATGTATTCGTAAACGATCCTTCAAGCGGTTATGGCTGCTTTATTGAGTGGATGCTACAGGATGCAGGAATCATGCTTAGACCGGCGCCAACAACAATAACAGAGCTGAAGGCAAGTTAAATTGCCCTCAGCTTTTTGTTTTGTTAGTTTATCACTGCATTTGTCGAAAAATGTATAACCATGATGCAAATTAATCATTATAAAATAAAATTGAAAAAAAATCCACAAGAATAATTTTCGACAGAAGGATTTTTATATAGCCTGTCGAAAGTATACAATAGGAAAAACATGTAAACATAATTTTGTCGCCATTTGAAGGAGGAAAAACCGTTGCAAATGATTGAAGTTTTATTAGCCGATGACAACCGAGAATTTACGAACCTTCTATCTGAATTTATCGATGAACAAGAGGATATGCATGTAGCTGGTGTTGCATATAACGGGAACGACGTTCTGAGATTGATCGAACAAAGTAACCGTGTGCCAGATGTTTTGATTCTTGATATCATTATGCCTCATTTGGACGGTTTGGGTGTGTTGGAGAGGCTTCGCGAAATGGACCTTAATCCTCAACCAAAGATAATTATGTTAACTGCATTCGGCCAAGAGAACATCACACAAAAAGCAGTTCAGTTAGGCGCCTCTTACTATATTTTAAAACCGTTTGATATGGAAATTTTGACTAATAGAATTCGGCAGCTGGTAACAAGCAACCAAAGCAATTCAATCATGTCGTCTTCCTCAAGCAGCATGAGAGCCAATATTGTACAAATGCCCAAAGGTAAAAACCTGGATGCGAATATTACTACAATCATTCACGAAATAGGTGTGCCGGCACATATCAAAGGGTATCAATATTTGCGTGAAGCCATCACTATGGTGTATAACAACATCGAAATCTTAGGTGCTATTACCAAAACGTTATATCCGGCCATTGCCGAAAAATACAAAACAACCCCGAGCCGCGTAGAACGTGCTATCCGTCACGCGATTGAAGTCGCATGGACGCGCGGCAACATCGACAGTATCAGCCACTTGTTCGGCTATACGATTAATATCTCTAAAGCTAAGCCAACTAATTCTGAGTTTATTGCGATGGTGGCGGATAAGCTGCGGATCGAGCATAAGGTTAGTTGAAAGGGTTAGGGCTCTACGTTTATAGACGGTGAGTGAAACGTTTGTTCGCGTAATTTATCGGTCACTGTGCGATGAGATTCCGATAAACTTTTATAGCGTAATTGCGATAAAGTTGGACAAGTTCACCTCCGTTTCTTAACGTAGTTTATCGGTACACAAGCGATATGCTAATCTTAGCATGCACGCTGCCTAAACTGCAAACAAACGTTCTAAGCAACGTCGGATCTTCGGATTCGGCGTTTTTAATTTTGCGAATAGGGGATGCTATAGAATAACCTTAGTATTGCGTTTACTTTGGTTTGAACAGAAGGTCCTCAAGTTTCTTTACCGCCTCTTTTTGCATATTCGGGAATAAATGAGAGTACGTATCTAGTGTTGTCTGTATGCTCTTGTGACCTAATCGCATTTGAACGATTTTTGGATGTACCTCCATTAGTAAAAGCAAACTTGCATGCGTATGACGTAAGTCATGGAATCTTATTGGACGGAGAAGTAATTCTGCTATGACCTTTCGATGCAAGTATCCGATCGTCACTGCAAGCACTGGCTCACCATGTTTTGTGCAAACGACTAGCCCACTGTCCTTATAGTTGTTGTTTGATGAGGTCTCTCTTTCGTGCGCTATTCTCCTAAAATGACGTTCTAGTTCGATCTTATCGAAACTTGATATAGAAATTGACCGCATTCCAGAGCGCGACTTAGTACCATGATTAATTTCTTTGCGGTCACGACTTAAAGTCTGTGTAACATAAATGCAACTATTGTCAAAATTAATGTTTTTCCACGGTAACCCGAGAATTTCACCCATACGCATACCTGTCATTAATGCTAGATGAAAGCAAATGTAATACCTAGAGTCATATAGTTTATCTAAAAATTCTTGAGTGTTTCTCACGTTCCATACTTGTAGTTTCCTTCGTCTAACTCTCGGCTTATCAACTAGCTTAGAGACATTTTTCTTAATAAGTCTGATCTTTACCGCGTAATTAAGTGCTGTTACTAATGTGTTATAAATTTTCTGAATAGTTGCATCTGCTAATTTCTGTTCATTATTCTTCTCTTTAATACGTAATGAGTTCATAAATTTTTGTATATCCCAATGATTAAGTCTAGATAACATAATACTTCCGATTCCAGGTGTGATGTGGTTTTTTATATATGAACGGTACGATTCTAATGTAAGACGTGACAGGCTAAACCTCTTTTCCTCAAGCCATTCATCGAGAAATCTATCTACTGTTATTTTAGATGGCATTATGTAAGTTCCATTTTGAACCTCGACCATAACAGCAGTCATCTCCTTTTGGGCCGCTTTCTTCGTTCTAAAACCTCGTTTGCGTTTTTGTTTACGATTTCCCTGTTCGTCTTTTCCTACGTCTAAGACATACATCCAAGTACCTCTAATCTCTTTCTTAACGGAGCCGAGACCCATATAATTACCCCTCGTGTATTTATATTAAATCATTAAATGTCAATATTTCCGACTTCAAATCGCCTACTATCGCACGAAGTTTCTGTCGCCGATGCTCGCTCATCGTTACGAATAGCAACGTTGGAAACGCTCCGTACTTCACCGTCCACTTGCCTGAATCGCGGAGCTCACGGTAAGCCGCCATCTTACGCTCGTTGGCTCCGAAGCTCTGCGTTAGGTCAATTTCAATAAAAGTATATACGCCGTTCTTACGCATAATTGCGTCAGCGACGAGCTCCTTACCGTCCCACTTAACGGAATACTCCGTCTTAAAAAGCTCAGGCCGGTAGGTAACGCACACTTCGTTACGAATGACGGTATGTTGGACGAGTGGTGTGCGTTTTCTGACCGTTTCGCTGCCGATCTCTTTACGGCCTTTAGCGGAAAGGTACCAAACGAGCTCACCTTCATGGAACGAGTTAAGGTAATCGCCCATATCGTTAAGGACTCGTAACGTGTTTCGTCTGCCGCTCAGCGCGTGAAGACGCTGGATTTGCGAAGTAGTTAGGAATCCGAGTGTGTCACAGCTCTGCATAATCGCTATCCATCGGTCCAGCTTTTGTTGCGTTTTCGTTAGTAGTGCCACGTGTCACCGCCACCTTTCGTTGTTCGTCCAATCGTTGGACAATCGGTTCTTTTTTCGGTAAATCCGCAATCACCCGCTTAGCTTCTTCCGCCGATAAAAATGGAGCCTGTAACGTTTCGTCTTTCGATGTCTGGAATATCAATCGCCCTGGTACGTCTGGTAACGCAGCTGCTCCGTCATGGTCGAGTACGATCCGTGATTGTGTGCCGTCGCGTGTCCGGAAGCAAATTGATGCGGCAATATTCGTCTTGATTAGGCCGTCTATAACGTCCGCTGAAGGACGCTGTGTCGCGAGGACTAATAGTACCCCGGCGGCCCTTCCCTTCGCTGAAAGCACGGTTAATTTCGTTTTAATCGAGGACTTAACAACCTTATCCGGATCGTTCGGACGGACCTTGAAATCCGCGAGTTCATCGATAACAAGAATCGCCTTTTTACCTTCCCAAGTTTGCGACCCATTGGCCGCCATAATGCTATATCGGCGATTCATTTCGGATTCAATTTCCGTTGCTGTCCGTAACACATCCGATAGAGACGTCGCAAATCCTTTGACGCACGCCAGTTCGCGGAATATGCCGAGCTCAACACCGCCTTTTAAATCGCAGAGGAACAAATCTGGAGCCGGGCCGGTCGCCAGCGAAGCGAGAATGCCTCGGACGATGACGGATTTGCCACCGCCGGAGATTCCGCCAATGAGTAAATGTGGATACGGCCCGTCAAAATCGTAATAACGAGCTTCGCCCTTTCGGTTAACGCCGATCGGTACGCGGTAATCGTTGAATACCGTCATTTCAAATGACACTTTTTCCGGCATCGGCTGTGTAACGATATCAATGACCAGGCCGTCGTTTTTGTACGTCATTTCAACGTCGTCCGGATCTACTCGCATGGCCTCCGCTATAGCGCGCTTTTGATCGATGACTTTAGTGGACGATAAGCCGACCGGTAAGCCGCAGAGCAAGCGGATCCCCCACGACTCGTTATACTGCGCGTTGACGGCGGGTAGCATGACGGTATCGCCGGCCTTGACCGACAGGTTGAGCGTTTTGCAGGCAGCGATGAAGGATTTACGTAAGGAGAAAGAAGAAGAGAGGGGAGAAATTAAAGAACAAACAGACCCACAGATTAACCCAAATCCAATTTCTAATAACATAATGCCTCCTATCCAAACCTAGAGGTGTTTTAACTTGGGTGAATCTTCATTCCTTACTTCGGTTCCCTACAGTAACAACGAAAGTACAAGCGACTGCCCATTGTTCACCTGGCGAATATGTCGGCGAATGGTTGAGCGAACGGATTACTAAACTATGCCACGTGGCACTTTTTCAAACTACGGAATACTGATCGGCACAATTGAAGGAATTATCCCAGGCTTGTGCGTATCTAGGATTGCGTTTGTTCCTCACCTACACCTTTACGAGTGGCTAACGCGTTTAGTTGTTAAGGGGAGAGGTTTATTACACTAACGCCAACATTCCGCTGATCCACTCCCATGCTATCCAGCCGCCTGCTCCGATTAAGAAAAATCGACCAAACCGTTGAGCTGCTAATGCTCCGGTCACATTTCCGTTTTCGCGCGCTTTCCTTTCGATAAGACCCGATGATATAACGATCGCACCACAAATCCCGTAGGTAAGCACGTTAATCAACCCCTTCCGCATATTCGGCGTAATGTTCGCCGGTCATGTTAAAGTGTATGAACGTTTAACGTTCAATATGACAAAAATAAAAAGCCTCCATGCTTAATTAGCTGGGGCTTTTACTTTTTATGTATGACTTGAAATAGTTCATTAGGTGTTATTTCGAGATAGACGCATATTCTTGCTATTAATTGTGCAGGAATACGTTTGCTCGATATTTCACGATTGTTAATTAAATCATTAATCGTAGACCTACGATGGTCGATATCTTTTGATAACTGGAGGGCCGATATCCCTTTTTCTTTTAGAATTTCTCCAAGTGTGCAGTGTAAATCAGCAGGGGATTTTTCCCAATCCAACGAGTTTCCCTCCAATCGTAATAAGAATATTATACAAAATATTTTTCTATTAATCTATTGACCGTTTAACGATCAAATGGTATATTTTACATATAAATGAACGTTTAACGGTCACAAAATTGAAAATAATACTAAGGAGGATTTTCAATGAATCTACATATCCGCTATATCCTGCACTCATCCGGAACTATCCACGCTACGATGTTTAACGGTAACGCCCGTCAGACGATCTCTGTCCAACGCGGTTTCTTTGCGGCAATTACCGGTACAGGCCGTGATGCTGTATTAGGAGCCGTAGAGGTAACGCCTGTTATCGCGGCTGCTATAGGATTCATCGTACCCCTAACGGAAGGAGTTGCTACTGTATGACATACGGAACTGAGATTTACACTGTAAAGCGTACGCGCCGCGGTCTGTCCGCTAAGACAATAGTAAAACTAATTGCGTTCTTCCTTGCGATGTTGATTCGCGAGATCGCAAATTGAGGAGGCCACGCTATGAAAACGTCAATTTCCCGTATTTCTTACTACGTCCGCAAAGTCAACGCTTATAACTTAGCCCGCTTCGATTTTATCCGTTGCCGGTCCGCTAAACAGCCGCCAGCTTCGCGTCCTCTGCGTTTACTGGCGTATAAAGCCGCTATGTACCGACGAATCCACGTGGGGAAAGGCGTTGCGCTGTGAAGAAAGCATACTATCCCGCGTTCTATGTGGACGACCCGAACGAAGTCGAACCGCTGATCTATATCGATGGGGATTACGTTGGCGAAGCTCTTACGAACGTATGGCGTCGATGGTTTCGACGGACGTCCGTCACTGATTTACCGAATACTTACGCACCGCCGCCCGTTATCGTCGGAAAGTTTATTGGCCGCATGGCTAGAGGCGATTGGCAAGGCACTTTTATTGCGAATGATGGCCGCGAATATAAAGTTGTTGATTCTGTAATAACGAATCCACGAACAAGAGAGGAGCGCCATATGCTGAAGCTTGTTACGATTATGACCGGTCCTTATGAGTTTCAGGTTGACCCTTATGACATCTATCGGGGTTACCTGGTCGCAGATGGACACGCAATGTATGTCGCGGAGAACGGTGATATATGGCTCTTGGGCGTTGTTCCGACGGACAAGCCGGATGTCGTTATGCAGGAGAGCGCCCATGTGAAAATGGGTGAGATATCAGGGCAGGACGGCGGTGAAATTATCCTACATATCGCGAACGAGCTAAATGGTATGAGCGGACTCGACTTTATGATACGTTATGTCGTCCATAGTGATTATGAAATAGAATTCGATTTGCTTTCAAAGCCGCCTGACGATGGAACCAGTGGCTCCGGTTCCGAAACCTAAGCGCTAAATGGCGCTGATGGTCGCGGATAGCCCGTAGACGCGTATGCGTGTTATTTCGTAATCGATCGGCGGGAACCGATCGTACTCAGCGTCTGGCAGCGCTAAGTCTGTATTGTCCACGGAAGGTTCTAGACTTACCGTGGTTTTATTAGCGTCAGTATTTGGCGATGCTGGCGGCATTACGGCGTAGGCTTTGGCGGGCCTTCACCGTGCAGGGGCGTCCGGGTCTTGGCGGGCTCGGGCGCTCATTCTAACGCTTACTCCTGCGTTCTTTAATGAACGGATCAGCGGCGGCAACCGCTAATCCCATACGCTAACTTTATTGAGCGCGTTAATCGTATATTGAGTCCGACGGATGCGGGCGGGATGGACTCCGCGATTAGGTACCGCGTCCGTCTTATTATATCTATTTATACGAACGTACATTCCCTTCGGTTTCATTTATTTTTACATGTACCAAAAATAATTAAGCGAGCGTGTATTTATAGTATGGGCATGCGAAATGAACATCACCGTACATTAACTAAGTAGATGCGCGAACTGGCAGTTGGGCTGCGTAATAATTTATGACGGATTTGTGCCGTATTCAAAGTCAATCCGAATAATACTTGTGCAGAATCACACGCTCGTTTGTTATTACCGATGAATGTCCCAAAAATTCAATCTCGCTGTGCTTTTTAAAATGTAAGACAAAACTTGTGCGAAATTTGAATAAGTGCGTTGAATAAGGTGTGCAAAATAAAAAGTCGATTGTTAGATTGTATATACGGTAATCCGCGGAATCTTCCGCTCAAATAAACCAAATTTAAAGGAGACGATGACCGAATGGGCAAAACGAAAAATCCAATAGTGACAGATGCAACGGTGATACATCCGCAAGGTTGGTCGAACATGGCAATGGTGCACTTTAACCTCGAAGGAGAGGAAAATAATTTCGGGATTAATTTTTACAACGATAATAAGCAAGGAATCATGTATATGTATCCCGCACTTTATCGCTATGCTGACGCACCGCATGACACTAAAGAAATCAGCGAGCAAGTGTTAGCCATTCTCGAGCGAAAAGGAGAATCGTTATATGACAGCGTTGGACCGTGGGGGCGCTCGATCGCTGATCCATACGGCATATGACGCTTTAACCGATTTACCTGGCGTGAATCTGCGATAATCCGTTAGGGAGTGGCGTAATTTACGGAGGAACCTCTAGCGGATGAAGGCGCCAGGTACCGATTGTATACGACCATTAGACGATATATAACGTTTTGTTCACGTTGGCTGTAGACAGCCCGCGGGAACCTAAGTGCCCTCTTGGTCGGGAAAACCATCCGCCCAATTCACCTAGCCGCGAAAAACCAACCGCGTCTAGACTTATATTATATTATCGTCCGATAACTTTAACGTTAAGAGATATCAGTGTTAATATACGTATTCCATTTCGTCCGTGGGTTTGGGACGGAATGGGGTAAGGAGCGTAGCGACGCGGCAGGCACTTAGGCTCAACGAACGGTGTTTACACCGAACGCGAGCTCCCCGTTATATAACCTCGTACTTTTACAATATCGTACATCGGATGCGTTGATCTTAGTGGAGATTATTATAAGAGAAGAGGGACAGACATGCCTAAAAACGCTGAAATCCCACATGTGGCGCGGCTTCCCGGCGTTTTTCATTGTGACCGAAAAGGCACATAAATGGCCTTTTTTGTGACTGAAAAGGCACCTATTTTACGAGGAGGTACGAAAATGAACGTTGAATCGACTCGCGAATGGAAAGGTATGCAGCCCCGCCAAAAGTCCCGAATGCTCGACGCAATACAGAACGCAACCATAGTCGATGGTGCAATTATCGCACCGGACGGAGTAGACGTATCACACCGTTTGAAGGTGGAGCCACGAAAGACGTTGTCACAGCAGAAGTTCGTGAGGAATCGGAGTATAATGGGGCGGTTTTCGGAAGAGAACGGCAACTACGTAACGGCGTTCTTCGAATCGTGTGTGACTATGGCCGAACGCTTCCCTTCACTAACGCAGTCAGACCTTGGGCGGCTCATGTTCATAGGTACGTATACCGGCTATGATGACGGCAGCCTCCGCCACGATAACGGAATCACAATAAATCGTGCCTCTCTTATGAAATTAGTCGGAATCAGCCGAGAGCAATTTTCTAAGTTCTTTTCACGCTTATTGGCGGATGACGTCATAAGAGAAGACGACGGCGTCATTCTAGTTAATCCTACCGTGTTTACGCGCGGAGAGGTCAGTAGCGGTTTGACTGAAATGCAGCATATTCGCATCTATAGGAAAACCGTGCGTGAACTGTACGAGGAGTTCGGCAAAGGACGCGATGTGAAGCAGTTGGCGATCGTATTCACAGTAATACCATTTCTGCATTTTAATACGAATATCATCTGCTATAATCCGCAGGAATATTATTACGACCAACTTAGACCGATGACGGTCGATAAACTGGCGGCACTACTAGATTACGCTGAGTGGCGGAAGTTAAAGTTAGCGATGAATAGCGTTAAACTTGGCGGCCAGCCAGTGTTTGCCTTCGTGGAGGACGTTAACGACTCGCGAAAGCGGCGTATCATTGTCAATCCACGTGTCGTCTTCGCGGGCAACGCGGAAGGGCTTGAGCAATTACGAGCGCTGTGCGTTCTATTCAATTAATAACGGAGGAGGTCGACCATTTGACGTTAATATCCATCGAAACCACACCGCAAGCAATCACTGTTGACGAAGTTTACGCTCAATTCCGCACTCATTTCGATGATACCCACCCATCCGAGATATTTAAGGCAGCACGGACCGCATTCCCGAATCGGAAGGTATCGCAATACGATAAGCATGCTGAAACTCCGCCCGACCACCGTCACCGCATCGTTAAGGATTCGGTCGTTCACGTTATGCGTTATTACTTTGAAGAGCGGAATACGGTCGGTTATGTACCGCGAGGGTACGGAAAGCCAGCGCGCAAACTAATTTTGCCAACTGTAAACGAGCGGCGGTGTATCGAACTGTTAACTGACTTTTTACTCGCTGACGATTTGGCGGCCGGTTTGCTGCTGAAGGATCGGTTCCGTGAAGAAACAGACGAGAATTGTCTAGAGTTTCCGCCGTTAGGTGGCGCAGCTCGTGCGTACCAAGAGAAGGAGTTAAACCTCTTGACGACGGCGGATTTGAAGCGGCGCAAAGTCTGCGAATCGTGCCTTAGCTATTTTATCGATACGAGCCCAGGTTTTAACGCTAAGCGGTGCGGTCCGCGTTGTACTCGATGGTCGGAAATGCTTCGGTTTAGAGCTATGCGAAGTCACGGCGATAAGCGGAGGAAACGCGATAAGGAGCGACAGCAACATGAGAACCCGTTCTACAGTCCGTATGAACTTGAGCATCTGAATACATATCCAGAACGCTGCTATACGGATGATGCCATCGACCGCAAGGTTCAATCATATAAGCGTGGTGGGGGCAGTAAAAAGCCGCAAGGGGTAACGATGGATAGTCCCGAGGTAACTTCGCACCATAAGCCGTATAATCCGTCTGAAAAGGGTGAGAGTGGACAGATGATTACGCGTAAGAGGCGGCCGGAAGTAGTCAAGCGCTATCTTCGAATGAAATACGGGATTGGTCGGATACCCCGTGCAGATAAACATAGTAGTGAGACGGAGAACACCAGTTCTTGCGTCGATATTTTTATGGCCGTTGTGTAGTAATATGAACGGAAATAATCGAAAAGGGGGTAAAGTGAATGGATGGTAAAGCAGTGAAGGCCATTCGAGAAGAAAAACGTATGTCGCAAACAGAGTTCGCAAAGGCGATCGGAGTCAGTCAACAAACAATACAGGCCGTAGAAACCGGAAGAAGATCTGTATCAGAGCGAATTAGGTATCGGATATCGGCTCTATTTGATGCCGACGAGACAATAGAAATAGTCCGGCGCGCCAGATTAGTCGATCGTCTTATTCTCTAATTTTTTTTTTTGATGTTTTAATATTTACGCCTAATAATCCAAATATATCGTAACACAAAAGGGGTTTCCGGTCAATGGATTTACAGAGAGAAATTAGAAAGTTAGCAAGTAGCAGCTGCGCCAATTTCGCAGACAAAGACCGCTGTCTTATTGAGCCGGACGGCCAGTTAACATGCCGCTATTTCCGTGAGAACGCGGAGGAAGCACGCTGCCGTTACTTTGAATCGTCCGTACTCCCGGCAGATACAGCGCTCGAAGCACGGTATTACGGCGGTAGTAAGAGGAACGTGATTCGTTGTGCAATGTGCCACAAAGAGTACGTTCGGACTTCGAATCGGCAACGTTACTGTATCGGTTGTAGGGAACGTGCTGAGACGGAAGCAAGACGAAGGCGTGACGCCAGATATAAGAGCAACAAAGCGACGGTTTAAGCGTGGAATTACCTTACTGTGGCTTAGAATTCGCGTCATATAAGGCGGTTTAAAACGGCGTTAAGGCGATAAGTCCTTATACGTTTATTTGACGTCTAAAGCGTCGCAAGGGGGAGCACATGAGAGAGCAAGCAAAAACCTATTGCGAGTTCTACCGGCCTGATACGACTTGCGTACTCATGCAGGCGTTGGTGACCGAGACGGACTCGCGGTGCAAGTGCTGGCGAGATCCACCGGAAGACTGCCGTTATCTACGGCTGATTGTTCTAAACGGGGGCCGACGCCGTGGACGTTAAAGAGTATGAAATCGAATACGGCGCAAGCAGGCCGCTGAAGTTCCGGACTTACGTTATCGATAGCGAGGATAAAGAATGGTTTCTCGACGTTATCTATGAGTTTGTGATAGCTAACGTGAATATCGATACGGCCGAAAAGATGGACCACGCTCACTACTACCGGTTAGTAGAGAAAATGGCGATTTTATTGTGTAAGGCGGAGTCTCCTACGAAAAATTACGGTATTACTAAACCGGAAATTCGGTGGGCTATTACCTACTGGATAAAGTCTATATCGGAGGCGACGTACCGTGGCGAAGGAAATCATCATAACGAAAATTGAACAGATCGACTACGGGCATAAACGCCTTGTGCACATGATCGATACAAGGACCAGCGAGGAGTATACGATGACGTTCGGCGATTCCGTTACGGAGGCAAGAATCCGGTTAATGGCACCGTCACTCATAGAAAAAGAGAAAAAGAAAAAGAGAAGATACTAGGGGGCATAAGAATGTTAGGTTTGGTTAAATCGTACAATCCCGAAAAAAAGTACGGATTTTTAGAAACGGAAGACAGTAAAAGCTTCTTCGTTCATATTTCGATGATAAATAGCAAAGACGGAGAAAAGCAGTTATTCAAATATGAGCCGGTTACTTTTGATATCGGGACGGATAAAAAGTCCGGTCGAACTGTAGCGATTAATGTCGTACCAATTTGGAGGACGGATGAGGCAGATTATCCAGCTCACAACGCATGAGCTCGAAGGCATCCGGTTCATGGCGCTTAACCTTTACGATCAACGAGGACAGCACGCGGACCAAATCATTAAGCCAGCGGATAACATCGAAATTATCGAAGCCGTAAGCGACATTATTATGATACACCGTATCGAAACGGTTGATATCGAAACGGACAGCGAGTCCGTATTCAAATCGTTTTTATCGATTCCAGGCGTCAATGTATCTTTTGTACTGCCGTCGGATCTGCGGTCATTGCACGATTTATTTTTGCCGCATTCTATCGTGTATCCGATGATATGTGAGTTGTACTTACCGGAACCAATCGATAAGTCGCAGCCTAACGAGAAAGTATCGTTGTGGTGGCGCTTCTTAAATTTAATAGGGGGATTGATTAAACGATGGAAACAATGAAATGGGAACTACGCGAAAAATATGATGTACAGGACCGACAATACCAAGCGATTCGAGATCGCTACGACCGTGCTTTAATTGAAGCTGGGACACGGCTCGAGGACTTGAAATCGGAGCAAGGTGCATTACTACGCGAAGAGTTTCGTACTGGTGCTGATATGTCCGCTCAGAAGGCGAAACTACGCGCTAAGATTGATGAAGCGGAGAAGGCGAAGGAGTCCACCGCACTCGAGCGCAACCAAGCATATGATTATACGCGTGTAGCAGCCGGTATGGATCGCATAACCGTCCGAGACTTAGTTTTGGATTGGAACGGACCATACCGGAGTGCCGTGCGTGAGGCGGAATTGACACCGGTTGTTGAGCGCATTTCAGCGGCACGGTCAGAGTACTATAACGCAGTACTGGATTTTTATAATCTAAAGGATCGCTACTTCTCCGAGTACAACACACTGCATGATATGGCATATGGCGATAACAAAAACCATTCCGGTAACCATATGTATCCTCATGAAATCGCAAATGAGGGCGACTTGTCAACGATCACAAATGAGGATCTCATTCATATCCAAAATCGCCGCACACTACCGGACGGTATTGAGCGAAAGGAGGGTAAATCATAATGAATATGGCTCAAATCCATAACACTGCCGCAGAACTTACTCAGAAGCTTAAAGCAAACGGGGAAATATCTGCACAAGATTTGAAAAACGCGGAAGCAATGGTGAACGCATCAGGACGACCAGAACATTTCACTTTGTGGGGTGCTGCGAGAAGTCGTTACTTCGCTGCGAATCAGCCGGATGAGCCAGAACCGGAGAAAGTGACCGCCGCACAAGTTGAGGAAGCTGAAAGGGAAGTAAAGAAGAACGGAAGCTTAATTAACAGGACCAATTATGCCGTTTTAAAGCAGAGATACGCTATACAAGAGGCTGCGGAGCAATAATTCCGTAGTCTTTTTAAATTTAAAAATAGGGGGAATTTATTCATGAGAGTATCTACTAACGACAATGGAATTACCGTAATTGACCAGGACGAAGCGGTAGTCGCACTGGCCGCCGGCATCGACACGGACACGACCGTCTGGTCATACGTAGATCGCAGTGGACAGACGGTAACGATCGATATTAGCGCACATCGTCCGAATCTTGACGTTTTATCGGGGCTGTATCGTCAGGCTGAAGTAACTAAGCGTCCAGAAGTAGCAGCGGCGTATATTTCGATGAAAAGCCGGATTCTGGTGCTATTTGATAAACGGGACCGGTTAGGTGAGCGCTATGAATAATTCCGTTGAACTTACGGAGGACATGGTCGCCAAGCTCGAACGTATCGACGAATTGGTAAGTGTAGTATCGAAGGCAGCCGGACAGGTTCATCAAGTCCGGTTTGCTTCACGCTGGCCGGCAGAATGCGCGGAGTTAAGGAATGTAGCAGCTGATATCCGCGCCTACGGTCCGGAGTTTGGACGGCTTTCTTTTCGCCTAGCCAGGATTATCGACGAAATGGATGAAACATGGCGCGTTCATCAAGATAATCGACTTGATAGCCGGCAAGCACGTAAACAGCGAGATCTACTTGCGGGGTGTTTTATTAAGTTGGTTGAAGCGACCGAAGCGTTACACGACGTCGCGACCGTAGATGGAAGGAGTGTTCGAAATTGCCATACGACTTAACTGCGCGATTACGGGTTCGTGATGATAACTTTACGAGTAAGATGCGGCTAGCGGCGGGTGAGACGAAGAAGCTGCAGTTAGTTGCCGGACAGTCCGATTCCGCAATAAGCCGTATGGGGCGCTCAGCAACCACTACAGGATCGTCCTTTCAACGGTTTAGTGCGACGGCAGGATCTGCGTTAACAAGCGTCGGTAGCAAAGTAGTAATGACGGGGACCGCCATAGCAAGTATGGGTGCGGCGGCGGTTGTTGCAGCTGCGGGGTTTGCGGCTTTTGCCGGCTCTAAATCCGCGCTTAAATTAGCGGGGGATGCCGAAATGGCCTCGATTGCCTACGAAACCATGTTAGGCAGCGCGGAGAAGTCGCAGAAGTTTCTAGCGGACTTGAAGAAATACGCTGCTGACTCGCCTTTTGACCTCGCTGGACTACGTGACAGCTCACGACAAATGCTCGGGTTTGGGTTTGCATCGGAAAGAGTAATTCCCATGCTACGTAACTTTTCGGATGCTTCAGCGGGCTTAGGTCTCGGTAGCGACGGTATACAGCGGATGACTTTAGCTATCGGGCAAATGCAGGCTAAAGGAAAGGTACAGGGTGGAGAGATCCTCCAGCTTGCGGAAATGGGGATACCTGCGGTCCAAATACTTGCCGATAAGATGAAGATTACGCAGGATGCGGTCTTAGATCTCACAAGTAAAGGCTTGGTGCCTGCGGATAAGGCGATCCGGGTAATTCTCGATGGCCTAGAAAAGAGATACGGCGGACTTAGCGATAAACAGTCCAAAACTCTAACAGGCATGTACAACAAGCTGCAAGACACCTTCGATAATGACCTCCTTAAACGCTGGGGCGACGGTATCGGCAGCGCTCTCTATCCGCGATTCCAACAGCTTACGAAGTGGATTGACGAAAACGATTCGACGATTGATGCATGGGGAAACAACTTAGCAGCCGTAGCAAAAGGCGGAACCGATGCGTTAATTAGTGCAGCCGAGGGCGGAATGAAATATATTAACGATCATTTCATCAATAACGATGCTTTCAATAAGCTGACAACCTATGACGCTAAGGTATCATTCGTTTTCGATGACGTTCTGGCCACGTTTAATAAGTGGTTCAATTCAACGGGTAAAGCTACAGTTAAGAGCGTAGCCGACTCAGTAACAGACACATTAGTTACCTCGATATCGGAGGCGACTGTCCCACTAACGGAAATCGGCGTCAAACTAGGCGGTGGTATTGCGACTGGAATCGCTTCCGGACTCGTTAAGGGAACGAAGAATATTCCGATAGTGGGGAGCGTCCTTCAAGCCGGCTCAGACTTCGGAACCGGAGTATCAACATTCGCCGATACGTTCAATAAGGACGGATTCAGCGGACTTGCTGATCGGATGTGGCAGCGGGCGGTAGCGAACTTCTCAAATACTCCGGATATGCAGTACCAGGAAGAGCAACGGCAGATCGGCCGTCAGTTCGATAATGCACCGCGGAAAGCGACTGGTTTATCGGAGGTGCCCTATAACGGATACAAGGCGATACTCCATCGCGGAGAAGAAGTATTGCCTGCGCCTCAAGCCGGTGAGTACCGTAGAAGTGGCGGAGCCGTGAGCGTCACTATCCCTAAACTTGCCGAGACAATCGTAATTCGTGAGGAAGCAGATATTGACCGAATTTCACACGGAATAGCTAACGCGCTTATGCGTCTACAAGGATCCACCGCTCAGTAATAACGGATCATCCTACCGCTGGGATAGCGTCGGGGTTCCTTTTTTTCGTTCAAAAGTGAAGCACATATGTATTGTTTGTATTCTTTTTCTTATTACCGAAATAACGGAAGGGGAATCGTTAATGAGCCGTAGAAAAAGGAAAGGAAACTATAAGCGTGGTCGGCCGCCTCTTAGTCCGATTCATTACGCAGCTGTCGAACTATTGGCCGGTAAATATGGCCGTAAGAGCTGCGAAGAAATTGCGGAGTTGATTGGCGTTAACAGGCGTACTCTATACCGTTGGAGGCAGCGGAGAGACTTCGATAATGCTCTAACGGTTGAGATTCGTCGTACTATTTCGGAGCGATTCGCAGGACATAGGCCGAGCGTAATGGACATCGCAAATTCCGGTGACATTGCGGAGCTCATACGAATACTCCAGGCCAACGGATTCGCAGTCGGATAAATCACAATTACGGGAAAATGCGGTTGCTGTGCATAGTGGCGTGGGTTTATTGGGGTAAACCATATGTCCCAATACTACGCATTTATCGAATTTTTCGGCAGCGGTCGTCTGACGTGTGCCCCTTCGAAAACTTTCGGAAACAGAGGTACTACTTCGTAAAATGCGTATTTTGCACATAAGTCTAAACGCCAATAAACCGCACCACTACGCGGTTTTCATGTTGTAACATTCGACTAAAGAGCAGAAGTCAACGCTTATACATCGATTATGCACCGTTTATGCACGATTTATAAGTGACCCCCCAAGGCCACACGCGTATATGGCTCGTTCATGTCCCGGACAAATCGGCGTGTCGGAAAAACGCTTTGAGTCGGTCGGATCTACTTCGCTGCATCTTTACGCTGTCCAATTCGTATTAAACGTTATAAACTAGAGGAAACATTTGGAAAGGCGGCGTAACTTATGCGTCATTGTGTTCACTGTGATCGACCGGTCCGTCCCGTTAAGAAAGCGTCATGGCTTGTGGTTGTTGTTAACGTCCTCATAGCGATATTCTTTCCGCTAGTCGGAGTTCCGCTACTAATCGGTTATGCGGGCTATTATGTGTTCTTTAAAAAACGCGAGTGTCCGATCTGTGCCGGCCGTGACTTCACGTTAACGCAGGAGCAAGAAGATGAGAGAGAATTTCTAGAAAGTGTGTCGATGCGAAACATGTTTAAACGAAAGTAATTGTAAAAAAAACGCCAAGAATGACGGTTTATATCCCCGTCTTCAAGGCGTTATGTTTTACTTAAACCGTGTGCGACCGCGCTTCCGTTCATTTCCGCTATCGATTAAATTGGCGACGGGACTCGCTTTTTCATGCTGTTCGTGTAAATCCGCCTTAGAATATTTAACGTAAACTTGCGTCATGTTTAGCGATGTATGCCCAAGTAATCGCGCCAGTGCAATCGGATCTCCGCCAGAACGTAGGAACTTTACCGCGAAGTAATGACGCCAAGTGTGAGGAGATACCCGAGCGGACGTGATGCCGGCCTTTTTACCGTACTTTTTAAGCATCTTAGCGAAGGAATCCGCGTAATAGCGTTCGCCAAACTGCGTTAACCATAGATAATCTTCTTCATTAACGTTCATGTACGATATCAACTTTTCGAGTTCCTTAGCAGTATGCTTGGATATCGGGATTATACGCGTACTATTAGTTTTGGCTATTTCTGCGCGAACTGTGATCTGCCGAAGCCGTAAATCCACGTCTGAAATTTTAAACTGCGTTAATTCTCCGATGCGCAGCCCGCAATCCGCAAGTACGAGCATCATAGTAGTATCTCGTATACCGGTGTAAATCCGCTTATTCGGAGCCTCTAATAGTTGTTTTACTTCGTCATCCGTAAATACCTCGAAAGTATCTTTCTTCTCCGTTTGATAATTAATCGCATCCATAGGCGAATAAGATATAATACGCTCTCTAACAAGTTGGTTGAAGAATATTTTCATATTACGAACAATATTATTTACAGTTCGAGCAGATAATCCGACAACTCCGTCCGGGCTCGTAGGGTGATCGTCCCAGCGTGTTTTTTCAAACGTTAGATAGTGGATGTAATCACGTACAACTTCCAGCGTAATAGATTCATGTGCTGAAGCTCCGTACCATTTGCGGAATTGATTTAACGTTTGTTCATACGCCTCTAAAGTTTTAGGCGACCGCTTCTCGATTCTTTTATTGTAAAGGAACTCAGAGATAGCGCGCTCAAGGTCAAAAACGAGTGGCTTTTCACGTTTACTTACGAATGAAAATTTCGGGTTTCTTCTATTAGATAGCGTCATATTTAACCGCATCCTCCATATCGATAAATTGAGCGCTATATGTTCCGATAAAGTTTATCGCAATTGCGTTTTTCAAACGTTTCGTTCCCGAAAGTTTATCGCCCACTGTTCGTAGAGGTACCGAACACCTTCCGCCTTTACCACGCATGGACGCGCGGCAACATCGACAGTATCAGCCACTTGTTCGGCTATACGATTAATATCTCTAAAGCTAAGCCAACTAATTCTGAGTTTATTGCGATGGTGGCGGATAAGCTGCGGATCGAGCATAAGGTTAGTTGAAAGGGTTAGGAGCTTTGTGGGGTAAGGGCATATTGGGATTTGGACTGTATTCCTTATAATTAATGAAAGTCGATAAACTCGTTTTTGAACCGATAAACTTTTCCTATCTCACCCGATAAATCTTAACGATTTATTGGGTGTTTATTTTGTTAGGATGGGGGAGAATATGAAGGTATCAGGTTAAAACTGTCCTTTCATTTAGAATTCTTGAAACAGCCTTGAATCCCTTTTAAGAGTCTGTTAATCCCACGCAACTTCCTCTAGTCAAGCCCAAAGCTCGAAAGAGCGAAATGCTTTTCTGCATATTTGGCTGCTGGTTCACTCGTCTTACGAAATGTGAGTCTAGAGACACGAAAATTCCTGTTCACTTAAAATCTTTGTGCGTCACCAAACCCTCCTCCTCTTCAATTAATAATGGTTTTCCCATCCCGACTAACATCGTGAAATAGCATGAACTAATGTATTTTTATTGGCAATGGTTTGTTGCTATTATCAATTCTAATAAATCTGGTACCATGGACCGAATTATGGTGAGGATTTAATTCTGAGCGCAATTACGACTATTTCTGATTTTCATTGTTCTGTTCTACAGCCTGGTAAACGACAGCAAATTAAAACTGCCTGTTAACTCAGCGAATGAGTTCTACTCTATACCATATTATTTTCGAAATCCATAACTTTTTTCTCGCTGACAGGAATTATGCGGGACACCCAGTAGCTGCTGAAAATCAGGTAGCTTTTTTTGTTAACTTTATGCGAAAATGGGGTTTATAGGAACATCAGGATTTTCAGGAGTGAGTTACCATAGATGTGGGGACCATTTAATGACAGTCCATAAATGTACCAAGGGTATCGAAAGATGCAGATGAAAAGGCATATGATTGATTTGGAGCTGGTAGTTATAATTAATTCAGCAGAGGAATTTGTAAGGTTAAGATTAAGTGAAAATGTTGACGATTACTTAAGGGCGGCTAGGGAAGAAGCAAATATATACATTTGGCTTGAAGTTATTGGAAAGTATCCAGATTTGAAGTATTGGGTGGCACATAACACAACGGTTCAGATGGAAGTTCTTGAGGTACTATCTGACGATCTTTGTTGGCAAGTCAGACATATGGTTGCATCTAAAAACAAACTGTCTGAAGAACTCCAAATTAAATTAGCTAATGATAGAGACCCCTCTGTTCGTCAAAGGATTGTAAACAATAAAAGAGCGACCATAAGCGCTTTGTTGGTTTTGTCTAAGGATGAGGAGTTAGAAATAAAAGAAATGGCGTTGAAAAAACTAGCGAAACTGGGATTTTACAAAAATGTTTGATTTATCTAAGGTAGGTGCAGTGTGACTGGCTAAAACAATTGGAGCGACATCATTATATCCTCCTGATGTTAGTAATGCATATCAAACATTTACAGACCATAAAGAATTACTTCAAAAGGGAACTATTGATGGTAAGTAATAGTCTACCATACCCTATAAAACCGTTGTACTAATAGTATTGTGTTGATGAAGGTGAAATAATGAATTACGTAATATTGTTTGGTATACCAGTAATAAATCTTATGTATTTGTTACGGTGTTATATTGTTGGATACAAGAAAAGAACTATTTTTTGGTTGGCAATTATCTATAACCTTTTTGGGTTTATTATCCTCTGTATTTCCTATAAATTTTCTTTACAAGTATTCATCGAAATAATGGTTTTTATAGCTATTTATCTTTTCTTAATGAGATTTAAGGAGAAATACTAAATGGAAGTAGCCTTTTTTCTAACACTTATTTGGCTAACTGTTGTTGTTTGGGGAGTAAGCAATTGAACTAGGATGGAAAACAAGTGAAAAAGGCTCACCAATAGCATTTGAATGGGATAATACTAAATTAGACAGAATTAAATTGCTTCAATGAGAGCATTTTTATTTCTTTTAGAAAGAGTCCCGTGATGGATAAAGAAAGATTATTTAGAAAATTCCCCTTTACTGAATCAAAAGATGGGAAATCAAACCTTGGAAAATATACACACATATGAATGAATATCCAGGTTGGAGGTACGTATGAAAATCGTCAGCATCATAGTAATTGCCGCAGGTTTATTTGCTATTTTCTTTCCCAAATATTCTACGTTCTTTTATAGCTATAATTTTAATACTAAAAAAGTTGAAAATAAGTATGAAACCCGTAGCGAAGCCGAATTAGTGTTGAGAAGAATAAAAGGAGGGCTATTTGTAACAGTAGGAATATTCTTCCTCCTAGGTTCTTGTGCCATTGATAAATAAAACATGGAGTTTATTATACATGAGGTGATATGTTGAAGCGTTCAAATTTGTTTTCAAGGATACTTGATGTTATTGATTTATTCATAACTGCTTTTTTATTGCAGTTTGGAATTGTACATATTCTTAGTATGAGGTTACCGATTCAAGATGGATACAGAACTCCGTTAGTTATTATATTTGTTTTTTTATTCTATTGGGTTTACTCAGCTATTTTTGAATCGTCTAAGTACAAAGGAACTGTAGGGAAGATAATTTTGTCAATTGTGGTCATGGATTTAGAAGGGAATAAACTAACATTTGGTAAAGCATCTAAAAGATTTTTAGGGAAAATAGTAACTACATTAACTCTATTAATTGGATACTTAATTGCTTTTGGTCCTTATAAACAGACGCTTCATGATAAAATCGCAAATACAAATGTTTATGACAAAGTACAGAGTGAATATTAGCCCAAATCTTCAAGTAATGACGATTGAAGTGATTTTAAGTTGCATTGGGGAGGGCAGTTCTTGTCGAACAAGGCCTACAGATTATTTTTTTATTTGTCTATTGTTATTGTCCTATTAGCTTTAGGCAAAGACAATAAAACAAGATTAACGTTAGGGTTATTACTTGTAGCACTGTACTTTATTAATAGAATAGTTCCTCAAAGGCATCGAACTATATTCATACTTTTGGCTTCAATAGTTGCCGTAGTTGTTAGGTCCGTATGATTATAGGAAAAAAATGACGATTTTATAGGAGACAATGATGGATAGTATAATCAAAAGAATTGAGGTTTTAAAAGGCGATATAACCACAATATCAGTGGATGTAATTGTAAATGCTGCTAATTCAAGTTTACTTGGTGGTGGGGGCGTTGATGGTGCTATCCATAAAGCAGGAGGTAAAGAAATACTGGATGAATGCAAGAGAATTCGTGATAAGCAAGGTGGATGCAAAACAGGAGAGGCAGTTATTACAACTGCAGGCAAACTTTCTGCTAATAATGTAATCCATACTGTTGGGCCAGTGTGGAATGGAGGTAGTAGTGGAGAGGAAGTCTTGTTAAGAAGCTGCTATAGAAACTCATTGAGACTTGCTGTGAAAAATAATGCAGATAGTATTGCATTTCCCAATATTAGTACTGGTATATTCAAATTCCCAAAAGATAGGGCATGTAAAATCGCAGTAGATGAAGTTTTAATGTTTTTGAATGAAAATGAAACAATATCTAAAGTTTTTTTCATCTGCTACGATGAAGATAGCTATAAAATTTATGTAGAGAAACTAAAAGAAATCCAATATTAACACGATTTTATAAGGAAGTGTGTTATTGAGTACTTGGAGAAGGAAGGCCATTGAGAATTTCTCTATCAATTTGGTCCAATGTATCACTAAAAGTATTTATGAAGTGTTCTAAACCTTCTTAATTGATGGCGGTTAAAGTCAAATAATAAAGACGGTTATAGAAATTTCAATCAATAGTTGTTATTATGATGACTTACGGAGATTACTTGTAGGTTTTATAAAATGTTGTCTGATAATAGAGAAATTGGAGAGTTTTTATGAACTATAAAGATTTGCATATTGGCGCAATTTTGCTTGGCGTAATTATTAATTTTGCTGGGTCGTACATTTCTATCGGAATATTACTTTTGATTTGCTTTAATAGTATGGGTCTCAGCGCAGAAGAGTATAAAGTAGTATTTTCTAATGATTTAATATTATGTGGAATAGTGATTGTTGGTTTGTTCTGGTCATTCCTTGTAGGTTATATGTCCGCTCGAATTGCAAAGAAAGCAGAATCTTTCAATGCATCGATCATTGGTGTAATAGGGTTGGCAATTGCTTTTAATGATTTATTGTCGATGGATAATTCGCCCTTTTGGTATACATTGGTTTCTTTTTTGGCCGAAATTCCAGTGATCTTATTAGGTGCAAAACTCGCCAAGAAGGTAAGGTCCAGGGCAATGTCTAGGCTGGATGAAAATTAAGATAAACTCGATATAAGCTTTGCGGTGAATGTATGAGGAGGAGCCCTATTGGATGATATAGCAGCAAGAGAAGACTTGAGATTAAAGCTGATTGAAGCAGAAGCCGTTCTTAAGGAAGCTGAAGAAGAGTATGCAGTATTTTTAAAACAATTGGAACATTACAGAATGGCTATTAAAGTACAGAAAGAAAAAATTTTGATGATTAAACAAAGATCAGGTCTGCATATTCAATAAACTGAGTTTAATGATATGGAATTATCAGTTACATACATAAAAAATGACTTCAAGGGATAATCAAAATGAAAAATAAATCAAAACTCCTTACTCTAGTTCTTTTAAGTATTATTGTATTGCTCTATATTTATAAACCCGAACTATTTGCGGTTCCAACGAGTAGTTCAAACAACGATACTGAAGTAACGAATATTATCATCTTCCCATCGGAGCGATTTCCTGAAACAGCGGCACATATAAAAGAAGCAATAAGCCATGGAGAGTCCCCAATTTGTACAATTGATCGAAAGGGTGCAGAAGCGAATCGAAAAGAGTCGCTTAAAGGCATTCCTACAAAACCAAATTTAGATCGAGATGAGTTTCCTATGGCAATGTGTGCTGAAGGTGGAAAAGGTGCAGACATTAAGTACATAAACCCTTCTGATAATCGGGGTGCTGGGTCTTGGGTTAGCAATCAACTTGATAAGTATAAGGATGGGACAAAGGTTAAGATTCTTGTAAATTGATAATAGTTTGTTTAATCCATTCTTGTCATCTCACCCAATAAATCTATTGATTTATTGGGTATTTTTACGTGGGGTAAAGGCCACAAAGTGATGTACATATCAATAAAAACCTGTAGCTATTTTATTTATATCTTGAAAAAGTAAAATAAAAACGTCGGGATATCAGTATCCCGACGTTGAACATAACAAGTATTGGCTCAAAGCTTCGCAAGGTATTCATCGAGCTGACTGAAGGTGCCTGCAAATCCTTGTTGCATGGAGCCGCGCATGGAGTTGAAGAATTGGAGTTCCTCTTCCGTAGCGTTTACAGGTCCTCCGTGCATAGTTAATGTTGTTTGGCCTTCATTCTCAGTAAAGGTCAGGACGTTCAGGATTTCTATTGGAAAGGTTTCACTGAAGGGTGGACGGACTGTATTGCCTTCTGGATCGGAGAAAGAGTTGACGAAAACGAGCTTCTCCGGCGAGATAATCTCGTGAAATACAAACTTACCCCACATTTCATGGCCATCGGAGGATTTCATACTGTAATGAAATATACCTCCTGGGCGAATATCGAACTTGGAAACATGAATTGAAAAACCAGTCGGTCCCCACCAGTGCTTTAGATGCTCTGCCTCAGTCCAGACTTTGAACACTAGCTCACGAGGAGCATTGAAGATGCGTGTTATTACCAATTCACTATCATTATTTGTTGCCGACATAGTTAATCCCTCCAAATTTTGCTTGTTTTTTTAAAATGAAACTCTATAATGGTTAAGTTTATTTGGTATTATTCAGGTGAGCTGATTTAAGTCTTTTGTGGTATAAAAAGTAAGATCCAAATATGACAAGGAATCCTATCAGGAAAAACACAAGTCCTATCGGAGGGTCGCCCACAGCCAAGGTCGAATATGCGGCACCGGCTAGATCGAAAACCAAGCCGGCATAAGCCCACTCCTTAATTCGAGGAAAGCCTGGAACAAGAATCGCTACAACCCCTAGTATTTTGGCAGCCCCTAGAAAAGGAAGCAGGTAAGCGGGGTAACCTAAATGAACAAATAATGTAACTGCATCGGGAACAGACATTAAATTTGGAATAGCTCCCACACCCATTAATGCTACTGTAAGTATTGTACAGATCCAATAGCCAATTGTTAATTTTTTCATCTTAATTATCATTCCCTCCCATGGGTAAGTAAATCCATAGATTCAGTATTACCTTTTCTGTTGAGATGCATGTTTCAAATCTTCATTATTCACTTCCTTTCCTTGCAACTTGTGCAGATAATTGTCCTATCGATCGAATCTTTCGTCCCAAATTCGTCGGTAGGATTCCAGCCAGGTGTCAAGCTCCTTGAAAGGATTAGGCCGCAATTTGTAGATCCGTCGATTAGTGGCTGCATGCACTCAACGAGTCCGGCCTCACGAAGCACCCGAAAATACTTGGAGTTTTGAGGTCGGTTGAGGCCAAGCTGATTGACAACTTCCGCCACTCAAAGGGGACCGTTACGCAAGTGTTCGACAATGTGTAATCGATGGGCACGGCAAGAGCGCCAAAGAGTGAAATTCATATTTTCAATATACTTTATCGGGAATATTCCTGTCAAGGAATGTTTGTGGAAAAGAAATAAAAAGCACATAGAAAAAGCCCGCCGGCTTTAAGGAACCGTCGGACTTTCCTGAACTTCGAAGAAGCAAGCTCTTGACCTATAAGAAGTTATGTTCTTAATGTAATGGATTGAATTCATTCAATTTATTGAGAGGTTTTTGCATGCTTGTCTGACACAAGGAGAGGGGAGAGAAGGGACTGAGTATCCGAATAGCGTTGTTCGGCCCTAACTAACCAACCGTCGGGAAGCTGTTCATTAATAAAGCCTTGAAGCTGGGGAAAGGAGACGGATAAATCATGGATAAGCTTCTCGTAAGTGTTTAATATGAAATCGAAATCCAATCCAATGTCATCCATCAAAAGTTCCTTCAATGCGGTATCGTTATCAGTGAAGTCGCGATACATTAGTCCATCATAAATTTCCGTTATCAGACCATTCTGAACCCGAACAATTTTTTGACATATATTTTGCATTGTCCCTACTCCTTACGCTAAGATTGACCTTATTATAGCATAGTAAAAATGCATAAATTGTAGAATATTGTTGATCAATCGGTTTAATTTACAAAAAATGGAGGTTTAATTATGATTTTCGACTATTGCGAGTTAGAATCCATACAGAGTGATCAATTGACTATAATTGCGGGCTGTCGTTTTGCAGATGAGCCTGACGAGCTTTATGTGGTTCAATTGGACACATTGCAGGATGGGACTGTTCAGGAGCTTGGATTGTATTTTAACGGAAATGACTGCAAGTATAGCTTCAAGCAAGAAGAACGCGCACTCATAAAGGACTACGTTTTAGAAAAATTAGCTGCTACCGAATATGCGAACTGGTTCCAGGGAGATTTGAAGCTTTGAATGAATAGTAGATTGACAAGGGCAAACCAGGTGAAACAAGCCTAGGTTTGTTTTTTTATGTATTCAAATTTCTTAAATAGATTTTGTTTCATGCATGAGAATGATTCTTTAGACAGAAAATAGAAATGGAGTCATATTAATGCCAGCACCTCAAATGCAGAATCGGAATTACTTTGCAAAACGGAGGTGGCAGGAGAAAGCGAAGTGCTGATCGATGGCAGTAAGCAAAAGGCATTCACTTCAGCATTCCAAGGTCACCAAAGGGATAGCACAAGCGGATCGGTTAACCAAAAGACTGCTTATGCATATATCGCCAGGAAGCGTCGCTGTCATACACCATGACGATCTGGATGAATTGGCTGCGGATGGATTAATCCAAGCCGGTGTTAGGGCAGTTATTAATGCTGGTCAAACGATGTCAGGTAAAACTCCCGGATACGGTCCCTTACTATTATTGAAAAGTGGTATCCCGATTGTTGAGATAGAGCCCATTTGGTTTCCTATGATTTTAAATCATAAAGAGCTCATGATAAACAATGATGAAATCGTAGTGGGCGATGATTTAATTATTCCGTGTAATGTTTTTACAATAGAAAAGTGGCTGCATTTAAATACTTCTGCCCAAAATTTACTGCATGAACAGTTGCGTGAGTTTATTGATAATACATTAACCTATGCTCAGCTTGAAAAAGAAGTTGTTCTTAAGCCGCTGCAATGTCTGGAAATGAGCACCGTATTGGCAGGCAGGCACGTTCTTATCGTCGTACGAGGTCGGGAGTATAAAGAAGACCTGGCAGCACTTAGCGGATACATAAGACGGCAACATCCCGTTCTCATTGGTGTGGATGGCGGAGCTGACGCACTGTTGGAGCAAGGTTATGTACCCGATATTATTATTGGCGATATGGATAGCGTATCAGATTCAGCTTTGCATTGCGGCGCTGAGCTTATCGTACATGCCTTCAGCAATGGCGAAGCGCCTGGTATGGAACGGCTGGAAGCAATGGGTCTCCATGCAGTGTCATTGTCTTCATATGGGACTAGTGAGGATATGGCCTTGCTGCTATCCTACGACCATCAATGCGAACAAATTGTGACAGTTGGCTTACATAGCAGTATGTATGATTTCCTGGAAAAAGGCAGACAAGGAATGGGCAGCACTATTCTTGTCCGTATGAAAGTTGGTGATAAGCTGACTGATGCCAAAGGAATAGCGAGATTAACTGAAGCTCCAAGGGATTCCAATTAGTTCAGAGCTGCAAAGGACTCGTTTTAATGGGGAAAGGGGATTCATATATGAAAATAAAGCCGCATGTATCGATTATTATCCCTGCTTGGAATGAGGAAATGTATATCGCTGAAACGTTGAAAGCTATCTATAAGTCTGCCGACGAAGAAGCAAAAGACTATTATTGCGAATTGATTGTTGTTGATGATGGAAGTACAGATGAAACCTATTCGAGAGCAGTGCCTTGGGCGGATCTAATTGTTCGCCATCCTTATCGTTGTGGTAAAGGGGCGGCAATGAATACTGGAAGAATCGCATCACGAGGGAGTGTACTAGTGTTTCTGGATGCTGACTTGGGAGCAACTGCGAATCAATTTCATAATCTTATTGCACCTATTCGTGCTAAACAGGCGGATATGGTCATTGCACGACTGCCTGCAGCAAAAAAACGGGGAGGTCTGGGCTTTGTCAAAATGCTGGCGAAGCACGGAGTATACCGATTGTCTGGATTTGAAGCTATGGCACCATTATCTGGACAAAGGGCTATTCAACGGGAAGTGATGGAGCGAATCGGCCGAGTCTCCGGTGGCTTTGGCGTAGAGGTTGGACTGACCATAGATGCGGTGAAGTTGGGCTACAAGGTGCAGGAGCTGATGATTCCATTTGCACATAGGGAAACGGGACGGGATATGCAGGGCTGGCTGCATCGTGGAAAACAACTGTGTGCAGTCGGAGAAACCTTATGGCGGCGTTGGACTGAGCCGATATGCTGATAGTGGGAATAATGCTTCAATGCGGAGTACTGGCATTGGTAGGCTTAGCTTTGCTGCCTTTGGTGACAAGGTTTATGGACGCGCATGGATTATTCGACAAGAATTACCTGGGGGAAGCAATTCCAACAGCATGCGGTTTGCTGTTATGGCTTCTTTTATTGGTGGAGACGGTAATCATATCGGCTGGAGGAAGGTTATGGGAAACAGACGCTTCCTATTTAGCCCAGCACTACGACCAGTTTTTGGCATATTCAATGAGTCTTAGTGTAATAGGCTTATTAGGCTTTATTGATGATGCTGTTGGAATTAAAGAAGTAAAAGGAATTGCGGAACATTGGAGGCTGTGGAAGGATCGCAGGCTGGTAAGCACTGGGCTGCTAAAAGCGGCAGGAACAGCAATAACTGCAATGGTGTTTGTGCTGCAGCTAACGGAATTATCCTTTTTACAGTGGGGCTGCTGCACTCTTTTGCTCATGCTTATGACTAATGGGATGAATTTATTGGATTTACGGCCTGGGCGTGCATTGAAATGTTTTTTTGCCTTGTCTGTTATTATTCTATTTTCTGCTGACAATTTTGGGCTGTGGATTGTACCCTTTATTCTTCCTTTGATGATCGGGGCTATCCTGCTGTTTGGACCGGATTTGCGGGGAAAGCTGATGCTGGGTGACACGGGAGCGAATATGTTGGGCTTTGCAGCGGGCTGTTGGGCAATTCTCTCTGCAGGGTGGATGTTGCAGACAATACTGCTGATCTTGTTGCTCTTTTTACATTTATTGACATGGCGAACTTCACTGAGTACTCTTATAGAACGTAACCGTTTGCTTCATTGGTTTGATCTTCTGGGTCGACAAGGAAGAGCTTAACCCAAAAAGATGTAACGATATCAAGGACATTTACAGTGAAGAATCATGAGAGTTTTTTTCCGATTAGTATTGAAAAGTGAACATAAAGAAGAAAAACTCCTTGTTGGAGTTTTTCAAGAGATATACATAAGAGTCGCACCATCTTTGGTGAAGGCTTTTATTGTCTTTTACGCTTTACTTTAAAGCGGGGAGCGACATAGTTGCGCTTGCGGTCACGGAAGAAAATCCACCCGCCGAGGTAAGAAACCCCTGCCAAAAATAAGATCAATCCAATGACCAGCTTTCCCCATTGTATATGAGGATTCGCCTCAATTGCTCCGAACTGGGCGAACCAAGCATCTTTCATTGCTAAAAATCCGTAAGTAGCCATAATTCCGGGAATAACTAACATCAATACAGCGATAAAACGGGCAATCATAACTTTCATGCCGGGCTCCTTTTCTTCCTGCATAGTGCAAAACTACATGTTTTAAAGTACCATATTATTGTTCATATTTCATTCATCTTTCGCAAATTGTACTATATTTATCACATGAAATAAGGTTACAATAGGAGAATCATAGATTAAGCATAATGCTTATGTAGTACCTTTTGCTACGCAAATCTCGGCTAATGCTTACAAAGTAGCTATTGCTGCGCAAAATTCATAGGAGGTTGAAAATATATGACGCAAGCTTTTGACATCGTCATCCTCGGAGGAGGAACGGGAGGATATATAGCAGCCGTCCGGGCCGCACAACTTGGAAAAACGGTTGCCATCGTGGAACGCGAAAAACTCGGAGGGACATGCTTACACCGCGGCTGTATTCCTAGTAAGGCATTGCTGCGCAGTGCAGAAGTGTACGCAACCATGCTTGCTAGCGATAAATACGGTATTGAGGCTTCCTCCGTACAATTAAATTTTCCCAAAGTACAATCACGCAAGCTCAACATAGTGGAACAGCTACATAAAGGTGTCCAGTACTTGATGAGCAAGCATAAGATACAAGTGTTTTATGGCAATGGGCGCATCATCGGTCCTTCGATATTTTCACCGAGAAGCGGAGTTGTATCCGTTGAGCAAGACGATGGGGAGATTATTACGCTGACACCTGACAAGCTGATCATTGCAACTGGATCGAGACCTAGGCAGCTGCCCGGCTTAAATGTGGACGGCAGCTTCATTATTAGCAGTGATGAAGCGTTGGAGCTGGAAGCATTACCTTCCTCGATAATCATAGTTGGAGGCGGCGTTATTGGTGTAGAGTGGGCCTCCATGTTAAGTGACTTTGGTGTTAAAGTGACGGTTATTGAGTATGCTCCACGACTGCTGCCAACTGAGGATGCTGACATTTCCAAAGAAATGGAGCGGATTCTCAAGAAGAGGGGAGTTCAAGTGCTGACCGATGCCCGCGTTATAGCGGAAGACACTAGAGTCGAAGCAGGTCAAGTAACCGTGCAGGTTGAACGCAAGGGCGAGCAGCAGCAGCTCCATGCGGACAAGGTATTGGTAAGTGTCGGACGTCAAGCCAATGTAGAAGGAATCGGACTGGAAGGAACAGATATTAAGCTCGACAAGGGTGCGATTCGCGTTAATGAGTTCATGCAGACTACCGAATCACACATATATGCTATCGGCGATGTTAATGGCGGGCTTCAGCTTGCCCATGTCGCTGGTCATGAAGGCATTATTGCAGTGGAACACGCAAGCGGGCTGAAACCTCATACGTTCGGAGCGCATCAAGTGCCACGCTGCATTTATACGCGTCCAGAAGCTGCTTCTATTGGTTGGACACAGCAGCAAGCAATAGAGCGGGGACACGAGGTTAAGGTTGGACGTTTTCCTTTTTCTGCGCTTGGAAAAGCTCTGATTAATGGCGATTCCGACGGGTTTGTTAAGGTCATTGCAGACAAGCAAACGAATGATATCCTTGGTGTACATATGCTTGGCACCCATGTAACTGATTATATTTCCGAAGCTGCTCTTGCCCAGGTATTGGATGCAACCCCATGGGAGGTCGGACAAACGATTCATCCACATCCAACGCTGTCTGAAGCATTAGGAGAAGCTATGCTGGCCGTGGATGGCCGTGCTATTGGGATATAATAGCGAAGTTGGCGGTTCATTTATTCATTATAAAAATTGTGTTCATATTTAAAACGGTTTATAATATACTTATAGAGGTAAGTATTAGTACCTAGTAATAATTATGGATGTTAGAAGGGGGTTGCACCCATGTCTATTGGACAATTATCAAAGCACCGCAAGCTTGGACTGTCTGACGAGCGCGCAGTTGAGATGTATAGATTTATGCAAAAAGCAAGAAAGTTTGATGAGCGGGGATTTTTGCTGCAGCGTTCAGGGAAAATTGGTTTTCACGTTTCCGGTATTGGTCAAGAGGTTGCTCAAGTGGCAGCTGCTTTTGCTTTGGAGCAAGGCAAAGACTATTTCCTGCCCTATTACCGTGATTATGGGTTTGTACTCTCTGTGGGTATGTCTGTTAAGGAATTAATGCTTTCGGTATTTGCGAAGGCAGAGGATCCGAACAGCGGCGGAAGGCAGATGCCTGGACATTTTAGCCATAAAAAGCTCAATATTGTAACGGGCTCAAGCCCAGTGACAACGCAGGTCCCACATGCTGTCGGATTTGCTTTGGCTGCAAAAATGAAGAAGCAGGATTTTGTATCCTTCGCAACTTTCGGAGAAGGCTCAAGTAATCAAGGCGATTTCCATGAGGGTTGCAATTTTGCCGGTGTTCATAAACTGCCTGTTATATTAATGTGTGAGAATAACCAATATGCCATATCGGTTCCTCTTCATAAACAGATTTCTGGAAGTATAGCAGAGCGTGCGGCCGGATATGGTTTTCCGGGAATTAAGGTAGACGGCAACGACGCTTTGGAGGTTTATCGCGTTATGAAGGAAGCACGTGAGCGTGCAGTCCGCGGCGAAGGCCCTACATTGATCGAGGCTGTAATGTACCGTATATCGCCGCATTCGACATCCGATGACGACATGCTGTATCGTACAAAAGAAGAAGTGGAAGAGAATCGTGCGAAGGATGGAATTCCGAAATACAGGAAATATCTTGTTGATTGTGGCTTGTGGAGCGATGAACAGGAAGAAGAGCTTATGGAACAGCTGAAGCAGGAAATTTCGGATGCTACACGTTATGCAGAGCAGGCTCCTTTTCCGTTACCTGAGGACACACTGCGACATGTGTATGCAGAAGAAGGGGAGGTGCGGTAATGGCGGTTATTACTTATTTGGAAGCCATCCGTTCTGCCATGTCTGAAGAGATGGAGCGGGATGAATCCGTATTTGTACTAGGTGAGGATGTAGGTAAAGGCGGCGTTCTAAATGCAACCAAAGGGCTGCGTGATAAATTCGGTGAAGATCGAGTTATGGACACCCCGTTGGCAGAGTCAGCCATCGCTGGGGTTGCTATTGGCGCTGCCATGTACGGAATGAAACCTATAGCTGAAATGCAGTTTGCAGATTTTATCTTTCCGGCCACAAATCAAATTATAAGCGAAGCGGCTCGTATTCGTTACCGCTCCAACAATGATTGGAATTGTCCGATTGTTGTTCGTGCGCCTTATGGTGCAACTGGTGGTGGTGCTCTCTATCATTCGCAATGTCCGGAATCCGTTTTTTTCGGAACCCCAGGCTTGAAAATGGTAGCTCCGTCAAACCCCTACGATGCAAAAGGCTTGATGAAAGCGGCTATTCGGGACGCTGATCCTGTGCTCTATTTTGAACATAAAAAATGCTATCTCGGAGTGACCGGCGAGGTGCCTGAAGGCGACTATGTAATCGAAATCGGGAAAGCTGATGTTAAAAGACAGGGAACGGATATTACCGTTATTTCCTACGGTATTACCGTACAATACGCGTTGCAAGCTGCTGAGGAGTTAGCCAAGGAAGGTATTAGCGTGCATATCTTGGATCTGCGCACGATACAGCCGCTAGATAAGGAAGCTATTCTGGAAGCAACCTCCAAAACGGGTAAAGTATTAATTATCCATGAGGATAATAAGACAGGCGGAGTGGGAGCAGAAGTATCGGCGATTATTGCAGAGGAACTGCTTTTTGAACTGGATGCTCCTATTAAGAGACTGTGCGCTCCAGATGTACCCGCAGTTGGGATGAATCCACCCATGGAGAAGTTTTACTTATTAAGCCCGGATAAGATTAAGGATGCTATGCGTGAGCTAGCCGAGTTTTAGAGGGAAACGGGATAAAGGAGGAAATCATATGAGCGGAAATAAACGAGAAATGGAAGTGACGGTTCCACATCTAGCGGAAAGTCTCGTCTCAGCAACTATAGGCAAATGGCTCAAAAAGCCGGGTGATTACATAGAGGAATACGATGCATTGTGTGAATTGATCACAGACAAGGTAACAACAGAGATGCCATCTCCGATTGCAGGCCGTTTAACTAAGCTGTTAGTCGAAGAAGGTGTTACTGCCGCAGTAGGCGAAGCGATTTGTATCATCGAGCTGACAGCTGGCAGCACTGCAGCTACATCATCCGACCAGAATGCTGTCACGCATTCAGAAGGGGATGCCGCTGTTCATGTCTCTTCGGAAGCTGATGTGAGCATGCGCAGCAGATATTCCCCATCTGTATTGAAGCTGGCGGCTGAGCATGGAATACGGCTCGAGGATGTTCGCGGCACTGGCTTAGGAGGCCGCATTACTCGCAAAGATATTGAAGCCTTCGCGGCTTCCGGCAGTGCGAATCGTGGTGCCGCTAGCACGGAATCGGCCATTCCTGCAATTGAAAAAGGGGATATATTTATCCCGAGCCAGCCGAAAGGGCCTGTAAGATCAACAGGTATTCACTTGTCACATAATCCGCCATTGCCTAACATAGAGGTTGAAGGTCAAGAGCTTGAGGGCCGGAGTGAATATTTGATCGATGTTACCCCGATTCGTAATATGATCGCTACCCGGATGCGCCAAAGCGTTACAGAAATTCCTCATGCCTGGACAATGATTGAGGTGGATGTTACCAATCTTGTTCTTCTTCGGAACAAGCTTAAGGATGATTTCAGGCAAAAAGAAGGTGTTAATTTAACCTATTTGTCTTTTATGCTTAAGGCGGTTGTCAGTGCAATTAAAGATTATCCTATAATGAACTCTGTTTGGGCTGTTGATAAAATTATTGTGAAGCGCGATATTAACATTTCGCTTGCTGTAGGCACGGAGGATTCCGTTATTACTCCCGTTATTAAAAAAGCAGACCAAAAAAATATAGCCGGTCTGGCACGAGAAGTGGATGACTTATCTCGAAAGGCCAGAGCCGGCAAGCTGTCCCTGAATGATTTGCAAGGCGGAACCTTTACGGTAAATAATACAGGCTCGTTCGGTTCTATCGCATCATATCCGATCATTAACTATCCACAGGCCGCTATTCTCACCTTTGAATCGATTGTCAAAAAGCCTGTTGTCATTCAAGATATGATTGCGGTACGTTCTATAGCCAACCTATGCTTGTCCTTGGATCACCGTATTTTGGACGGAGTTATTTGTGGGCGATTCCTGCAGCGCGTCAAGGAAAACATGGAGTCTTATAATCAGGAATCCAAGTTGTATTAAGTTAATGCGCTACATAAATAAATTAACGGTAAATAATACCGTCGACAACAGCATGGAAGCGATCATTAAGTAAATAATAACTTTAAACACTAGCTTGTTTCGCATCAAGTTCAGCTCCTCTTACTGACATTTCAGTTGTTAGTAATACTATTTTAACTTAAAACCAGCTTAGGAGGAAAGAGATGATTCAGGAAAAACGATTGGTGACCGAATTTATCGAATTGGTGCAGGTGGATAGCGAGACCCGTTTTGAGCAGGAAATTAGCCGTGTGTTAAAGAAAAAATTTCAGGATCTTGGTTTAAGTGTTGAAGAGGATGATGTTGCCGAGAAAATCGGACACGGATCAGGCAATTTGATTTGCACACTAGCTGCTACAACGGATGCCAACGTATCCCGCATCTTTTTTACCTCGCATATGGATACGGTGACTCCCGGTAAAGGAATATTGCCAATTATAGGCGATGATGGCATTATTCGAAGCGATGGCACAACTATTCTGGGCAGTGACGATAAAGCGGGCTTGGCTGCGATGCTGGAAGCAATCCGTGTTCTGAAGGAACAAGACATTAAGCACGGGCAAATTCAGTTTATCATTACAGCAGGCGAGGAATCGGGACTGAAGGGCGCAAGAGCGATGGATGCTAAGTGGATGCAGGCTGATTTCGGTTATGCGCTGGATTCCAATGGGAATATTGGAGATATCGCGGTAGCTGCACCGACTCAAGCCAAGATCAATATTGCCTTCACTGGACGTTCCGCACATGCAGGTGTTAACCCTGAATCAGGAATAAGTGCGATTACAGTTGCGAGCAAAGCTATTTCACAGATGACGCTGGGTCGGGTCGACAGTGAAACAACGGCTAATATCGGTCGATTCGCAGGTGGTGTGAACGGTGCAACGAATATTGTAGTTGATCGTGTTGAATTGGAAGCCGAGGCGCGCAGTATTGTGCAGGATAAGCTTGAGCGCCAGCTGGACTCAATGCGCAAAGCATGTGAGAATGCCGCAGCTAAGATGGGTGCGCAAGTCGATTTTCAGAGTGAGATCATTTATCCCGCTTACATGTACGATTTAGAAGCTCCTGTTGTTAATTTGGCAGTAGAAGCTTTGAAAAAAGTCGGCTGCACTCCAAGAACCTTCCACTCTGGTGGGGGGAGCGATGCGAATGTGTTTAATGGTATGGGGATTCCGACAGTCAATTTGGCAGTTGGCTATGAGCATATTCATACGACACAAGAGCAGATTGCAATCAAGGACTTGGTTAAAGTAACCGAGGTTGTTGTTCAAATCGTTAAAGAAGTTGCAGCCTCATAAGAAGTTGCCTTATAAAGTGTAACTTTCCCATTGTTATAGTAACTGCTTAATGAGCCTTCCGATTATTGGAGGGTTCTTTTTTATACACATAAGATAATTCTAGTGATTTACAGTACTAAAGTTGAAATACCCTTTCTAATGTTGCTTAAGTCATGGAGCGAGAACAGATGTTCAGAGGTTGCTGTCATTGTAAAAGAGACCGGGATACTCTTACGGTTAGGTACTAGTAAATAGCAGAGACGAGGTCGCTTTCTAACGCATGCTAACCGCGGGTATCGGGTTACGGGTTCGTTTATAGCATGTTATCGCAGCCCAGTGACCCCACGCAATTATCAGGAAAAAGTCACGTTATTTCCTCCCAAACATAGCATCCCAAGCCATATAAATGGAATTTCTCATGCTAATTCTACGTATTTTGGCTGATCTCAGCTATACCACCTCTATTAGCAGGAGTTTTTCAGGCTGTCGAGAAAGTCTCGGCAGTCTTTTTTTTCTTTAATATAATTCACCAATTCACCGCGTTAATTTGATATAATATAGTAAATAATTTGGAAAGTGGT